>JBLMXV010000097.1:0-36506 GCA_050257935.1 Chloroflexota bacterium
GGCTTCATAGACCCCGGCAATTGGGCGGCAAACGTCGCTGCCGGTGCCGACTACGGCTACGCCCTCCTCTGGATGGTTACCCTCTCGACCCTCATGCTCATACTGATCCAGCACAATGCAGCCCATCTCGGCATCGCCACGGGCCTCTGCCTCTCGGAGGCATCGACCAAGCACTTCAGCCCATGGAAGAGCAGGCTCTTCCTTTCCTCCGCAATGGCAGCCGCTGTTTCCACAGCCCTCGCAGAGATACTCGGAGCCGCTATCGGTCTCAACATGCTCTTTGGCTTGCCCCTCGGCATCGGCGTCCTGCTCGCAGCTCTGAGTTCTGCCTTCATGCTCTTCTCGAACAGTTACAAGCGGCTCGAGCGATGGATCATCGGCTTCGTCTCACTCATCGGGCTCGCATTTCTCTTCGAACTGAGCCTTGTCCACCTCGACTGGACAAGCGGAGCCGTTGGTTGGGTCCTGCCGTCCATGCCGCAAGGGTCTCTGCCGATCATCATGAGCGTGCTCGGCGCCGTAGTCATGCCGCACAACATCTTCCTGCATTCCGAGGTCATCCAGAGCAGGCAGTGGAACCTCGAAGGCGAGGAGGTAATTCAAAAGCAGCTCAAGTACGAGTTCTTCGACACCCTCTTTGCCATGGTCGTCGGATGGGCAATCAACAGCGCGATGATTCTGGTCGCTGCCTCGGTCTTCCATGCGAACAACATCACCGTGACTGAATTGCCCCAGGCTGAGGCAACGCTCCGTCCCCTTCTTGGAAACGGGGCCGCCATGGTATTTGCCATTGCCCTTGTCCTCGCAGGGTTCTCGTCGTCCATAACGGCGGCGATGGCCGGCGGGAGCATCTTCGCCGGCATCTTCATGGAGCCATTTGACCTGAACGACAGCCATTCCCGGATTGGTGTCATAATCACCATGGCAGGTGCCCTGCTCGCCGTCTTTCTTCTCAGCGATCCCTTTCGCGGCATCATCTGGAGCCAGATAGTCCTGAGCATCCAACTGCCCTGGACGATCTTCGCCCTCGTCTCCCTCACCTCATCCGGGAATGTCATGGGGAAGTTCGCCAACCGGAGATCAGAGAAAGTCCTCCTCTGGAGCACCGCCGGGATCGTGTCGTTTCTGAACGTCATGCTGCTCATCCAGTTTCTGTAGAACGAAATCCAAGAGGAAGCGCTATCACGTGAATTACTGGATCCGGCTTCAGGCGAACTTATTAAGGGTCTCATAATAGTCCGCACATCTTTGCGGGGGGTCATTCCCGCATGCCTTTGGCGGGAATCCAGTGAGTTATCGCCTCTGGATGCCCGACTGAGAACTTCGGGCATGACAAGTAAAGGACGAACACTGCACGTATCATTCTGAGACCGTTAATACTACTCGGAATGTCTCTTCGCCACCACCACCTTGACTCAACTGGCTTGGTGAGAGGATTATATATTTTTGGGCGCTCCGCAAGGATCCTGCATTGCGACTGCGTGGATCGTGACGACAGCCAATGTATTCAACGTCATGCACGCGGGCATAAACTCGGTGCCGACGGGTTTACGCCCGATGCCGGCCAGGCGCTGCTCCTCGCACGGCGACGGCACGGGGAACAGAATATGGCATGACATGGATGTATCGGTGCAGATAACAAAAATGTTGTAGGAGTGGCGCATGCGGCAGACTCCGTTAAGCGCCTGCTGAAACCGTGAAACGCTACTGTGAACTCGTGCTATACGTCGGCAGGTGCCACGCAGACGGGCTTCCGCCTGGAAGATTCTCGCCCCTCAGCGAGGATCCTTACTCCCGCAAAAGGATTTCAGACGCTCTGAGGACAATCGAGAAATACCTGCTACCGTCGCAAAAGTGGGGGCTTATCATCGATTACGACGGCTTGGTGAAAGACAACGAAGAGGCGGATGACCTTGCGGATTACGCGAAGAAGACGTTCCCCGGAGCGAGGGAAATCATAGAGCCGCACCAATGTATACACGGGAAGATCATCTTCGGGAGAAAGATACGGTTTGATAACTGTGGCGAAGGGGATGCAGACGACATAATCAATGGGATGAAACGGTCAGGGCACATACCGAATGAGTTCACCCGGAAGGCTGATTGGATCAGGAAATACCACCATTCGCGGGAAGCGGTGAGAACCAAACTCGGTGAACTGCAGGAAAGGCTTGACGATTATTGGAGAAGTGCCCTCAGGTTTTATTGAGTGCAGTGCCCCCTCACGGGACTGTCCTCACGGCCACTCGCATCTCGCTGTGGCCGCCCGCTTGCATTGCTGTCGTTCTTTTTCAGACCCTGCGGTTGCTGCCGACCCCGCGTCAAACCGCCTCATCTCAGATTCGAGCTTTCGCACGGCATAGTCGTGCACCGTCGCTATCATCCTGCGTTCCTGTTCCCGGCGTCTGCCTTCTATCCTCTTCAGCGTCTCGTCCAGGAGACTCTCAACGGAAGCAGGGAACTCCCCGGCAAAGGGGTCATGGCTGGCTGAAAGCGTCGCTCCGTGGTGGTACATGGCAGATGTCCCTCCTTTCAGGTATCAGTCACTTTCCATGGGAGATTAAGAAAGGCACAGCCGGAGGCCTCAGGGGCCGTCATCTCAGCGGCGCACGTCGCACCGCCGTCCCGGAGTGACCGGGTCGGCCGTCTTGCACCTATTGCCTGCTCAGTTTCGTGAATGAACTGCCGCCACCAGAGGATCCTGCAGTTGGCTGAGAAGTGTCGCGACCCTCTTGTCAAGCTGCTCCAATCTCTTAATCGCTATGAGGCATATAATTGCCTTTCTCAAATACTTGTCATGCCGCGGCACCCTGAGAAGGCAATGACAGAGCCCGTCCAGAGAGAGGGTCTTCAGTATCTGCATCCATGAAACTGTGCTGACCCGCGGCACCGATCCTTTGAGGTATTTGAGAGCTTTGCCACCATAGGGGTCTCTCGCCTTCACGAGCATGGCCATGCTGTTGAACTCCCTGTTGTGAGAGCCGATCTGGTTCTTCAGCAGCTTCCGCCTCCTGAGGAGGGTTTCCCTTTCCTGCGACGGATCGTTCACGGATACCATCTGGTCCCCCGAAAGTTGTGTTCGCTTCATACTCACCGACCCATTCAAGGGTGGGATCAGGGCGGGCAGCTAAAGCCGATGAGAAGGGACACCACACCCTGACCCTTGCCGCCTGGTCCACTGAATCAAGAGTAAATCAAAAAGGCTGGAAGGGATGTGTCCCGCATCACAAAGGCAGAGAGGTAGCGTAACATATTGATCTTGCTAAGTGTATTTGATTTATCCGTTTGCGACAGCGACAAGGGCGATCGCGGCTCGACCGGGCGATGAAGGGGCGGATAAAGCGTGTGGCCTTACACAAACTCGGTCTTGGTATGTAGGTGAGCGCTTACCTTTCGTATCGATGGTGCTAGCCTTCCTTCTTCGCAACGAACACCATGACCTGCTTCCTCACGAAAAGGCCGATGGAAATCATGGAGAGCCACAACGCGAATATCAGTGAGAGGAGCACGACAAGCGGTAGTGCGATGATCTTTAGAGCGATAAGACCGATCCTTTTCAGTCCCGAGGGCATCCGGCGCCAAGGGTAAAGGCCTGTCGGCCGGTCAGCCGACTCTCTTTTTCTTCATTTTCATGCCTGCGTACGTCGAGACGATGGCTCCCACGATCGCTCCAGCCACCACGGACAAGAAGATGACCATGGCAAGAGATGCCTGAAAAGACCAGAAGAAAAAAGAGACATCAACAGCCCTCGCATTCTGAACCGAAAACAGCGTCACCGCAAAAAGAATGATGACGGCGACCAACAGAATACCCATGTTCTTCCTCCTCACTATGCATCATCGGACTCCGCACCAAGAGCCTCCGACAAGAATGAACGTCTCCCGCGAGATCCAAGACAATGATCCGGTCTCACCCGGCGGGTGCTGCCATATGACCAAGGCGTTCCACAATGAGCGGCAGCACTTCACCGGCTCTCTCACGAAAGACAACGGTGGCCAGGTCGTCGTAAGGAGTCTCGGTGCGGTTGACAAAGACAAGTCTGGCGCCGGCCCGATGGGCCTCCCGCGGAATCGAGGCCGCAGGTTCAACCTGAAGAGATGAACCGACCATGAGGAGGAGATCGGAACGGGCGGCACACTCAAAAGCCTTCGTCACTTCCCTCTCCGGCATCGTTTGGCCGAAGGATACCGTCGCGGGCTTGATGAATCCCCCGCACTGCTCGCACCTCGGATCGAGGTCGCCGGCTTCGAGTCTTACCTGTATTTCCTCGATCGGCCAGGTCCTTGCGCAGGAGAGGCACACCCCCTTCCTGTTGGTCCCGTGAAGTTCGATCACTTCGCTGCTGCCGGCCTCCTGGTGAAGACCGTCTATGTTTTGCGTAATAAGACATCTGAGCTTGCTCATCCTCTCGAGGTCGGCAAGCGCGCGGTGAGCGAGGTTTGGCGCCGCCGTTCTAAGTTCATTGAAGAGGTCCCTCTTCATCTTCCAGTATTCAACCCGCGCCTCTTCACTCGAGAGGAACTCCTGATAGGTGACGATTCGGTAACGCTCCCAGACACCGCCGGGACTCCTGAAATCGGATACACCCGATTCTGTCGATATCCCCGCACCGGTGAAGGCGCAGAAAAACCGGGCAGCGTCCATCAGTTCCGCCGCCCTATCTACCCGCTCGGCCAGAGGTTCACCCGTCGCCATGCTCCGCCTCGCCGGCGATCTTATATCCGAGTTTCTCGACGCTCTCCCTCGAGATCCTCAACAGATCCTGCTCGCGGATCTTCCGCGCATCGAAGGATATCTCGATCGCGCCGCGCCGCACATCGATAGATTCGACCCCTTCCATTTTACCTATGAACCTTCGAAGTGCCAGGGAGCACTCCTCGCAGAACTCTTTCTGTACTCTCAGAGACACGCTCTCCATGTTCCACCTCATCTGCACAGTATGCCGAGTGGGCGCGTGATTACACAACTCCTTGCCACAAGGGTGCCCAGGGAACCTCAGCCATTCCTCACCTGCACAGAGGATCTCAAAGGCTCCGGGTTATGACTCGATCTTCCTGCAGAGGTCCGCCACGCGGACACCAAGTTTGAAACCGTCTTCACAGGCCCTGTCGTCTGGAGCACCCAGACAGGCGACTCCGTAATGGCCGGAAGCGCTCATCGGGTCACCTACGACGATCATGCCATAGATAAGCATGCATTGAATGATGGAAAAGATTGTCGTTTCTTTTCCCCCCGTGTGATGACCGCCCGTTGCGAACGCCGCACCGACCTTGTTTTCCATCTTGCGGCGGACACCCACGTACTCGTCGAATACCCTCTTCAGATCTGCCGCCATGACACCGAAATAAACCGGCGATCCCGCGATGATCCCCGCTGAAGCCACGAAGTCCTCCTTTGTGACTTCATCGGTCGATTTTAGCATCGCAGTGGCACCAGTCGAGGCCACTCCCTTGGCGATCTCTTCGGCAAGCCTCCGCGTGTTACCTCCTTTTGAGTAATAGAGCACCAATACCTGCATGTCGCCTCCTTTCGTAGGGGACCAGATCCCACCCGCGTCAGCCTTTCGTGAGTTTGAGGAACTGGTCATAGGTGATCGTTTTCACACCCAGCGCCTCCGCCTTCTTGAGCTTTGAGCCCGGATCTTCCCCAACTACGAGATAGTTTGTGCTCCTCGAGATCGATGACAAAGCCTGGCCGCCCGCCTCCTCGATCAGGGCTTCGACCTCCTTCCTCGGCACGGGCAGGGACCCGGTGATCACGAACGTGAGTCCGTCGAGGGGTCCCTTCGAACGCCTTCCCCCCCCAAAGTCCGGGTTCTCAATCAAGAATCCGAGCGATAGGAGCCTGTCGAGGGTCTTGAGGTTCCCGGAGTCGTTGAAGAAGTCCTCCACGGACGACGCGATCTTTTCGCCCATCTGAGGTATCTCGACGAGCTTCTCCTTCCTGACGTGATAGAGGTCCTTCAGGTCCTCGAAGTTCTTTGCGAGGAGCTTCGACACATACTCTCCCACATGAATAATGCCGAGGCCGTACAGGAACCGCACAAGCGTTGTCTGCCTGCTCCTCTCGATGGCGTTCACGAGGTTCTGAGCTGATTTCTCCGCAAACCTGGGCAGCGCGAGGATATCTTCCTTCCTGAGGGTGTAGAGGTCAACGAAGTGGCGGATGAGTCCACGGGTGTACAGAAGTTCCACGTTCTTCTCACCGAGTCCCTCGATATCGAGGGCACTTCGCGACGCGAAGTGGATGATCCTCTCCTGAACCTGGGCCGGGCAGTTCAAGCCTACGCAGCGTACTGCCACCTCACCCTCTTCACGAATCACTTTCGAACCGCATGCGGGGCACTTTTCTGGAATGGGGAAACGATGCTCCCGCCCTGTCCTTTTCTCCTTGATGACGGACACCACATGGGGGATCACGTCGCCCGCTCGTTCCACAACGACCGTATCTCCTATGCGTATGTCCTTCCGCTCCATCTCGTCCCAGTTGTGGAGCGTAGAGCGCGACACCGTCACCCCCCCTATCATGACGGGATCGAGAATCGCAAACGGCGTAATGACACCCGTTCTCCCCACGCTTCCCTGGATATCCAGGATCTTTGTCGTGCCCTGGTGGGCGGGAAATTTGTAAGCTATTGCCCACCGGGGCTCCCGTGTCTTCACCCCGAGCAAGCGCTGGAGTTCGAAGCTATTCACCTTTATCACAGCGCCGTCGCTCTCAAACGGCAACCCCTCCCTCTCATTCTCCAGTCTCTTGATGACTGCAATTACCTTGTCAGCGCCCGTGGCGGTTTCAATGACCGCCGGAACGGGGAAACGAGCGCTCTTCAACCATTCGATGAACTCCCGCTGACTCCGGAACTCGGCGCCCTTCACGGACCCCACGCCATAGCATGCGAGATGGAGCTTGCGCTTTGCCGTGATCGCCGGATCGAGCTGCCTCACCGAGCCGGCTGCGGCGTTTCTCGGGTTGGCGAAGAGCGATTCCCCGCGATGCTCCCTTTCGCGGTTGAGGGTTTCGAACTCCTTTACGTCCATGTACACCTCGCCGCGGACATCGATCGTCTCCGGCACTCGGTCCACGCCCACGATCTTCAGGGGAACGGACTTGATCGTCTTGATGTTGCGGGTCACCTCTTCTCCCTCGTACCCGTCACCGCGCGTGGAGGCTGCCGCAAGTACGCCGTTGCGGTAGGTGAGTTCCATTGCGAGTCCATCGTACTTGGGCTCGACAGTGTACTCGATCGCTCTGTCGCTTCCAAGGAGTCGTTTCACCCGCCGGTCGAACTCCTCGACCTCTTCGTAAGAGAACGCATTATCAAGCGACAGCATCGGTTCTGCATGCCTCACCTTCACGAATTTGTCGAGAGGAGCCGCTCCCACACGCTGGGTCGGCGAATCGGGAAGGATGTGCCCGTACTGTTCTTCCAGCTTCTTCAGTCGGAAGAAGAGACGGTCATACTCTTCGTCGGAGATCACCGGCGAGTCGAGGACGTAGTAGCGGTAGCCGTGATAGTTAAGATCCCTGACGAGTTTCTCCATCTCCTCCTTGATGTCCCCTGGGACTTTTCGTGACACGGCGTCATCTCCGGAAGGTTCGAGGCTGAGCTGTTTCACCTCTCCATCACCTCAAGAAGTAATCTCAGCGCGGCAAGTGATGCGGCTTCCTTGTTTGTCTTCCTGTCCCCGGAGAGGCGCAGTTCCCGTGAAAACAGGCCCTTCTCTGCACTCACCGCCATGTACACGAGGCCCCGCTCCTTGCCGTCGAGCACGTCAGGTCCAAGGTTGCCCGTACTCGAAACGGCATAATCCGTCTTCGAAATGAGCCTCACCCTCCATGCCATCTCACGAGCCGTCTGCTCGCTCACAACTCCCCACCGAGAGATGGTATCCTCACTGACACCGAGTATGATCTTCTTGGCCTCTACGGAATATGACACGACCCCTGCGTGGAAAAAAGCGCTGGCCCCGGCCAACTCGGTCAGGCAGTGGCTGATGAGCCCTCCTGTGCACGATTCGGCAACGGAAAGCGTTAAGCCGTGACCTCTGAAGCGCTCATGTACCTGCCGGACCACTTCTGCGGTCTCCCTCTGGTTTGACATGCTCCCCGCGTTCATGCGCGATGTCGCACGGTCCTTGCCCGCGCGGATATAATTGTATCGTACCCGTTTTTCGAACTCTTTACAATCGTTGAGAGTTTCAGCGCTGGCCCGCCCCGGAGATGAGCCATCGCTACAGGTGATCGATCTCCTCGCCTCCCCCCGGCTCGGAGAACTTCCGCTCCAGAATAGCCTTTGCCGCGTCCCTTCCCCCGAGGCCGAAGGCGATCGCGATGGCGAGAACGACCCCGCCGAAGACTATCGCGAAGGCGATAAGGACGGTGTTCTTCCCGATCCCCAGCTGTTCGAGCGCGATAGAGAGTGAGAAAAACACGATGGTCAGTTTCACAGCCCTGCCCACCAGCCCGGCAACCGTTACACCGGCATTCACCGAGGCGATCAGGGCCGCTCTTCCAAGGAAATTCCCCAGAAGATATCCGATGAGCACGATGACCAGAGCTACGAAGATGCTCGGCAGATACACGAAGAAGCGCTCGATGAGCCTCTCCACAGCAGGTATGCTGAGCGTCCCGAGGGAGATGAAACAGAAGGTAAGGACGATCAGGGACCCCACGAACCGCGAGATGAGAGCAGAGAAACGATCACGGATACCCGCCCTCGCGAACGTCCTTGGCAGGCCGCTCCTTTCCGCGAAATCGTCTACTTTCATCACCCTCAACGCACGAACAAGGAGCTTCTTGATGACCCATCCCACCAGGAACCCGATGACGAGAATGAAGAGCGCCGCAAAGAGATTGGGTAGAAAAAGCAGCACCTTCTCCAAGAAGTGATTCAGGGGATCGAATACCAGCCTTTCGAGTAGATTGCCCATGACTCCTCCCATGTAAATCGGTCACGGAAATGAGCACCGCCGGGGAACGGCAGCGATCATCCCATCGCCATTGATCGTTTCACCACTTTTCGAGCAATTGCTTCTTTGCCCGTTCGAAGGCGAGACAGAGTCTCTCTATCTTCTCTTCCACCTCGGCAGCATCGCTTTCCCATGATTCCTTCACGAACGAGGCGGTCCTTCCCAGGTACAAAGGCGTGAGAGACCTGAGAAGGTGCTCCTTGTGCAGAACCTTCCTGTGCACCGCGACGGCCGAGTCGTAGATGACCTCCACCCAAACCTCGTCCGGTATCTGAAAGTCCTCGAGAGGGAGACGCCCAGCGTTTTCCAGGGATCGCACCGTGCCCTCTGAGAGAAAGATCTTCCAGATGTCGGACAATTCCCTCACACCAAGTTTGAACTTCTCCAGCATTCGGTTTACGTTCACTGAGACCGGTTCGAGGCCCACTGCGTAGTGAAACCCGTAAGTGGACACCGGCTCAGACTCGGTCACGTTCTTCCAGACCGACGTGTAGGTCTCCATGAGATCGAGGGCGGAACCCACCACCTGGTAGAGCATCGCACTGAGGTCAGCTCCCGGGTCCTTCGGGTCGTGGATTTTCGCGCCGAGAAACGCCTGGCAGACCCTGAACCCGTTGGCGATCGCGCTCGTGGTCATCCATATATCGATCCCGTAGCGAGCCACGTCAGTGCCCCAGACGTTCTTAGAGAGGTAAAATTGCGCAAGTTCTCCGGAAAAGCCGAAATCCCCGCCGATGGGTTGCCTGACCCGTTTGCCGTACAGAGCCCTTGTGAGGGGATATACGATGCTGTTCGTGATCGTGCCGTCGAACTTGTGCCGGTGGTACAGTGGCGCCACGTAATCGCAGCCTCCGTCTATGACAGGTTTTATGAGGAGCTCCACCCACTCAGGGGTGATGCTCCTCAGATCGGCATCGACAACGGCACAGGCCTTCGCTTCCAGTGAAGCCGCAATCTCGAAGATCTTCCTGAAGGCGCTCCCCTTTCCGGGTATCCCGTGATAAGGGGTGGCGATCGTGAAAGAGGGTTCCACATTGTGAAACAACAGGATCGATCTCAGATCGCCGATAGACGTCTGCCTGACCACATCCATCGTGCCGTCCGTCGATCCTCCGTCAGAGTTGACGATCACCCCCCGTTTGTCGTGAAAGTACTTTGCGAGACCCGCCTGCACGGCCCTGACAACATGACCTATCGTGCGCGCATTGTTGTAGCTCGGTATGCCGACGACTATATCTGCCTTGCCTATGTCTTCAATCATGTCTCTGTCTTCTCCCTTAAGGAGCCAATCAGCACCTGCGCTCCTTCACAGCCTGGCGAACAGGCTCGCCCCACTCACTGGCCAGATCCCCGCAGTAAGCCTTACTCATTCACCTTCTCGATCAGTGCAACGGGGAAGTCACCCAACAGTTCCGAGAGGGGCAGGGCAGTCGCCTCCTGACGGGATTCAACGGTGAGAATCTTGCCTGTGAACACGTCCCGGTACCTCGCCCCGGGCTCGGCGAAGGGTATGATCAGGATGGTGTCCTTCC
Source organism: Chloroflexota bacterium (assembly GCA_050257935.1). Taxonomy (GTDB): domain Bacteria; phylum Nitrospirota; class Thermodesulfovibrionia; order Thermodesulfovibrionales; family Dissulfurispiraceae; genus JBLMXV01. The sequence continues at coordinate 10,503 of JBLMXV010000097.1, forward strand.
AGACGGACTTGCCGAGAGGTGGCGTGCCGGGGTCGTCAACAAGCCCCGTCAGCAACCGGGGAACCACGGCGATGGCCCGGGCACTGCCGAGCCTCCTCGCGAAGGCGCAGAGGTGGTTTGCCTTTTCGCCGTGACCGTCGAGAGGGACATACTCTCCCGTATCGTAGAGCTGCCTCACGCTCCTGCGGAACGTGAGCGCCTTGTGCGTCACAAACAGTTTGAGCATCGAACCGTCCTTTTCGGACACGAGCCAGCGGGCCAGACTCTCCAGCCCCATCTCGGACTCGCGCCGCGTGATATCCCTGAGCATCTCGATCCTGACGCCGTAGTCCACAGGCCTCCGGTTGTCCGGATCGACGAGGCTTAGATCGAGTATCTCCGTACCTTGATAGAAATCAGGGACACCAGGGCAGGTGACCTTGAGGAGAGTCTGCGAGAGTGAGTTGTACATGCCGTACCCCGCTGCGAGCCTCTGAAACTCGATGAAATCGGCGAGGAACTCGTTTTCCCCGTCGCGGTTCAGTATGCGGTCGATGAAGATCGTGAGGCCGTCCTCATACATCGAGTTGGGGTTTATCCAGCTCGTGTTCACCTTAGCCTCCCGCACGGCCTTGAGCATGTATTCCTTTATCCTCAGCACGAGCCCCGCGTACTCATCCTGTCCGACGGCGTCAACAGGCCACACGCCGATCAGGCTTTGATACAACAGATGCTCCTCGTTGCGGCCCGGCACGCGCTGTCCGTCGATGACGACCTTTTTTCTCCTGTTGAGCCGGTTCCAGTTCGCGAGGCGCGCCCTCCACCTGTCAGGCATCTCTGACAGCACGTTTATCCTCGCCCTGACATCTTCGCTCCGCTTCGTGTCATGCGTGGAGGTTGCGATAAGCGCGTGGGGCCAGTGCTTGGACCTCTCTATGTTCTGTCCGTGAAACGTCTCGAGAGGCGTTCCGAAACGCTCAGGGCTGCCGCCCACCTCGTTCAGTGAAACAAGCCGGTTGTGCACGTAAAAGACCGTGTCCTCGAGACCCTTGGCCATGACCGGTCCGGTGACCTGCTGGAATTTCATGACGAAGTCGAGCCACTCGTTCCTGTCGTCGTCGCTGAAGTAATCGGGGAATCTCAGCGTGAGCACATCCCGAAGGAAGTCGAAGATCGAGGCGTTCACCGCCGGGTTTCTCCTCTTCGCCTTTGTGACGGCGAGATCTATGTACTGGCGGTCCCTCTCGGCGACCTCATGAGAGTTTGTGTAGGTCCGGTAGACGGGGAAGAGAGCGATGACGTCTATGATGGCAGCAGTGAGGCTGTTGAGAGTGAAGTCTCGCGTGTGCCTGTTTTTCTCCGAGATTGTGTTGAGGTAATGACCGAGGGCGTTTATCTCGCTCGACATGGCGACATGCATGACGAGCTTTTTCTTCTCGTACACGAGTTCCTGATATGTGACACGGTTTCCGGTGAATCTAGCGTAGAGGTCGTCGAAGGCCTTCGCACTTCTTGAATCCACGAAGATACCGTTCAGGGAGTTTAAGAAGACATAGCCCGTGGTGCTGAAGATCGGCCATTCCTCGGGCATACGTTCGCCTTTGGTGAGGATCTTCTCGCCGATTATGTAAAATGGCTTGTACTGGGGATTCTCTGACCTGATGGCTTCATACTGCCGCCTGAGTTCTTCCTCGACATCCGAAAAGGGCGGAGGTTGCTCGATACCCTCTCTGAGGGCTTCAATATACGAGAGACGTCTCTGGATGAAACAGCTCCGCTGAAGCTCCCTGAAGTAGTTTGTGGGATCGTAGAGGCCATCGGGGTGGTCCACTCTCAGGCCCGTCACCTTTCCCTCCCTGATAAGCGCGAGGGTGAGCCTGTGGGTCTCCCTGAAGACGCGGGGCTCTTGGGTACGGACAGAACCCAGATGGTTTATGTCGAAGAACCTCCGGTAATTGATCTCCTCAGTGGCGACTCTCCAGTGGGCCAGGCGGTACACCTGCTCGCAGATGAGCCGGTCGATGAGGTCGAAGCTCCGTGGATCTCCTTTGGTTCCGTTGAAGATGAGGACGTTTTCTTTGAGATGCTGCCTCACCTCGGGGCTCTCTGTGTAGACGGCCCATAGACGCCTCTTCACCACCTCCTTTTCGCGGCTCCGCTCGGCAATCCTCTCAGGGTCGGTCTCAGCATAGCCGGGGAGGTGCCTGAGGGCAGTCAGGATGCTGAGCAGCTCGATGTAGTGGGCGTTGTCAGGTGAGAGTCTCATCTCCAGTTCACTCAGCCGGTGCTGGAGAATGTAGGTGTAAGTCTGCGGTCTTACCGGGAGCTTGTGGTCATAATAGCAGATGAAAAATGACCCTTCCTCGAAGGTCAGAAGGAGTTCCTGCCTCTCGAGCACATAGCCATACTGGTCACCGAGGATCGGCAAGAGGACTTTGTTCTTGAGCTCTTCCTTTACGGGGTGCCAGTCAATGTCGAACACGCAGGCATACAGGGAACTCGGGCCGTTCTCGAGCACATCCATCCACAGCATGTTCTCGGTGCTCTTCACGCACATATGGTTGGGCACGATGTCGAGGAGCTGCCCCATGCCGTGACGGCGCAGTTCGTCCACGAAGGCATCGAAATCGTCCTGCGAACCGATTTCTGGATTCAGTTGCGTCGGGTCGGTGATGTCGTACCCGTGCATGCTTCCCTTCTGGGCCCTGAAGTAGGGCGACAAATACACATCAGAGATGCCGAGCTCGCGGAGATAAGGGACGATTTTCCGTGCGTCCGAGAACCTGAACAGGTGGTTCAACTGGAGCCTGTACGTCGAGACGGGAATCCTCGGGAGAAGTTCACTGCTTGTCATGTGCACACCCCGCCGGTTTCTGAGAGGACGACAGATGTGTCGAACAGGAGCAAGTCCCCCAGGTATGAGAAGACAGCAAGCCACCTGCGCGCTTCCCCATCCCCCGTCCGCGAGCGCTCGAGAGCTTCGGCATAACCGGATCTCGCGATCTTGAAATACACGTTCTCCATATGCCAGTAGTTCATCTCGAAGGGCAGCGCTCTGAGGGATTCGACTGTCCGTTGCGTCTCGATCAGAAGATTCAGGTCGAAAGGATGCTGCCGCAGCCCGTTCATAAGATCCTCGGCCTTGTGTCTGGCGGCGAACTCTACATTCACCTCGTCGATGGGAAGGTCCCAGCGCTTCAATTCAGCGAGAAGGTGCTGAATCCTGTCAGGGTCAGGAGACTCATCGGTGAATGACTTCGCGAGTTCGAAGTTAAGGGTGAATTCCGCGGATGCGAGAAATGCGCGGTGCAGCGGTATGCCCTCTTCTCGCAGGGAGCCCATAAGGGCGCTGTTGTTCGTAAAAATGCTCCGGTGGGTGCCCACAACTTCTTCGAGCGTCCTGCTCGTCAGGAGGTTCAGGATACGCCGCTTCTGGTCCTTGAACAGATCCTTGAGGGAGTAATGGTGCATGCCGAAGTGGCGGTCCAGCAGGCCCACCACCCCTGCGAGATCGCCTTCATCGAAGATTCTGAGCATTTCTTGCTTCATAGCACTATAACTGTCTTCGCCCTGGAAGGTCCTCACCCCTCCGTTGAAGGAGTGGTCGTCGGCTTGAAGGATGCAGAAAGTCAAGGTCTCAGAATCCCACGTGATATCAGACCGCACCGATATTCTCCCCATGGCGAGCCGCGTACGGCCCGCCTCGACCCTCTGGTAATCCTCCCTTTTCGTCAAATAGCAATAGATCTCCGAATCTTCAACGTAGTCTTCCATAATGGAACTCACTGCATAGTGTGCGCCGACCTTCTTGAGATCTATCTCTGCTGGCTTGACGAAGCGTGTGAAGATGTAAGCTCCGTCCTGATGTTCAGGGACATTGCTTCTGGCCCTGGATAGCCTCGCCTGAAAGGCGCCTTCCAGCCCATGGCCGAGCATCTCGTCAGCGAGCTGGATCGCCCTGCCTGCGTACTGGAGGACCTGCACTGCTTCGAGTCCAGATATATCATCGAAGAACCAGCCGCAGCTCGTGAACATGAGCATCGCATGCCTTTGTAACTCCATGAGTTTGATGACTGTGCGCTTCTCTGCATCGCTGAGGTTCCTCGCCGACTGCTTCCTCAGGAAGGACTCGATGTTGTCGGGAGACCGGTTCAGAATGACCTCTATGTAGTCGTCCCGGCATTGCCAGGGATCCTTCAGGTACTCCTTTGCCTTGTGCTCGAACCGGAAGGAGAGCTGGTCCCTGAGCCAGTCAAGGGCCTCACGCAATGGCGCACGCCAGTGCTGCTTCCATCCCGGCCTGCCCCCTGTATTGCAACCGCAGTCGCCCCTCCAGCGCTCTATGCCGTGGATACAGCTCCACGAGCTGTTCTCGATGATCCTGACCTCGTGCGTGGGAGGGTTCCTATCGAGATACTCACCGAAGTTCGTGAGCCTGGCGAGGTTGTTGCTCTCGATGTGGTGAAGGGCATAGGCGAGGGCCATGTCCCCGAACTTGTGGTGGTGGCCGTAAGTCTCGCCGTCGGTGGCGATGCTCAGTATCTGGTCCCAGTTCCTGGACTCGCTGAAACCCGAGAGGAGACGGCTGGCGAAATCTTCACCCCTGGCGAGGATATTCTCGAATGCCACTGCCTGGGAGATCGGCCCGTCATAAAAGAATATCGTTATCCTGCGTCCTGACGGCAGCCGGCAGACGTAGGGCCTTGCAGGGTCAACCTTTCCGCCGTTCACATCCCTCCACTTTCCCGTGCCCATGCGCCTGGTGGCGGATGCCTGGCGGGGGGCCAGAACGGTGAATATGATACCTTCTTCGGCAAGGATGTCGAGCGTCTCGAGGTCCACTGCGGTTTCCGGGAGCCACATTCCCTCGGGGTCGCGGGAAAACCTGTGCCTGAAGTCCCATATGCCCCACCGTATCTGCGTACGTTTGTCCCGCCTGTTGGCCAAGGGCATGATCAGGTGACTGTAGGCCTGGGCGAGAGCGTTGCCATGGGAGGAGCGCTGCCCGGCGCTTACCCTGTCAGCATCGAGAATCGCCCCGTACACATCCGGAGAGAATGCCTCGAGCCAGGAGAGGAGCGTAGGACCGAAATTGAAGCTGATCTTCGAGTAGTTGCTCACGATGTCCCTGATGCGCCCATTCTGTCCGATTATCCGCGCCGCTGAGTTCGGCGCGTAACACTCAGCGTTGATCCGTTCATTCCAGTCGTGGTACGGGTGGGCTGAATCCTGGACCTCGACCGCCTCCAGCCACGGGTTCTCCCGGGGGGGCTGATAGAAGTGTCCGTGTATGCATATGTAGCGTTCCATCACGCCTTCCTTCCCCGGAGGTAGACCGCCGCACTCAGGCCCCTGCAGGGAATGTCTCCATTGGTCAGGGTCGCCGGCAGAGTGGAATCGGATCCTCCGAAGGCCGGGGCGGCTGAATCCAGGACCTTTTCCCAGTCGTTCCACGGCGTGGATACGGGCACTACCACGTCAGTCCGGTTGAAGACGAGGATGCAGAGCGCATGGCTGTCGCCGTCTCTGCTCCATCGCCTCAGCACTACCGCCTTTCTCTCCTCGAACCCCGAGACCTCCATCCGCCTGTTGTCACCTGCGGAGAGCGCGGACACCGACTTCCTCAGCGCGATGAGACGCCGGTAGAACTCCAACAGCAAGCCGTTTACTCCCTGAGTCCGCCTGTCCCAGTGCAGCTTCGACCTCAGGAAGGTTTCCACCGCCTGCGGGTCCGGACACTCGCCCTTCCATTCAAAGGACCTGAATTCCTCCTTCCTGCCTTTGCGCACCGCTTCGACAAGAGAAGCGTCAGAGTGGCTCACGAAGTAGAGGAACGGACTCTCCTCGCCATACTCCTCCCCCATGAAGAGGAGGGGCAGGTACGGTGAGAGAATCACCGCTGCCGCAGCTACCTTGAGACCCTCGAAAGGCACGAGAACGGAAAGCCGTTCGCCTCGCATCCTGTTACCGACCTGGTCATGATTCTGGCAGAACACGACGAACTGGTCCGCATTACTGTCCCTGGAGGAGATGCCGTGCCTTCTCCGCCTGTGAGAAGAATATTGGCCCGTGTAAACATACCCCTCCCGCAGGGATTTGACGAAGTGTCCGGTGGTGCCGAAATCTGCATAGTACCCCTGGCGGTCTTCGGCGAGGAGTGTGCGGAGTGAGTGGTGGAAGTCGTCACACCACTGCCCGTCGATGCCGTATCCTCCGACCTCCGGAGGCCGTATTAGACGACTATTGTTCAGGTCGCTCTCGGTGATGAGGTGACACATCATCCTTCTCCGGAGGGATGCCTCTCTCACCCGCTCGGCGAGTTCCTGCAGAAAGTGATGGGCGCTCATGTCGAAGATCGCGTGGACCGCGTCCAGCCTGAGGGCGTCGAGGTGATAGTACTCGAACCAGTGGAGCGCGTTTTCAAAGAAGTAGTTACGCACCTCGTCGCTGCCGGGTCCGTCGAAGTTGACGGCGCTGCCCCAGGGTGTTTTGTACCTATCGGTAAAGTAGGGGCCGAAGTCCCAGATGTAGTTGCCTTCCGGGCCGAGGTGGTTATAGACGACGTCGAGGATGACCGCCATTTGTCTCCTGTGGCATTCATCGACGAGTCTCTTGAGGCCCGAGGGTCCTCCGTACGATTCCTGCACCGCGAAGGGATAGGCACCATCGTACCCCCAGTTCCTCTCCCCGGGGAACTGGGCCACCGGCATGAGTTCGACGGCGTTTATACCGACGTCCCGCAGGTCGTCCAGCCTCGCTGCAACGGCATCGAAGGTCCCCTCTGGTGTGAATGTCCCCACGTGGACCTCATACATGATCATCTCCGCCAGCGGCATCCCTCGCCATTCCCCGTCGTTCCAGGCGAAGGACCGGTGATTCACGACCTCAGAAGGCCCATGAACACCGTCCGGCTGAAATTGCGACGCAGGGTCGGGCCGTTCCCTCTCGCCGTCCAACCTGAGGAGATACCTCGTTCCCGCAGGCGCCTCGGCTGAAACCCTCCAGTATCCTCTTTCATCCCGGAGCATGGGCAAGAGCGCCTCCACCGGCGAGACCACCCGGAGCTCGACCTTTCCCCGGTCAGGTGCCCAGACAGTGAATTCACAGAGGTTATCATGGAGATGTCTTGGACCTATGTTCATGCGCCGCCACCACTCTGCTTGAAGAACAGCACGCCAAGGGGCGGTAGCGTGAGTGACAGGGACAGGTATCTGCCGTGAGCGGCTACGGGCACCGCTTCGGCACCTCCGAAGTTGCCGTGGCCGCTGCCTCCGTAGAGCTTCGCGTCGCTGTTGAGCACTTCTTCCCAGACGCCACCCCTCGGCACGCCTATCCTATAGTTCAGTCTCGGCACCGGCGTAAAATTGCAGACCACGAGGATAAGATCGTCCGTCGACTCAGCCTTCCTCAGGAAACTTAGGACGCTGTTTTCCGAGTCATGAAAGTCGATCCACTCGAACCCCTCGGCGGCGAAGTCCCGTTCGAACAGCGGCGCTTCCGCCCTGTACAGCCTGTTGAGGTCTTGCACCCACCGCTGAATCCCACGGTGAAATGGGTGGTCGAGGACGTCCCACTCGATGCTCTCGTCGTGGTGCCATTCCCTCACCTGCCCGATTTCCCCGCCCATGAACAGCAACTTCTTGCCCGGGTGCGCGTACATATAACCGATGAGGAGCCTGAGATTGGCGTTTCGCTGCCATTCATCGCCGTTCATCTTGCCGAGCAGGGAGCCCTTCCCGTAAACGACCTCGTCGTGGGAGAGGGGCAGGAGGAAGTTTTCGTTGAATGCATACCACAGGCTGAAGGTGAGCGTGTTCTGATCATACTTCCTGTACACGGGATCCTTCGAGAAGTATTCAAGTGTGTCGTGCATCCAGCCCATGTTCCACTTCATCCCGAACCCGAGTCCGCCCATATAGACCGGTCTCGACACCATCGGCCAGTCCGTGGATTCCTCGGCAATAGTCTGGACGCCGGGGCACGCGCGGTACACCTCCTCGTTAAGCCTCTTGAGAAATCTGATGGCTTCAACGTTCTCCTTGCCTCCGTATTCGTTCGGCACCCACTCACCCGGCTTTCGCGCGTAATCAAGGTAGAGCATGGAGGCCACGGCGTCTATCCGTATGGCGTCTGCGTGATATCTCTCGATCCAGAAAAGGGCGCTGCTCAGGAGGAAGCTCTGCACCTCCTTTCTGCCGTAGTTGAAGATATAGGAATTCCACTCCGGATGCACCCCCTGCCGGGGGTCCGCATGTTCGTAAAGATGAGTCCCGTCGAAATAGACGAGTCCGTGCTCGTCGCCGGGGAAGTGTGATGGCACCCAGTCGAATATGACGCCTATGCCCTGCCGGTGGAGGTGGTCAACGAGATACATCAGATCCTGCGGGGTTCCGTACCTGCTGGTCGGAGCGAAATAGGACGTCGTCTGATAGCCCCAGGACCCGTAAAAGGGGTGTTCCATGAGCGGCAGGAACTGGACATGGGTGAAGCCCATCTCCTTCACGTACTCCGCGAGATAGTGGGCACTCTCCCGGTAGGTGAGGAACCTGTTGCCCTCTTCGGGGACTCTCCTCCATGAACCGAGATGCACCTCATACACCGAAACGGGTGACCTCAGCGCGTCTGATTCCTCCCTTTGCGAGATCCATTCTCCGTCACCCCAGTCATAACTGAGATCCCACACGAGAGATGCAGTTCGGGGCGGGGTCTGGGCGCGAAATGCGAACGGATCGGACTTGTCAACAGAGTATCCGTGATGGCGGGAGCGTATGTGGTACTTGTAAGCCGCCCCGCTGCCGACGCCCGGAACGAACCCCTCCCACACGCCTGACCCGTCGTCCCTCTGGCTGATGACGCGGGACGTCTTGCTCCACCCGTTGAAGTCGCCCATCACCGAGACCTGTGCAGCGTTCGGGGCCCAGACTGCGAAACGGGTGCCTTCCACCCCCCCGACGGTCGAAGGATGGGAGCCCAGTTTCTCGTACAGCCTCGGGTGGGCGCCGTCCCTGAGGAGGGATATGTCCTCGGCGGTTACGATGCCTGCTCCCTGTACGACTGGCCGCATGGTCACCTCCCCTGACCCGGACTTCGCTTCATGATGCGCATGATCCCCCGTATCGGTATGATAGTCCAGTCCGGCCTGTTGTTCAATTCGTATCCAAGTTCGTATATCGCCTTCTCCAGCACGTAAAGCCTGAGAAGGAGTTCCGTGTCTTCCCGTTCCTTCGGGATGAACTGCGCATCCCCGGCGGACTTGAAATAGGAGCGAAGGAACACGCCGCTCACGTAGACGTACCACAGGTCAGCCCACGTGCAGAGCTCACAGAGTTCGTTGGGTTTGAGGAGGGCCTGCTTCAGGAGCACGTGATAGGGCGCGTAGTGAAAGGACCGGATCATGCCCGCAACATCCCTGAGGGGGGAACGCTTGAGCCTTCTCTCGCTGAGCGCCCGCGAAGGCTCCCCCTCAAAGTCGATGATGAGAAAATCGTTTCCCGTCCAGAGGACCTGTCCCAGGTGGTAGTCTCCGTGAATCCTTGTCTTCATCGCCGAGATCTTCCTCCCAAGGAGCGCGTTGAACCTCCTGAGGATCTCATCTTCGAGACCCAGCACTTCTTTCCCCTCTTTGCCCATCTCTCCCGGCAACCGGTCAAGGTTGCCCCTGAGCAGTTCGAAGACACGCTTCGTCGTACTCTGCATCGACTGATATATTGACCGCTGGTACAGTACGGAAAACGACTCGGGCGCGAAATCCGGGTGCGTTGCAGAGGCGAGGGTGAGGTGCATTTCTGCCGTCCGCGTACCGAGCAGGTCAGCCATGTTGAAGTACGATCCCCCGATCATCTCCTGGAGCAGTTCAGGGGTCTTGGAAAAGGCGATCTCGGAAATTGACGAAGGCACGCGCGGCACTTCCTTGATCTCCCCCTTTCTCGAGAGAATCGTCTCGTAGTACCTCTTCACCGTATCGAGGGTGAGGATCCAGGCGTCTCCCTGATTTGGGACGAAGCGCTGGAGCTGGGCGAGCACAACGGGGGCTGACCCCGGATGAGTGTACTCGATCGCGCCTGCGTAGGGAGGCGTGTGGGGAAAGTCAGCCTCATCGGTGAGGAAACGCGCCATCTCGGTGTCAGGGTTGACGCCCTCCTCGACCTTACGGTAGAGCTTAAGAAAGAGGCTCTTGTTGTACACCATCGCGGTGTTGCTCTGTTCGACTTTGAGCACCTCCGAGCGGGGCGCGGGAGAGACGTCCTTTGCAAGGGTCTTGAACTTCTTCCCCTGTTGGCCGGAGAGCGTGCCCCACGGTCCTTTAATGGCCTTCCTCTTAGAAATGATCTGGAGCAGAACGTCCCTGAACTCCTCGTCATACGTCCCGTCGAAGAGTATCCCCTCACCAGAACCGCAGTGCAGTCGACCCACGACCGCATGAGGTCTGTTTTCTATTATGTCCGCTGCTTTCTCGCCTGTCGAGAAAGACAGTGGGACGAGATACACCTCCGGTGATCCCTCGATATAGCTCACCTGCAGGAACAACAGATAGGGTGACGATTCAGGGGCGCCCGTGGGAACGGCCTGGAGTATCCTTACCCGGACTATACGCCGCGCCTTGCCTGCGAACCACCTGAAGCCCGACACGAAGTCGGGAAGGATGTCCCGCTCGAGAGCATCCCTTGTCTTTTCACGGAAAACCCTACCCCAGTGCCCGCTGACGGCAAGTTCTGGAACGACCCTAAGAAAATCGCCCATTCTTATCGCCTCCTCCTCCTTGTGCAGGAGAAACCAGAAGTAGTCGTGGAACCCGAGGGTGAGCGTGTAAGGGGCGCTCCTGATGCGCGGGAACCTGTTCTGACTGACCATCTCCTCTGGAACGGATCCCGCGTATTTCGATAGGTCGAGATGTGCGACCTGCGAGAAGCGGGAGAGGTTCACCACCACGAGAACGGTCTCGTCCCCGTATTCGCGGACGAAGGCCAGGACCTTCGAATTGCTGCTCTGGACGAACTTCGTGGTCCCCCTGCTGAAGGCCTTGAAGCGCTTGCGAAGCGCAATGACGCGCTTCATCCACCAGAGAAGCGAAGAGGGGTTTCTTTCCTGGTTATCTACATTCAGGGCCTCGTAGTGGTATTCGGGATCGATGATAACAGGGAGATAGAGCCTCTGGGGGTTCGCCCTCGAGAAGCCCGCGTTCCTGTCGGCACTCCACTGCATGGGCGTCCTCACTCCGTCCCTGTCCCCGAGATAGTAGTTGTCCCCCATCCCGATCTCGTCCCCGTAGTAGATGACAGGCGTACCGGGAAGCGAGAAGAGCAGGACGTTCATGAGCTCCGTCTTCCTCCGGTGATTCCCGATAAGAGGCGCGAGGCGCCTCCTTATCCCGAGGTTGATCCGCGCCGTCGGGTCCTTCGCGTAGACTCGGTACATGTAGTCCCTCTCTTCGTCCGTCACCATCTCGAGGGTCAATTCGTCGTGATTGCGCAGGAAAAGAGCCCACTGACAGGCTTCCGGAATGGGCGGAGTCTGATCGAGTATATCGACGATGGGGAACCGATCCTCCATCTGGAGGCTCATGAACATGCGCGGCATCAGGGGAAAGTGGAAGGCCATGTGGCACGAGTCGCCGTTTCCGAAATATGAAACCGCATCTTCGGGCCACTGATTCGCCTCGGCAAGAAGCATCCTGTGTTTGAACTTCTCGTCCACGTGAGCCCTGAGTCTCCTCAGGGCTTCGTACGTCTCACGGAGATTCTCGCAGTTGGTTCCTTCCCTTTCGAAGAGGTACGGTACCGCGTCAAGCCTGAAACCGTCGACACCCATCTCCATCCAGTAGTCGAGGACCTTCCACATCATCCGCTCCACACGGGGGTTGTCGTAATTCAGGTCTGGCTGGTGGGAATAGAAGCGGTGCCAGTAGTACGCCTTTGCGACAGGATCCCACGCCCAATTGGAGGTCTCGAAGTCCTTGAAGATGATCCTCGCGTCGGCGTACCGTTCAGGCGTCGTGCTCCAGACATAGAAGTCTCTCCACCGGGTGCCTGGTGCGGCGGTCCTTGAATTTCTGAACCATTCATGCTGGTCCGAAGTGTGATTGAGGACAAGCTCGGTGATGACCCGAATGCCTCTCCGGTGGGCCTGCCTCAGAAACTCCCTCACGTCTTTCAATGTGCCGTAGCGGGGATGCACGCTCGTGTAGTGGGATATGTCGTATCCGTCATCCCTCAGGGGAGAGGGGTAGAAAGGCAGCAACCATACCGCCGTAACTCCGAGCCCCTCAAGATAGTCGAGCTTCTCCGTCAACCCCCTGAAATCCCCGACGCCGTCACCATCACTGTCATAAAAAGACTTGACGTGGAGTTCATAGATGATCGCATCTTTATACCACAGGGGATCTCCCCCCAGGTACTTGTCTCTTTCAGACATGGTCCTCCTCACTACATGAAATAGTCGAAGTCAGTTTCCCTGCGAAGCTTCCTCCTCACGTGGAAGATAAACGCCGGAAGGACTTGCGGGTCGAGCTCGACCCGGTTCCGTTCGGTCTGCCAGATATACTTGTCATCACTCAACAGCTCGTGCACGAGATATGGCTGCGCAGGATCTATCCCCAGTTCATCAATGGGAACCTCGAGCCATCCCGACTGGCGGTGGAAAGGGTCCAGGTTCACCACGACGAGGATCACATTGCCGAGGTCCTGCGTAGTCTTGCTGAAAAAGAGGAGATGGTCATTGTCCACCTCATGGAACCGCAGATTGCACGTCCGTTGCAGCGCCGGATTCGAGTCCCGGATCCGGTTCACCCGACTGATGAACTCCCTGAGGTTGCCCGGCTTGTCCCAATCCCACCGCTTCACCTCGTACTTCTCCGCGTTGAGGTATTCCTCCCTGCCAGGCAATCCTTCCTCGACGCAGAGCTCGAACGGTGGGCCGTATATGCCGTAACTGGAAGAGAGCGTGGCTGCGAGCACAAGTCTCGCCATGAAGGCAGGCCTTCCGCCGAACTGGAGATGTTCCGGCAGGATGTCAGGCGTGTTGGGCCAGAAGTTCGGCCTGAAGTACTCTTTCACTTCGGTGGTCGTGAGCTCCAGGAGATAGTCCGTGATCTCACGCTTCGTGTTTCGCCAGGTGAAATAGGTATACGACTGCGTGAAGCCGGCCTTCGCCAGGCGGTACATTACCTTAGGCCTCGTGAAGGCCTCGGAGAGGAAGATGACTTCAGGGTGGTCCTTCTTGATCTCTCCTATGAGCCACTCCCAGAACCCGAAGGGCTTCGTGTGGGGATTGTCCACCCTGAAGATCTTCACACCTCGGCTGACCCAGAAGGCCACGACGCCCCTCAGTTCCTCCCACAGCTCCCTCCAGCGAGAGGTCTCGAAATTAAGCGGGAAAATATCTTCGTACTTTTTCGGCGGGTTCTCGGCGTACTGCACGGTCCCGTCAGGGCGGAGCCTGAACCACTCCGGATGCCCTGCCACGTATGGATGGTCTGGAGAGCATTGGAACGCGATATCAAGGGCGACCTCGATGCCCGATTCGGCTGCCCTCGCGACAAGACGGTCGAAGTCCTCCATCGTCCCGAGTTCGGGATGAATTGCCGTATGCCCGCCGAGGTGGGACCCTATGGCCCAGGGGCTGCCCACATCGTCAGGTTCCGCTCTGGGCGCGTTGTTCCTGCCCTTCCTGTTCGTGCTGCCTATGGGGTGCACAGGCGGCAGATACAGCACATTGAACCCCATCCGGGCGACGGCGGGAATGATGGCCTCGCACTCCCTGAGCGTGGCATGACCTTCAGCCCCGGGACAGGACCTGGGGAACATCTCGTACCATGCGCTGTAGGCCGCTCGTTCTCGGTCGACGATGACGTGCAGGTCCTTCCTGTAGCGTGCCACTCTCCCATCGTCAGGATAACGTTGTGCAATCACCGTCAACATCTCGCTGCAGGCGAAGGTAACGGCATTATCGGGGTCCTCGAGGCCCTTGAGATGGGCGATCGACCCCTCCAGTGTGTTCTTGTCCGCGTCTCGAGCCCTCTCCGCCGCCTCCTCGAGAAGCCCGATGCCGATAAGGAGTTCCACGGAAATGTCCTGGCCCGCTCCATGTTTCTTTCTGAGGTCCCGCTGCCATGTCTGGAAGTGGTCCGCCCAACCCTCGATCGAGTAGCGGTAGAGCCCAACCTGCGTCACGGTGAATTCCCCTGTCCACCTGTCGTTCATGGTGTGGCGCATCGGCGCCTCGGACCAGTCTCTTTCTTCGGGTCCCAGGTAGACGAGTCTCGCAGCCACCGCGTCGTGGCCGTCGCAGAAGATGTCCGCTTTGACGCTGACCTTCTCACCGACGACACGTTTGACACCAAAGGCACCACAGTCGATCTCCGGGCTCACGGCCTCGATGACCACCCTTTTATCACCATCACGCATCTTCGTGTCCTTCACTTCGGCCACACCTCGCCGTTTCACCGCCATGTCCCCCTCCGATAACTATACATACATTCCAATATTCCAAAAGGAGCCACCTTTCAAGAAACCTGTCGTTGACAGTTCTTTCCGGTTCCATTAGAATGCCTTTCGGCGTGCTCGTGAACGGCCTGCATCACGCGACCGGCAACGGCGCACCGAGGGCTCCGGCGCTCGCGGGCTCGGCAAAAAGGGCTCCGCCTGAGCGTACTTCTCTGCCATGAAACGAAGAAATAACGTAATCGAAAGCGGGTCTGACCTCGTCCAGGAGTGTTATGCCCGCGCGGTAGCCCTCCTCAGGGAGAACTCGAGCCCATCGGGAGTGATCGCATGCGCGAGGAGCGAGAAATCCGCAGGAAGGCATTACGCGAGCATCTTCGGTCGGGACGCGGCAATATGCGCCCTCGGCATGGTCGCGTCCCGCGACCCCGAACTGACTCATTACGCGAGAAACAGTCTCCTCACCCTTGCCCGCTACCAGGCGCCCAACGGTCAGATCCCCAAATACGTGAAGCCCGAAGTGCCCGAGGTTGATTTCTGGTACGCAGGCTGCATCGACGCTACCCTCTGGTGGCTCATCGCCGTCCGCTTCTACGACAGGTTCGGACCACGTGATGGCCTCCTCGGGGATATCGATTCCCACATCGAGTCGGCGTTGCACTGGCTCTTCTGCCAGGAGCACCAGGGTCTGTTCCTCCTCCAGCAGAACGAGGCAAGCGATTGGGCGGACATCATGCCGAGGTCCGGCTTCGTCCTTTATTCCAACGCGCTTTGGTGCCATGTAAAGAGGCTCTACCGTATCCCGACGGCGGATGAGACAAGATACCACTTCAGGACTCTCTTTTATCCCTTCGACAAGACAGTCCCAGAGCACAGGAGAGCGCGCATCCTTGTGCACTACGTCCGCAGCACGTCCCGGCAGCGTGACTTCTACCTCAGCTTCGTGAACTTCTCGTACTCGGGACAGGAGGTTGACGTGTTCGGGAACGTTCTCACTGCCCTCCTGGGAATTACACCGGCGTCGCAGGCCGCACGGATAGCCGAGAGGCTTATTGCGCTCGGGGTCGACCGGCCCTTTCCGGTGAAAGTAGTCCTCAACCCTATCCGAAGGAACAGCCGTCTCTGGAGGAGCTATATGCTGCGCCATCGGCAAAACCTCCCCTATCAATATCACAACGGGGGAATCTGGCCCTTTGTCGGCTGCTTCTGGGTCATGATGCTCGCGAAGCTGAGGAGGGAAAAGGAGGCATGGTCCGCCCTCCGCGGGTGCGCCGCGGCCAACAGCGTGGACGGATGGGCATTCAACGAGTGGCTTCACGGCAGGACAGGAAAGCCCATGGGCATGGCAGGCCAGTCCTGGAACGCCGCAACGTTCATCCTCGCCTGTCGCGTCCTGGAGGACCGGACGGCCTATCTCACATGAGAGACCCGCTGCCACGTCAGCGCGAACGGTCATCCTCAATACCACAATCTCGTTCTCTGTCACGCCTTTAGACCTCTTTTCCAGCACCCGGGAATGCCTGGAGATTGACACTTCGTCTACCGTCATGCGGTAAAATCCATCGCTCAGGAAAGAACTTGAGCCCTTTTCTGCCTGTGCCGCCGCAATCCGTTCGTAATCTACGCTAAAGCATGATAACGTCCTCCCCTCTGTTTTCCATTGCATACCATACCGCGAGGTAATCCCTGAGCTGTCTCGTGATCAGAAAGTTCCGCCTCACATACTCTCTCGCCTGCTCCCCCATCGCCCGCGCCATGTCGGGATTGTTCAGGAGTTGTCTCGCGCGGAATGCAGCCCCCTCCACGGTGTGCACGAGGAAACCAGTTACACCATGGGTGATCTGGAGGGGAATTCCCCCTGTGGCGCCGCCGATCACAGGTTTGCCTTTCCACATCGCCTCTGACACGGTGAGGCCAAATCCCTCCTTGAGAGACTTCTGGAGCACCACGGTGGCGCTGCGCTGCAACGCATTGATGTCCCTGTCACTGAACGGGGGAAGGAGCAGGATGTGGATGTCAGGATCGTCGGCGGCGTAACTCCTCACCTCATTCAGCACAGCCTCCCCCTCGGGGTCGTCGGCAGCAGGACTACCTGCGAGGACGAGGATGCAGTCGTTATATTTCTTCACGATCCGATAGGCTCTCACCACGCCCGTGGGATCTTTGAACCTGTCAAAGCGGGAGACCTGCAGTAGCATCGGCCTGTCTGGCGGCAGGCCGAGTCGTTCCACGACCTGATGTCTGTCCGCCTCCGTCAGTTCCCTGTTCTTTTCGCTCAGTGGATCTATCGACGGAGGTATGATGTATTCCGCCGTACCCACCTTCCGTGCGAATTTTGCGACCGAGAAGATCACCGAGTCG
Source organism: Chloroflexota bacterium (assembly GCA_050257935.1). Taxonomy (GTDB): domain Bacteria; phylum Nitrospirota; class Thermodesulfovibrionia; order Thermodesulfovibrionales; family Dissulfurispiraceae; genus JBLMXV01. The sequence continues at coordinate 27,281 of JBLMXV010000097.1, forward strand.
AACTTCGTGAAGTAGCCCATCAGGCGCTCGCAGACCCCTCCGTAGGGATTAGAGACGTCGATATGGCACCTCCAGATCCACTGCCCGTTCTTCCGGAACTCCACCAGCGGAGCAGGCTGCGGATCATGGATCAGAACCGCATCAGCTTCGAGGTCCAGCTTTCCCGCGTTTGCTCTGTTGACCTCGTAGTGGTGACGCCACATCTCTTCCGTGATATCCTCGGGGTTGCCCTGCAACGCATTGTGTATCTTCTTAGTGATCTCGAAGAAGAACTGGTCGCCCTCGATCACTTCCCATCGCGCGTTGATGCCCAGTTCTATGATCATCGGGACCATCCTTTGCAGAATCTCGGCCACGCCGCCGCCGGCACGAGTCGAGTTCACGTGAAGAAATGTCCTTCCGTGAAGTCGCTCGCCCAGCAACTGCAACAGGACGAGATCGCCCTTAGGCGCGGTCCCTAGGTAGGCATCAAACAACGGTCTATGCCCTCCATGTCCCTCCTGACTTCCTCTTCCACCGCCTCGATCAGGTGCTCGCGAATGCCCCCAACGGAGTGCATGAAGGGGTCGATCGCACGTATCGCCTGCACGAGTCCCTGCTTGTCGAAGAGGTCTTCGATCCACCGTGAGAAGTCGTCGACCCCGCCTCCCAGACGCATCCTGGCCTCGTAGAAGTGATAGTAGAGAGACCCGGCATCGACAAATCTCAGGGCGGTCAGGAACTCCGCAAGGTTCTTGACGCGGATGCCCATGGGGAAGATGAATGTCACGGTCTCGATGAAATGGAATTCCTCTCCCTGAATTGCGGCGCGGGGCTCGGGGAATCTCGCCGAATAGTCGTCGATTACCTTCACGATCGTCTGCCTGAGATCATCGACGGAGGTGAAGTCATAGGGGTCGATGCTCGACAGCTGCTCCGCGAGCGCCCTCTCCTCAAGGCTCTCCCCGGCCCAATTCGCAAAGTCGTTGGTGTATTCGAGCATATGCCCGTTCAGGAAGTACTGATAGGTGTGGTGAAAAATGGACTCCCGGCTCACGACAGCGATGATGTCTCTCAACTCACGGAGCGTTCTCGCACTCCGCCCGGTAGCCTTCGAGATGCTCACGCATTCCTTGAACTCGAAGAAGCCCGTCATTTCTGCCATTCTTTCTCCTCCCTGAGGTATACAGTCCTCTGCGGGAATGGTATCTCGATGCCTTCCTCCCTGAATCTCCTGAAGATCCTCTTGCGAAGCTCGTGCTGCGCGAGGTACTGGTCGACAAATTCCGCAACCTGGCATATGAGCGTGAAGTCGAGAGAGCTATCCCCGAATCCCGGAATGAACCTCACGAAGGGCTCCGGCTCGGCGAGAAGCCCGGGTATCTCTCCAACAGCTTTCTTCACCTCTTCGACGAGTATCCTTTCCACCCTTTCGGGGTCCGATCCGTAGCTCACGCCGATCGGGATGAGCAGGGACATCCGCTTTTCGGGCAGGTAATAGTTTGTGACTATGCTCTGTGCGAGCTTGCTGTTCGGTACGATCACCATGTTGTTGGGCAGCATCCTTACACGTGTGGTCCGCCAGGTGATATCCTCAACGTACCCTTCCTGTCCCGACTCGAGCTTCACGAAATCTCCGACTCTCACCGATTTTTCGACCAGTATGTACACTCCGGCAAAAAGGTTGGCGAGCGTGTCCTGCAACGCCAGCGCAACGGCAAGTCCGCCGACGCCGAGGGCGGTGATGAGCGGAGTGATCGATACGCCGAGGACGCTCAGGGCGAGCAGAAGGCCGATCACGATGATCGATCCCTTCAGGATGCCCTGCGCGAGGCCGGTCGTGGATATGGGAAGGTCGGTTTTCTGCACGTAGTTCCTGAAGAGCGCTCCCGCGAGGCCCGCAGCCGCGAGCGTTATCGAGAGGAGCACGAGTATGTGTACCGCTTTCGTCAGGTAAAAGACGTACTTCTGCGGAAGATCCGACAGGTCGAGGGCGGTATATAGGCCTACGGCGACACACCAGTAGACGGAAGGGACCCTCAGCGAGGAGATGACGAGGTCATCGATCCTTACCTGCGTCCTGTCCGCCCAGCGGTGCAGGAAACGAAATGCCACGCTTCTTACAATGAAAAGCAGAGTTGTGGCGCCGAGAGCGATCATCCCGGGCAGCGCTAATTTCTCTAGGTATGGAATTGGAATCATCAATGCTCCTTGCGTGAAATCGCGTCTTTTTTCAAATGAAAACTCTCCGATCTACGGAAGGCACACATGCTGTCAGGCTCGCTGAAGTGAGCGGTAAGCCCATGATCTCCCCGAAACGCCTGAACCATCCGCTACCGGCGATGGTAGTGGCCCCGCGGGCGACTTTGTCAGATGGCTGCCGAACATATGAGTGCAAGACAGGCCGTCGACCCTGAGCCCGGAGGGATGACCCCTCCTTAGAGTTCCCGTGAGAGCTTGTACACCTCGAACCACAGGAAATCGAGTCTGTTGCGTGCAGGCGGCGATTCAGTGTCAAGCTCGTAACGCGCCTTGGCAAGAACCTTCTGGAGGTCCTCGATCTCCTTTGCGCGCTCAGGTGACAGGATTATCTTCGTGTCCTCACAGATGCTGTCGATGAGTTCGAGTTCGCTCCTCGCACTTCCGATATTCTGGGCGAGCATTTCTGCACGGGTCTTGAGAAGATGAGCGCTGATCATAGCCATGGCCGCACGAGCCCTCGCACTGTAGATCTGGCCCAGTAGGTGAGCCCGCGCCTGTTCGATAGCCTGGGCCGACTCTCTCGAGGACGTCTCGATTGCTTCGCGCAGCGCCTGGGCCGCCTCGGTCGCTTGAGAAGAGGTCTTCTCGACAGATGCCTCAAGGGCAGCAAGCCTGCGTGCAAGGTCATTCACCGTGCGGGCAATCCTCTCCGCCTCGGCATCAGGCTCGAGGGTGGCCGTCTTTCTCGCCTCCTCTTCGCGCGTCACGAACTCTTCAATCTTGCGTAGTCTCTCGTTATTCTTCTCGATGTCGGCCCTCAGCGCAGCCGTTTCTCTCTCAATGAGTATTGGTATGCCGTAGTATCCCAGTCCGACCGATGCAGTGATCAGGACCACCAGAGCGAGTGTAACGATTGTCTTCACGGGTTTCAACGCCTCCTTCGTGCTTTAGCGCACATAGATTCGTGCGTTCACCAATCGTACGTCTTCACGGAGCGAAAGGATACGTCGTCGATACCTTGTAAATAGACTCGTCGGCAGTCATTGGAAGCCGACAAAGAAACCACATCGGCACCGGACCGCCTCACTCTTCGTTGTCTTTTTTGACCGCCTGCCGCAGCCTTACCAGGATGTCCGGTATTGCAGACGTCACCCGGTCCCAGCTGGAGATAAGCGGAACACCGAGAGGATCCTCCATGATGATCTCTGCGGCCCTCCTGATTCCGCTCGTGAAGGTCTCGACGGCGAGGCTCTCCTCGTGCCTGTCGAAGAAGAGACCGTTGATCGCGGCATCGTCCTCGAACCTCTTCAGCATGTCCTGCGCTGTCCGCACGTAGGTCGCAACGAGGGTTTTGAAGAGACCGTCGGAGAAGACGACACCTTCCGACGCGAGGGTCCTGAAGATCGATTTGCAGATGTCGACGCACATCTTGTGAAGTCCTTTCGAGGCGTCCTCTGCAGAGAGCACCTGGTGCTTGTGCTCGTAGTTTTCCGCTATGTCGACCTGACAGACGCGGCGCAGCGAGGTGTTCCGGTATACCTCGGCGAGGACGCCGACCTCGAGCCCCCAGTCACCAGGGATTCTGTTCACCCGTGCAAGGTCCACGTCCATCGAGAACTCTCCGGCCAGGATATATCTGAAGCTGTCGAAAAACACCAGCAGCGGGTGATAACCGAAGATCTTCTGGAGAGACCGGATCAGCGGCGTCGCAAGGATCCTCGTGACCCTCCCGTGCAGCCTGTCGGTAACCCTGCTGTAAAAGCCCTTACAGAACTCATAATCAAGACTGGGGTTCGCCACCGGATAACACAGCCTGGCGAGGAGTTCCCTGTTGTACGTGAGGATGTCGCAGTCATGGAGAGCGATCACATGAAACTCCTGCTGCGAGAGGACGTAGCCGTACGCCATCCACGCCGATCTGCCCTTGCCGGGCTCGCCTATCGGGAGGCCGGCTGACTGGATGGCACCATAGATCTCGTCCATTCGCGGCCCGGAGTTCCAGATGATCTTCGTTCTCTGCGGGAGCACGGAGAAGAACTCCCTCGCATGGGCGAACTCCTCCGGAGTCGCCGGCCCGAGGGTCACCACGACCTCCCGGATGTATCCGACTTTCCTGAGTTCCTCTACGATACCCCGCAAAGCATCCCCCTCGAGCTCGCTGAAGAGAGACGGCAGCACAAGGGCGATCGGCCTCTCCTGTGAATACCACATCAGCTCGGACTCGATCTTGTCAAGGTCTCCTATGCCAAGCCGGTGGAGTGTGGACACAACGCCCGTCTGATAGAAGTCCGCCATGGTTACCTCCCTTTCGAAGAAAAACCGGCACAGACGTGAAGAGGCAATACTTTCAACCCTTCCCCTGTTGCGGCACGGCAGAGCCTGTCATCGGCGGACGAGAAGAACATCAGCAGGTTCGGGTCCGTCCCCGCGAGCAGCTTTGCCGATGAAAGATGTATGGCATCGAACCGCCGGAGTCCGTAGTTCTTTACGAGACGCCCGGCCTCGATATCGTTGAAGTCGATTACGAGATAGCTTTCCCAGTCCCTCGTGAACGCTTTCATGAACTCGTTATAGTCGACCTGTGAAAGGTCCCGGCGTGCGAGGCGTGTCTCCACTGCAGATATAGTTTCGGTGTAACCGACGCGGGACGTCGCGACGATCTCGGCTTCCTTGACCCAGTCCCTCAGCACGCGTGAATACTCCTCCTCGAAATAGAGTTTCACCAAGCTGCTGGTGCCGAGGAAGAGGATCATCGCCGTTCTTCGAGTATGGTCTGGGATAGGGCCTTGCCCCTGATGCCGAGCCCCTTCAGGCCCCTGGGCTTTCCTCCGTGCCACTGAGCCTTCCCGTCCCTCACAAGCGACATGGCCGCCCGTCTCTCCGCCGAGATAGGGACGATCAGCGCCACCTCCTCACCATGCTCGGTGACGATCACCTGTTCACCTGACCGCACCCTGTCCACGTAGCTGCTCAGCTTTGCCTTCAGTTCCTTGATCCCTGCGGAGAGCATTGTGACCTCTTTCTATAATAAAATGTAGTTACATTATATTATAGAAATGGTCCTTTGTCAAGGCCGGGTTTGCACTGTGGACATTCTGTTCCTTCACAGCCGCTTGCCCGTTTCCCGGTCGAACACCATGATCCTGCCGGGGGGGAATGTCACATACGCCCTCCCCCCGATTTCGAGTGTGCTCTCGAGTGAAGACTTGCCGGTTATCTTCTGTCCTCTCCAGACCGCATCGACCCAGTTGAAGGAGCCCGCCGGTTCCACCAGTGAGATCGTCGCCTCCGTCGTTCCTTTCGACTGTTTCTCCGAAAACACGATGTCTTCCGGCCGGATGCCGACGATTACCTCCCCTGCCGCTTCCGGCAACGTTTCAATTTCGGGGACGAAGGACAGGTCGCTGCACGCCACCACGGGGGAATCGCGCAGTTCCAGCAGTCCGGCGAGCTTGTTCATGGAGGGGCTCCCGATGAAGCCTGCCACAAAGAGGTTTGCCGGCTTAAGATACACCTCTGCTGGCGTTCCGCACTGCTGCACCGAACCCTCGTGAAGGACAGCTATCCTGTCGGAAAGGCTCAGCGCCTCGGTCTGATCATGCGTTACATACACGGTGGTTATCCCTAATTCCCGGTGGAGCCTCTTGAGTTCCCCCCTTGTCTCAATCCGCAGTCTCGCATCGAGGTTCGACAGTGGTTCGTCCATCAGGAAGACTCTCGGCCTCCTCACAATCGCCCTGCCGAGAGCGACTCTCTGGCGCTGCCCGCCCGACAGCTCTTTCGGTTTCCTTCCGAGAAGGCCTTCGAGACCAAGCAGGGAGGCGATGCGCCTCACGTCGGTGTCGATTGAGTCCTTCTTCACCTTCCGCATCCTGAGGGGAAAGGCGATGTTCTCATACACTGTCATGTGAGGATAGAGTGCGTAGCTCTGAAAGACCATCGCCACGTCCCGCTCCCGGGGCGAAAGATCATTCACTTCCATTTCGTCAAAGTAGAGCGCGCCACGGGTAACCGTCTCGAGACCTGCGATGAGATTGAGCACCGTCGACTTCCCGCAGCCGCTAGGCCCGAGAAACGTGAAGAATTCGCCGTCCTCGATCGTGAGGTCGAGGTTCGTGACGACCGGTACATCACGGAACTGTTTCGTCACCCTCTCGAAGCGTATGCGTGCCATGGTCACCCCTTGATGGAACCTGCCGTGAGCCCCTCTACGATCCTTCGCTGAAAAGCGAAGACGACCGCCACGAGCGGGACGGTTACAATGACCGACGCCGCCGCAATCTCTCCCCACGGCACCTCGTGAACGCCGGGGAAGAGCGCTATGGCCACGGGGATCGTCCGCGACGCCGGTGTTGCCGTGAAGGTCAGAGCGAAAAGGAATTCATTCCAAGAGAATATGAAAACCAGTATCGCCGTGGTGACAATACCGGGAGCGGCGAGCGGTAAGATCACCTTCAGAAATGCCTGCAGGGGCGTGCACCCGTCAATTCGTGCGGCCCGGTAGATCTCGTCGGGAAGTTCCCTGATAAAGCTCGTGAGGATCCATATGGAGAGCGGCAGGGAGAAACTCGTGTAGGTGAGGGTCAGCGCAGCGATAGTGTCCCTCATACCCAGTGCCCTTATGATGAGGTAAAGAGGGCTTACCGTTGCGATGGGAGGAAACATCGAAACTGCGAGGACGAGGGCGAGCACCGCCGCCTTGTGCCTCACCCTGAGCTTGGCGAGTCCGAAAGCGCTGAGAGAGCCGATCGAGACAGAAAGGATCGTAGTCAACGAGGCCACCGCAGCGCTGTTCACGATCACGCGCAGGAATGAGGTGCCCTCGAATACCGAAACGTAATGAACGAGGGTCGGACGTGACGGCAGGAGGGGGGGGAGCGCCGTGAGTTCGCGATCAGGCTTGAGGCTTGTAACGAACTGCCAGAGAAGAGGTCCGAGGCAGTACAGCACCACTGCACTTACGGTGACGTAGAAGGCCATCCTTTTCATCATGCCGTCCTCGCCCTCAGCAGCTTCACGTACAGCACGCTCATTGCGCCGGTGCACATGAATATGATCACAGACAGGGCCGAGCCGTACCCGAACTGAAGGGTCTGGAAAAGCACCTTATAGGCGTAGATAGAGAGGGTCTCTGTGGTGTTCGCCGGACCGCCTCCTGTGAGGACGTATACCGCGTCGAAAACCCTGAAGGCATCTAGGGTTCTGAAGAGGAGGACGACGAGCATCGTGGGCACGAGGAGCGGCAGCGTGATCCGTGTGAAGAGCGAGAACCTTCCCGCGCCGTCCACCCGGGCTGCCTGGTAGAGTTCCCTCGGGATTACCTGCAGCGCCGCCATCAGCAAGACGGTCACAAAGGGGGTCGCCTTCCACACGTCCATTGCCACCGCCGCGTTCAGCGCCAGCAAAGGACTGCCGAGCCAGTTCATCCTGACACCCAGAAGGTAGTTGAGGATGCCGAAGTCGGCGTTGTACATCCATTCCCACATGCGTGCCGACACAACCGTCGGGATTGCCCACGGCACGAGGACCGCCGCCCTGACAAACCCTCTTCCCCTGAACGACCTGTTGAGAATGAGCGCGATGCAAAGGCCCAATGCAATCTCGATCGACACGGAGACAGCGGTGAAGTAAACGGTGTTGCCCATGGCGTTCCAGAACCGTTCGTCACGCAAAAGGAAGAGGTAGTTACCAATCCCCGTGAAGCGGGCCACATCGAATATCAGCAGTCTTCGCTGGAAGCTCAGGTAAAAAACGTAGAGAACGGGGTAGAGGGTCACAAGGCAGAGGAGCACCAGCGCCGGCGCGATGAAGCGGTTCCCTGATTCGGCCTTCACCGCTCCGCTCCCACGATGCGCTCGATCTGGATCCTCGCCGAACGGAGGGCCTCTCCGGGTGGTCTGATCCCTGAGATGACTGCGCTGAATTCCGGCTGCATGACCTGGCTCATCATCATGTAAAACGGAGTCACCGGCCGCGGCCTAGCCTCCATGAAGATATCGTAGAGTCCTGCTACGAAATGCTGCGCCTTCACGAGATCTGCATCGCGGTAGAGGGACTTCCTCGACGGTTTGTACCCGATGGTGAGGGCGAGTCTCTTCTGGGCCTCGGGGGCAGTGAGGAAGAGAATGAACCTCTCGGCAGCCTCGGGGTGCCTGGTGTTTCTGTTGATCCCCAGCTGCCATCCTCCAAGGACCGAGGCGTGGACCCCCTGCCCGAAAGTGGGAAGTCTCGTCACTCCCACTTTCCCCCGCACCGGCGAGTCCGCGGATTCGAAAATGTTCCAGGCGTACGGCCAGTTGCGCATAAACAGGGCCCTGCCGTTGCCGAAGATGTGGCGCGTCGGCTCCTCGATCGCCGTCGTGACCAGGGCGGGTGTGATCCTGTAGCGTTCGATAAGGTCCCTCATAAAGCGGAGTGCGTCCCTGTTCTCGGGACTGTCTATCACTACCTTGCCGTTGCTGAGGACATCTCCCCCCTTGGCCCAGATGTATTCGAGCACGTTGCAGACGAGCCCTTCATACTGCTTGCCTTGCCAGATGAAGCCGTAGAGTCCGGGCTCGCGGCCCATCACGAATTGAGCGGACTCAACGAGTTCATGCCATGTCCGGGGCGGCGACACGCCGTACTTTCCGAGGAGGTCCTTCCGGTAATACAGAAGGCCTGCGTCGACATACCAGGGGATTGCGTAAACTTCGCCTGCAAACGTCACTGCCTGCATCGGTCCCGGGAAGAAGTCCTTGCGATCCTCCTCCGATATCCGGTCGCCGAGGCCTCTCAGCCACCCGGCACGCGCGAATTCGGGCACCCAGATGACGTCCATGCTGAGGACATCGAACTCCGTGCTGCCTGCCTCGAGGTTGATGACGTAAAACTGGTGCTGCTCGTCAGTCGATGCCGGCAGGGTGACGTCCTTCACCCTGATGTCCGGGTTCTCGCTCTCGAAGCGCTCGATGAGCCGGTTCAGGGGCTCAGGATCACCGGCGATCTTGCCGTGCTGAAAGACAATGACCGTGCCAGTTTCAGTGGGCCCTTCCCTTCCCGCGCA
>JBLMXV010000098.1:0-11167 GCA_050257935.1 Chloroflexota bacterium
ATGACTAGGCTTCCGGTATTTGTGGGCGAGGATAAAGCCCCGCCGCCTTCACGATCTTCTCGATGGCGGTCTCCCACTCGATAGCCTGGATGTGGACCCCCTTTATGCCGGGGATCTCGAGAACCTGGTGGATCAGCTCGACGGTGATCTTGATCCCCTCCTCTTCCTGAAGCTCCTTCGCTTTCTTCTTGTCGTCCCCGGCGGCGTCCTTTGCCTTCAGCATGCGCTGTATCATCGACTTGGGAACGGAGACACCCGCCACGGATGAATCCATGTACTTGAGCATCATAGCCGTTCTCGGAACGATGATGCCGCCCAGGATGGCGGTCCGCTCGTGGAGCCCGAGGTTCCTGGCCTTCTCCATCTGGGACTTGAAGATCTCTATGTCGAAAATGCCCTGGGTCTGGATGAAATCCGCCCCGGCGTCGACCTTCTTCTTGAGATTGATCGGCCTAAAGTCCATCGGATCGCCAGCCGGTGTCCAGGACGCACCGACGAACAATTTAGGCGCCACATCCAGCTTGTCACCGCCCTGCTGGAGGCCCTCGTCACGCATCTTCTTGAGGATGCCTACGAGCTGGCAGGTATCCACATCGTATACGTTCTTTGCTCCCGGGTGCCCTTTGAGCCTTCCCGCAGCGCTGAATTTCTGATGGTCTCCGGCGATGCAGAGACAGTTCTTAAGACCGAGAGCAGCCGCACCGAGGAGATCCGCCTGCATCGCGATCCTGTTCCGGTCGCGGCACGTCATCTGCATAACCGGCTCAAGACCCTCGCGCAGGGCAAGGACGGCACCTGCGATACTTGATATGCGGACGACTGCGGTCTGGCAGTCAGTTATGTTCGCCGCATCACAAAACCCCTTGAGAATGTGTGCCTTGTGGGTTACTTCGTGGCCGTCGGCACTCATGGGCGGTCCGAGCTCCGCAGTGACGGCGGGCTGCCCGCTCAGAATGACTCGCTCAAGATTACTTCCGCTTTTCATCATCTATCCTCCTGGCGATTATCCTTTCTTTGCTTCCTGTTCTTCGAAGGCCCTGATATGCTCAAGCGATACCCTGCGCGGTCCGCCGTGGAAGCTCGTGGACCAGTTCCGCGGCGGCTGCACCTCGGCGAGCTTCTCGAGAGTGCCGAGCTGCTTCATCCTCTCCACGATCAGGAACCAGCCGCAGTCTATCTCGTCGCTGACCTCGCACTTCCCCTTGTTTGTTCCTCCGCAGGGACCGTTCATGAGCGACTTGGAACACCGCGCGATCGGGCAGATCCCCCCGGTGAGGTGAAGGATACAGTTGCCGCACCCCGCGCAGAGTTCTGTGAAGACCCCCGCCTCGGGGACCGCTCCGAAGAACTCCGTGTTCACGCCAGGATAAACATGGACGTTGCCAATTCTATCTGCCAGAAAATTGACCCCCACACCACACGCCGTGGAGAGGACCATTTCGTGTCCCCTGAGCGTCTCCATGACGGGATCAAAATACTCCGGCTCGCACTGCCTCTCAATACCGCCATGGCTGACCTCAATGGCCTTTCCCTCCTGGGTGGCCTTCATGCGAATCATGGAGGCTATGATTTCCGCCTCCTTGCCGCCGCCGGCGTGGCAAATAGCAACGCAGGTATTGCAGCCGAGTATGTATATCTTCTTGAATTCCTTCACCATCTCCCAGATTTCATCAAACGGCTTCTGTTCGCCCACTATCATCGTCGTTCACTCCTTTATCGTGCCGTGCTTTTGTATCGCAAGCCATACCGGAGAGGGACCGAGCGCCTGAATCCGTTCGGTAAATTCCGTGCAGATCTCCGCCCACCGGGGTCCCATAGCTGCAGACAGATTGTACATCTCCAGACGCCCCGGGTCTATGCCCACCCTGGACAGCAGCTTCTTCGTGTACTCAACTCTTCTCGCCGCATACGTATTACCCTCCAGGTAATGACACTGTTCCTGTAGTCAACCTGCGACGAACGCGCCATCCACTCCCCGCTCGAAGGCGTGAAGAATATGGATGTAGTCCAGCTTTCCCGTGCAGGGCAGCCGGATCACCTTCACATTCGAGGGGTACGAGAGCCGCATCACGCCTGCGAGGTCCGCTGCGGCGAAGGCGCAGTAGTGACACGCAAAGGCGAGGATGTTGGGCTCCCATCCCTGAGGAGTCTCGTGCGGTTTCTCGATCGAGGAAAGGCTCTTTTCAGCCGGTGCCTCCGCAACCTGAACCATTATTTCTTTCCCTCCCTGCTCCGCTTTTTCGTAAAGTTTGACATTATGGAATTGTCTATATCTTCCTTAATTAATAGGCTTTGTAGCCCTTCTATCCACCTACGGGACTCGCTTCGGGCTCTGTGGCTGCATCGATCATCGCGATGACCTGGTCGTCCCTGAAACTGTTCACCTGGAACGCCTTCGCCGGGCAGATGCCGGCGCAGATCCCGCACCCGTGGCACTTGACCTCATTATGGGCAACCTTTCCTTCTTCGTCTATATACGGTGAATCGAAGGGGCACACCCTGAAGCAGCTGAGGCAGGACATGCAGAGGTCACGCTTGTGCTTGGCGATGAGGCCCGACACTGCGAGACGCTCGTGGGAGAGCACCACTCCTGCACGGCCGGCGGCTGCGAGAGCCTGGCTCACCGTCTCGTCGAGGTTCTTCGGCGCATGGGCCAAACCGGCGAGGTAAATGCCTTCACTCGGAAAGTCCACAGGGCGAAGCTTCACATGCGCCTCGAGGAAGTAGCCGTCTTGGTTTCGGGTCACTTTGTACATCTCTCCCACCTTGTCGGTCGTAGGATGGGGCCTCAGCCCCGCAGACAGTACGAGCCAGTCTGTGTCGAAGATGATCTCCTTGTTCAGCATGTAGTCCCATGCCTTAATGCGGAGCCTCTCGCCGACCTGCTCTACCTGGGGCTTCCTGTCCACCTCAAACCTGACGAAGAGCACCCCGAGGTCGCGCGCCTTCCTGTAATAGTCCTCGCGCAGACCGTACGTCCTCAGATCCCTATAGAATATGACGACTTGGGCTTGCGGGTTTCTCTCCTTTATCGCGATCGCGTTCTTCACGGCGTCCTGGCAGCACACGCGGGAGCAGTACTGGAACGGCTCTTCGCGAGAGCCGACGCACTGGATCATGGCATAGCGCTCACCGGACTTGAGCTGTGCTCCCTCTGCGAGCTTCTTTTCGAGCTCCCGCTGGGTAACAACACGATCACTCTGCCCGTAGAGGAACTCCGTGGGCTTATATTCCACACCGCCTGTGGCGAGGATGATCGCCCCGTGCTCCACAACCGCACCGTTCGTGAGCGTTGTCCTGAAATTACCGACAAAGCCGTCCGTCTTCTTCACCTCCACACCCGTATGCACAGTGACGCGCGGATGTGCCTGCAGCTTTGCAACAGTCTCACCCAGGAACTTCTGCACGTCGTCGCCCTCGAGAGTGCGATACAGATTCCTCGCAAGGCCGCCGAGCTCTTTTTCCCGCTCCACGACGTGCACATCAAAGCCCTGATCTGCCAGAGACAACGCGGAAAGCATACCGGCGACACCGCCGCCTATAACCAGGCATGACTTGGTGACCCCCACCGTTTCCGTCTGGAGCGGGTCGAGCAGCCTCGCCTTGGCGATCGCCATCTTCACTATGCGCATCGCCTTCTTCGTCGCCTCCTCCTTGTGTCCCATGTGGCACCACGAGCACTGCTCGCGTATATCGGCAAGGTCGAAGAGGTACTTGTTCAGGCCCGCCTCCCGTATCGTCTCCTGGAAGAGAGGCTCATGGGTGCGGGGCGTGCACGAGGCAACGACAATGCGGTTCAGGTTGTGCTCCTTGATGAGCTGCTTGAGCATCTCCTGACTGTCTTGAGAACAGGCGTAGAGCGTGTTGGTTGCATACGCCACGTTGGGGAGGTCCTTGACCGCCTCGACGACCTTGTCCACCTCGACGGTCCCGGCTATGTTGATGCCGCAATGGCATACGAAGACGCCGATTCTCGGCTCCTGTTTTGCCACATCGGTCTCTGGCGGAAGTTCCTTCACAACCGTTTCGGTCCCCCGTGCCTCGCCGAGCACCGACATCGCGATCCCCGCAGCCGCGCTTCCCTGCATCACGGTTTCGGGTATGTCCTTGGGCCCTTGGTAGGCCCCCATAACGAACACACCCTCACGCGACGTCTGCACGGGGCTGAGAGGTGATGTCTTCGCGAACCGGTAAGGAGTGGCCTCGATGCCGAAGGTCTTCGCAAACTCGACAGCATCCTTGTGGGGTTCGAGTCCGATGGACAGTACGGCCATGTCGAAGGTCTCGTCTACGAGCTTCCCTTCCTCATCGGCGTAACGGAGAATGAGATCGCCGGTTCCCGGATCCTCGCGTATCATGGAGATCATCGCTCGCTGATAGCGGACCCCGTAGTCCTTCTTGGCGCGTTCCACATACTTGTCGAAGTCCTTACCGAAGGCGCGCATCTCCATAAAGAAGATGGTCGGTTCGATGTGGGCGTCGTGCTCCTTCGCGATAATCGACTGCTTCGTCGCATACATGCAGCAGACCGAGGAACACCACGGGTTCGCGTTGTGCGGGTCTCTCGAACCGACGCATTGGATCCAGGCGACCTTCTTCGGGTGTCTGCCGTCATTAGGCCGCTTCACCTCGCCCTTGTAGGGCCCCGAGGCAGAAAGGATGCGTTCGAACTGTATCGCGGTCACCACATTCTTCCACCGCCCAAGTCCGAGTTCACCCCTCACCCCGGCATCGTACCTGTCGAGCCCGGGGGCAAGGATAATGGCACCCACTTTTATGTCAAGCTCCTTGCCCTTGTCCTCGTAGTTGATCGCTCCCGCCTTGCAGAACTTCTCGCAGACCTTGCAGATCCCTTTCTGAAAAAATAGGCAGTTCGGCACATCGATCGCCCTCGTGTTGGGGACTGCCTGGGGGAACATCGAGAAGATCGCCTTACGGTGGGTGAGGCCTTGCTCGAATTCGCTCGGGACCTTCTTCGGGCACTTCTCCTCGCACACCCCACAGCCGGTGCACTTGTCGGGGTCCACATAGCGTGGAGCCGCCTTCACCTTCACCGTGAAGTCGCCCGGCTGCCCGTCTACAGACACGACCTCGGCAAGGGAGTGTATGTCAATGTTGAGATGGCGACCTACCTCGACCATCTTAGGCGAGATCATGCACATCGAGCAGTCGCCTGTAGGGAACGTCTTATCCAGCATTACCATGGTGCCGCCGATGGAGGTCTCCCTCTGCACCATGTGGACCTTGAACCCGCTGTCGGCCAAGTCGAGCGCCGCCTGCATTGCACCGACGCCGCCTCCGACAATCATAACCGATCCTCGTTTGGGCGGTGAGTATTTCTCGTTCATGTCAGTTTCAGCTCCTTAAGCAGTCCTGTGGCTTCCACGAAATGCCTGTCGATTTGCAGCTTCGAGGGACTCATCCCCATCGCCACACCGAGAAGTTCAGTGATAAAATAAACAGGCAGCCTTTCCCCTATGCCATACCTTTCCGCGACCCTGTCCTGATAGGCGTCCATATTGAGCTGGCACATCGGGCACGTGGTGACGAAGCAGTTCGCTCCCCTCGCCACCGCATCCCTCGTGATCTTCGACATCAGGTTCAACGCAACGTCCGTATCATTGACGGATGCCGACGCCCCGCAGCAGTCGGTCTTGTATCCCCACTCGACAGGCTCAGCGCCAACGGCACGGCAGACGGTCTCCATCCCCTGCGGATTTTCTACGTTGTCAGGCACAGCGATGTCGGAAGGGAACCGCGTCAGCAGGCAGCCGTAATAGCAGGCCGGCTTCAGCCCCTCGAGTTTCACCTTGGTTTTCTTGGCGATTTCGCCTGATTCCGCCATCGGCACGAGCATCTCGAGTATGCTCACGATCCTCGTCTTGCCCTGCACCTTCTTCTTCAGTTCCGAGTTTATCCTGTCCTTCAGGGCGGGGTTGTCGGCAAGGGTCTTTTGCGACACGAGGGTTCTGCTAAGGCAGGAAGAGCAGGGAATGAACATCTCGGAATAGCCGCTCGCGTCGGCAATCCCTAGATTCCGCGCAGGGAGTGCGACAGCGAGGAACTCGTCCGTCTTGCTCGCCGATGTCGCCCCGCAGCAGTTCCAGTCCTCGATTTCCCTCAGGTCTATCCCCAGGTTCTTGAACACGAGTTTGCTCTGCACGTCGTACATCTCTGACGAGGCGTGCAGAGTACAACCAGGATAATAGGCAACTTCCATGGGTTCCCTCACATTTCTCCTTGGTAAAATTTGTGGTCGCGCGGGCAGTGGCACTTCACCGGTTCGAGGCTTTCTCCTTTGCCTTGCTGTATAGGCGCTTGACTTCAGAGAGTCCCCTGACCTTGTCGAACTTCACGTGCATCCGCTTGTTCTTCATCATCGCAAGGCCGAGTTTTGCCTGACCCTTCAGTTCGTCCATGATCGCCTTCCACCCGCCGCCGCGTTTCAGCTCGTTCCGGGCGGTCTTCATCTCGTAAAGTCCCATGAACTCAAGTTCGTTCACCCGTCCGAAATGGGAAGTCGATTTCATGAAGGCGTCGTGAAATGCGGCAACTTTGGGGGTAAGGGGCTCCTGATGGGTCTCTTTTGACATCTGCTTGAGCGTTTCATTTATCCGCGCAGTATGAATGTTGTTTGGGCAGCGTGTCCCGCACGCATAACAGGCAACACACTTCCACACCAGGAGATTGTTGATGGCCTCCTCCCTCTCTCCCAGGACGATCATCCGTATGAGACGGTCCGGTGTAACGCCGGTATCGTCCCCTACCGGGCAGCCTGCCGCGCAACGTCGGCACTGATAGCAGGCCAGCAGGTTCTGGCCGGACCGTTCCATCACCGTCTCCGCTAGGGAGCGGGAAACTTCTGGCTCGAACTTCAAGACCGTCGATGACATATGTCTCTCTCCTTGACTCACCGCACTGTTGGCAACTGATTCGTATGCGGACATGGAATCATGCAAAACTTATTCATACTACATACATAAATCAGAAGAAGTCAAGAAGCTGACGGTCTTGCCAAAAGTCCTTGATTTCAGGCTGGCGGGGCAGCCCCGCAGGTGCGCGGAGTCCGTGCCGGGAGTCATGCCTGATGTCCTTAGACGGCTTCTTCCCGACTGGAGAGAGTCGCAGGCAACGCATCAATCCTTCCAGACGGCAGGGGCTTTGCCTTGCCCGCCTCAGCGACCATGTGGTATCATTTGAAGCTCATGGAAACGTCCAGGATCATCGAAGATTCAGAGCGCTATCTCATGCATACCTACAAACGGTTCCCCCTCGTCCTTACCAAAGGTCGGGGGATGAAGGTATGGGGGGCAGACGGCAAGGAATACCTTGATTTACTTGGAGGAATTGCCGTAAATGTGCTCGGCCACTGTCACCCAAAGATAGTCGTCGCCCTGCAGAAACAGGCCCAGCGGCTCCTCCATGTGTCTAACCTGTATCACATAGAGCCCCAGACCAGGCTTGCTAAGGCACTTGTCACCCACACTTTTGCAGAAAAGGTCTTCTTCTGCAATTCAGGGGCAGAGGCCAACGAGGCGGCAATCAAGCTGGCGCGCAAATATGCAAAAGAGAACCTCGATCCCGCGCGTTTCGAGGTAATCACTGCGCTGAACTCCTTCCACGGAAGGACGCTCGCCACGGTCACCGCGACAGGTCAGGACAAGTACAAGAAGGGGTTTGAACCCCTCGTTCCGGGGTTTACTCACGTGCCATTCAATAACGCGGACGCCCTGGCTTCCGCAGTGGACCATCGAACCTGCGCGGTCATGCTTGAACCGATCCAGGCCGAGGGGGGCGTCAACGTCCCCGCAGACGGCTACCTCCGCACGGTGAGGGAGATCTGTGACCGCTACGGGCTTCTCCTGATCCTCGATGAGGTCCAGACAGGAATGGGAAGGACAGGGAAACTGTTTTGCTATGAGCATTACGGTATAGTCCCGGACATCCTGACGGTAGCGAAAGGCCTCGGAGGAGGCGTCCCTATCGGCGCAATGCTCGCCTCTGAGCGCGTCGCCTCGGCCTTTCAGCCGGGCACCCACGCGTCCACCTTCGGAGGAAATCCGCTCGTCTGCGCGGCGGCAAAGGCGACTCTCGATGCGATTTTGGAGGACGGATTCGTCCTCGACCATTGCACGCGGATGGGCAACTACCTCCTCTCTGAACTGATGGAATTGAAAGACTCTCACCCCGAGAAGATCCTTGAGGTAAGGGGGAAAGGCCTTCTTCTGGGGGTCGAACTCACGGTGGATGTAGCGCCCGTCGTCAAAGCATGCATGGAGCGCGGTCTCCTTGTTGGTTCTGCAGGGGACGGACACGTAATAAGGTTCTCCCCTCCCTTGATTATTGAGAAGCGAGACATCGATCAGGCGATGAACATCTTGGACGAAGTGATAGACAGGTTGCCATGAAACGCGATTTCCTTACACTTTCAGACTTTTCGGCTGATGAGATCACCGCGCTGCTTGCGCGGGCCGTCGATCTTAAACATGGTGCCGACTCGCAAAAGTGCCCTTTGATCGGAAAATGCGTCGGCCTTTATTTCGAAAAGCCCTCCACGCGCACGCGCGTGTCTTTCGAGGTTGCCGTGTACCAACTCGGCGGAAGGGGCATCTACTTCGCGCCGGCTGAACTACAACTCGGAAGAGGTGAGACGCTCGCCGACACTGCCAGGGTCCTCTCGCGATACCTGGATGCCATGGTCCTGAGAACCTACTCTCACGCCTCGATTGGCGATTTTGCAGCCCACGCGACGATGCCGACGATTAACGGGCTCTCAGACCTCCACCACCCTTGCCAGGCCCTCGCGGACCTTATGACCGTGATCGAGCGCAAGGGACGCCTGAAGGGTATCAGGATCGCGTATGTCGGGGACGGGAACAATGTGGCCAACTCACTTATCGAAGCGGCATCGCTCACCGGCATGGAGTTGGTGATCGCCTGCCCCGAAGGTCACGACCCCTCCCCTGACGTTCTTGACCTGGCAAGGGAAAGGGTGAATGTGCAGGGTGAGGGAGAGATTCTCATTCTGAGGAACCCGCGCGAGGCGGCGAGCCGGGCGGACGTGGTGTACACCGACGTCTGGGTTAGCATGGGGCAGGAAAAGGATGCTGAGAAGAAAAAAGCTCGCTTCAGGAATTTCCAGGTCAACGCGGAACTGCTGCGTTGCGCGAAGGACGACGTCATCGTGCTGCACTGTCTCCCCGCGCACCGAGGGGAAGAGATCACCGATGAGGTCATGGACGGTGCCCACAGCGCTGTCTTCGACCAGGCGGAAAACAGACTTCACACTGAGAAGGCCCTCCTTGAATTCCTTGTCAGATAAGGCTTCGTTTCTTGACTGTGCGGGAATTCGTTGGATAGAATTAAAAGGCTTTCTGCACTCCCTTTGATGGAGGATACGTGCGCATCGCCATAGGCTCCGACCACGCGGGTCTCGACCTCAAAACCGACATACTGGCTCTCATTAAAGAACTGGGCCACGAGTGCGTTGATTACGGTACCGACAGCCCCCAGTCCGTCGATTATCCCGACTTCGGGGAAAAGGTCGCCCGCAGTGTGGCGGACGGCACGGCGGAGAGGGGGATCCTGATCTGCGGGACGGGGATCGGAATGTCGATGGTGGCGAACAAGTTCGCCGGTATCCGCGCCGCGCTGTGCAACGAACTCTTCTCGGCGAAAATGTCGAGGCTCCACAACGACGCAAATGTTCTTGTCATGGGCGGCAGGATAGTGGGGAAAGACCTCGCGAAAGAGATCGTCCGCACCTGGATCATCACCCCGTTTGAGTATGGCAGGCACCTGAACAGGCTAAAAAAGATCGCCCTCATTGAGGACCGGACGGTGCGGAAGTGACGTGGAGTCATCCAGTTGCAGTATACAATCTCCATAAACCGGCAGGACTACATGAACCTTGATCACCTGAGAACAGTCGATCCCGACGTGTACGACGCGATAATCGGGGAGACCGAGAGGGAGCAACAGAAGATACTTCTCATTGCGTCGGAGAACTACGCGAGCCGTGCCGTGCTCGAAGCTCAGGGATCGCTCTTCACAAACAAGTACGCCGAGGGCTATCCCCACAAGCGATATTACGGCGGCTGCGAGTATGCTGACATCGTGGAGAGACTCGCCATAGAACGGGCGAAGGGCCTCTTCGGCGCCGACCATGTGAATGTCCAGCCTCATTCCGGCAGCCAAGCCAACATGGCGGTCTATTTCGCGATGCTTAAACCCGGCGACACAATCCTCGGGATGAAGCTGAGCCACGGCGGCCATCTCTCCCACGGCGCTCCGGTCAACTTCACCGGCATGCTGTACAACACCGTCTTTTACGGGGTAAACAGGGAGACGGGCCATATAGATCTCGACGAAGTGAGGCACCTGTCGCGCAGGCACAGGCCGAAGCTGATAATCGTTGGCGCGAGTGCATACTCCCGCGTCATAGATTTCGAGGCCTTCGCCGCGATCGCCCGTGAGGTAGACGCCTACCTCCTCGCCGACATCGCCCACATTGCCGGCCTGGTCGCCGCGGGACTCCATCCCTCTCCCGTACCCCACGCCGATTTCGTGACTTCCACCACGCACAAAACACTCAGGGGACCGAGGGGCGGTATCATCATGTGCAAGTCGGAACATGCAAGGGCCGTGGACAAGATGATCTTTCCCGGCATACAGGGCGGACCGCTCGTGCACGTGATTGCCGCAAAGGCGGTGGCCTTCAAAGAAGCACTGACGGACGCCTTCAGGCAGTACCAGAGGAAAGTCGTGGACAACGCGAACACGCTTGCCGCCGGCCTCATGGAGCGGGGCCTTCGGATCATATCCGGCGGTACCGACAATCACCTGATGCTCGTTGACCTGAGCGACACGAACGTCACGGGAAAGGACGCCGAGGAGACACTCGACCTCGCAGGGATCACGGTCAACAAGAACTCTATCCCTTATGACGAGAAGCCGCCGACGGTCACGAGCGGCATCCGTCTCGGAACTCCCTGCGTAACAACGAGAGGCTTCGGGGCACCCGAAATGACCGAGGTCGCCGATCTCATTGCTGCGTTAATCAGAAATGGTAATTCGCAAGCGATGGTGAATGAAGTCCGCGAGCGGGCGATGGCCCTCTGTCAGAGACATCCGCTCTACTCGCAATGAGATGCCCCTTCTGCAAGGG
>JBLMXV010000099.1:0-8849 GCA_050257935.1 Chloroflexota bacterium
TCTCCTTTTCCGATGTGAAGGACTCCCTGAGAAAGGATCTCGAATCAAAGAAGCAGAAGGAACTTAAAGAGGCACTCATGGCGAGACTCAAGGAAAAGGCGAAGATAGAAATATATTAGAACGGCAGCGTGTAGGGATGAGCGTGTGGCGTGTATCAAAGAAAGCAGCCTGAGGGGTTAGCGTGTCAGGAGTGAACGGCGTTGTGGTGAGGGAAGCAGCGAAATATGGACTCGTCGCACAACTGAGGAGGTGTGCAGTTTCAATACCATCAAATATTGCTGAGGGTTATCGACGCGGAAGAGAGGAATACGTCCAGTTCCTGAGGGTTTCTTTCAGCTCTTGCGGGGAGTTGGAACCCCAGTTGTCTTTGTCCAGTGATCTCGGTTATGTCTCAGAGCAGGAGTTCCGGGAATTGCATTTGCTCCAGGACGAGGTGTCACGACTCCTCGGAGCGATGATTCGGGGAATGGACGCCAGGAAATGAACGGCGCTTACTCCAGACGCAATACGCCGGACACTGTCTCTTATACGCGATGTAGCACACACGCCACACGCTGCACGCTACACGCTGTCTTTTGGCCCCTGGTGGTTGTCTTTCTGTTCGGATGTGCTCCTTCCAAGGCTTACATAGATAGATCTGCTACGGGGCAGATGCTGTGGCCGGGACCTCCTGATCCGCCACGAGTCAAGTATCTGTGGAGCATCACGGAAACTGCCGCATCCAAGGAGGGAAGAAGGGGATTGCGCGATTTCATCCTCGGTGATGCCACGGGAGATGTGACGGATCCCAGGACATCAAATGTCCTCATGAGGCCTTACACTGTCTACGTCGACGCAAGGGAAAAACTCTATATCGCCGACCCGGGAGCCGTCAGAGTCAACGTAATAGATCTTAAGACCGCCGACGTCCTCAACATCACACAGGCAGGAAACGAGGAATTCGTCTCGCCCATAGGCGTCCTGGCTGACATGTCGGGGCGTATCTATGTTTCTGATTCACAGCTTAAAGGGGTCTTTGTGTTCGATGAAAAGGGCACGTACCTTGCCCGTTTTGAGGGCGAATTCAAGAGGCCGACCTGCATGGCTATCGATGAGAAGGGGTCGATGATATATGTCTCCGACACCCTTGAACACAGAATATACAAATACACCTTCGAAGGAAAGCGGACCGGGAGCATCGGGAGTCCCGGTTCGTTGCCGGGACAACTCAACTACCCGACGCATCTGTTCGTTGATAGGGAAGGCCTTCTTTACGTGACGGATTCTATGAATTTCAGGATCCAGATCTTCGATCCCGGGGGAAATGTTGTCGGCTCAGTGGGCGTCCTCGGAGACAAACACGGCAACCTCGAAAAGCCGAAGGGGGTCGCTGTCGATTCCGAGGGTGACATTTACGTGGTGGATTCGATCAATGACACGGTAAAGATCTTCGACAGGAAAAGTGCCCTCCTCCTTTTCTTTGGAGAGCGGGGAAACAATCTCGGAGAATTCTGGCTCCCCTCTGGCATATTCATTGACCGCGCAGATATCATATATGTAGCCGATACCTACAACATGAGGGTTCAGGCATTTCAGTTCCTGAGGGCGCAAGAAGGCAAGAACAAGGAAAAAGGCGAGGTCAGGTGAAGAGTAAGGCGAGTGACTCACGAAAGATATCAACGACTGACAGGGTACGCGTGATGATTTCGAGGAGCGCGGTCGGCCTCGTATTTCTTGTGTTGCTCTTTTGCGCACAGCGCGGCGGGCTTTATCTTTCCGACGCATGCGCGGCGAGTGTAAGTCTCACCAAGCATAACCTCTCGACAACCGGGCCGGGCCCCGTGAAGGCGACGACAGAGACCCAGATCTGCATATTCTGTCATACTCCTCACGGTGCTGTGACTACTCCTCTCTGGAGCCACACGCTATCGGGGGCGTCGTATATTGTTCCGTCGGCTGGGATGGCCCAGTGGTCCACCCTCAAGTCGAGGCCCCAGAATCCTCCCGACGGAGATTCCAGGCTCTGTCTGAGCTGTCATGACGGCACCGTCGCCATAGGGTCTGTCGTCAACCTTGGAGGAGCCACAACGACCATCACCATGCAGGGCGGCAGTGCCCTCGCGGGAGGCGCGCTCTCACCGTCCGCTCCGGGCTTCATCGGCACGGACCTGAGCGGACATCATCCCGTCTCGATAGAGGTTAACAGCGCCCTCATAAACGACAAACTCCTCCAGTGTAACGATGGCCAAGTCTCGTTCAGGGTGTGCAATCCTACAATACCCATCAAACTGAGGCCCACAAGCAATATCTATAGCGCAGGGCCTCATACAGGTCTCGGAGTTCAGTGCTCGTCATGCCATGACCCGCATGACGACCCCATTCCCGGTTCGAGTATGTTTCTGAGGTTGGGTACCGTCCAGGATTTGTCGCCCTTGTGTACGAAGTGTCACCTGAGTTGCGGGGACGCGTGTCCCTGACAGGCAGGGTATGGCGAGTAGGGTGTAGCGTATATAGAGACAACGTGTAGCGGGTGGCGGGTATAAAGAATGTTGGGAATGGCGGGTAGCGCATGAAGACAAAGGAAGATGTGTGTAAGACAAAGCGTGTAGCGTTTCAAGGTTTCACCCGGCACACCAGTGTTATTGGGAATCTTCACTCCGTGCTTAGAGCTGTCAGATGCGCTGCACGCTTCAGGTCGCACGTTGCCATTTCGCATACCTCCCGCTACGACGCTCAATCCGTCACAGGCTCAATATCACACGCTAACCGCTACATGCTACACGCTGTCCTTTTGACCTTAGCCTTGACCTTAACCTCTGTCTTCCCCGTCTTTGCGGTCGATGAACCCCATCTTGACAGGTCCAAACTGCCCGGCGGATGCGGTTCCTGCCACAAGGGTCATGGTAAGAGGGCTACGGTGATGCTCGAGAGCCCCAAGGACGAACTCTGTTTCAAGTGCCACGGGCCCGGAGGGAGAGGGGGGGCGGCTGGGTCAAGGATCGACATCTATTCAGTAATTCTCAAGAGGTCGAATCATCCTGTACTGCAGACCTCACAATACCATGTTCCCGGTGAGACCCTTCCCGAGAGAACGCCGTCGACGCCAAGGCATGTGTCCTGCTACGATTGTCACAATGTCCATGCGCTGACAAAGCAGAAACCGCTCAAGGGGGTACGGGGATATTCGGGCAAAGGAGCCAAGGTGACCGATGTCCAGAAGGAATATCAGGTCTGCTACGTCTGTCACTCCGACAGTGCAAATCTCCCTGCCAATTCGACAAACGTAGCCCGAGAATTCGATCCAGGCAATCTGTCGTTCCACCCCGTCGAAGCGGTCGGGAGAAACAGGAGTGTGCCGAGTTTGAAGACGCCCCTCTCGGCTGCCAGCACTATAAACTGCTCAGACTGCCATGGCAACGATGACAAGACCGGACCCAAAGGACCCCACGGGTCCACCTACCAGGGAATGTTGACTGATTACTATACAACGGACTCGGGCCCTGAAAGCCTCAGATCCTATGAACTGTGCTATAAGTGCCACAACCGGAACAGCATTCTCAATGACGACAGCTTCAAGTCTCACAAGAGGCACGTGGTCTATGGGAACGTACCGTGCTTTGCTTGCCACGACTCCCACGGAAGCAGGGATTATGAGCATCTTATCAACTTCGATCGGAGGGTCGCGTTGCCAAACTCTCTCGGCCAGTTCGCTTACATGAAGGTCGTGCCGGGTAAACCCCGGTGTTTCCTCAATTGTCATGTTGGCCCTCTGCAGTACGAACATAAGATCGTCGACGCTCAATATTGTGTGAGCACTCCTCCGCCTGTGAGACAGATCTGTCCGCCGGGATGGTAATCACTGCTGCGTGACTCATGTGCCGCCGACGGTTTTCCGACTGTAGAAGCTGCACTTTTGCGATGCCGGGAGGGAAAAAGTTATAATTGTAACCTGTCTATAAACTATGGGTTTGAGTGTTGCTCCCGCAGAGCCTGCCCCGGGGTTGTAGGCGAGGGTCTTGAGCGGGCATCCAGTATCTTAACGAAGTCTGGCGATCCCGGCTAAGCTGGAGGATGACAAATGCTGACTCTATCCACGGGCGCTAAATTAAAGAATATACAGCGTACGAATCATCCTCGATTGATGGAGGCGATCCAATGAGACTGAGTAAGCTCCTCGAGAAGTACGGGCAACTCGCGATATTCCCGATATCCCTCATGATTCTGCTTGCGACGTTCCTCGTGCTCGATCCCGTTGCACCCGGCCCGGCTTTTTCCGAAGAAGTCGACTGCCTGAGTTGTCACGAGGACCTTAAGAAGGAAAAGGTTGTGCATCCGGCCGTAGATATGGGTTGTGCAACGTGCCACTCGGCGATAGACGCAACGGATATTCCTCACAAGAAGACAAATAACATCGCCAAAGGCCTCTCCGCTGAACAGCCTGACCTCTGTTACAATTGTCATGACAAGGCGAAGTTCACGAAAGCGACTGTCCACGCCGCAGTCGGTATGGGATGCACGGGCTGTCACAATCCCCATTCATCGAAGAACGCGCGACTTCTCGTGGCGGCGCTGCCCGATCTCTGCTACAACTGCCACGACAAGGCCGAATTCACGAAGAAGAATGTCCACATGCCCGTTGCCTCGGGGGAGTGCCTGACCTGTCATACGCCCCATTCTTCCGATTTTCCTTTCCTCCTCAACAATCAGCCGCTGAAGGTATGTCTTGAGTGCCACGAGGACGTAAAGAACCGACCTCATGCCATAGTGGGTTTCACTACCACCAAGGGACATCCGATCGGTGAACCGATAAAAGAAGGCAAGGTTCCCGATGACCCCGCACGGCCCGGAAAGAAGTTCTACTGCGGCAGCTGTCACAACCCGCATAGTTCCGATTCGCCGAGGCTCTTCAGGTACAAGGGCGAGACGTCCTTCGACCTCTGCATGCACTGTCATAAGATGTAGCGGGCATCGCTTCTATGAAATCTGCAAGACAGGTCTGTGATCGGCAGAAGGTAGACTACAACATATCTCAAAATTGCAAATCGGGTCATATTCGGTTCTCTCTGTCATTCCCGCGCAGCCTGTCCCCGCAGGTGGGAGGCGGGGAGCGGGAATCCAGGATTTCCAAGCTTTTCTGGATGCCCGTTTCCACGGGCATGGCGACTTTTTCAGGCAACACCGATTTTGAGATGGGTTCTAGAAAAACATGCAATGGGGCGGAAAGGAGTGTGCATGTGACGAATACATCTGATACCATGACAACAAGAGGCATAACGCGTTCTGCCGTACACGCCTTCTTCCTTGTGCTGTTCAGCGTTCTGCTTGTAAGCTGCGCTCCGCCTGAGGAGAAGAAGGTGTGGAACATCGTCTGGCCTCTTCCCCCCGATGAACCGAGGATAAAGTTTGTTGAAATACTCAAATCTAACAAGGACGTCGAAGGTCCCGCCGGTCTCGGGCAGACCCTGTTCGGCGAGGAGATCGTGCTGAATCTCGTTAAGCCTTACGGAGTCGCAGTCGATCGGGAGGGCAAAGTATATGTCAGCGATGTGGGAAGAGTCTTCGTGTTTGACAAGAAGAACAAGAAGCTCAGTTTCCTCGGTGGCGAAGCCGGGACCGGCAGGCTCAGGACGCCTATCGGCATCGCAATAGGAGCTGACGGAAGGGTCTACGTGACAGACACGGCGTCGGACAAGATCTTCGTGTACAACGCGAAAGGGAACTTCGTCACCGCGTACGGTGAAAGAGAGGAATTCGAAGCGCCGAGCGGTCTTGCGATCGATGAGAAGAGGGGAAGGCTTTACATCGCCGACGCGAAGAAAAATAATGTCAGGGCCTATAGCTTCGACGGGCGGCTGCTTCTGACCATCGGGTCGAGAGGCAAGGAACCGGGAGAGTTCAACTTCCCCACCAACGTTGCAGTCGACAGCGCCGGGAATCTGTACGTAGTGGACACAGGCAACTTCAGGGTCCAGATTTTTGATATCGAGGGCAAGCACCTGAAGTCCTTTGGCGCCGTGGGAGACAGGCCCGGAAACTTCTCGAGGCCGAAGGGTATTGCCATAGATTCTGAAGACCACATATACGTTGTCGACGCAGCATTCCAGAATGTCCAGATTTTCGACAGGGAGGGGCAACTTCTTCTTTATTTTGGGGAAGGGGGCTCAGATCCCGGACAGTTCTCGGTCCCGGCCGGTATATGTATTGATAGCGAAGACAGGATCTATGTCGTTGACTCGCTGAATTCCCGAGTTCAGGTGTTTCAATACCTGGGCGAAAAGTGGAAGGCCGGAGAAGCCGCCCACCCGGTCCCCGAGGCGCAACCGAAGCAAGAGGGAGAGCCCAAAGGAGTTGAAAAGAAATGAAGACAAAGGGCGTGACGGACCGATCGCTGTCGAGCGCGCTGTGCGGGCTGTCTCTCGTCCTCCTGAGTTTGTTCCCTGCGTATGCGGAAGAACCCAAGACAGACCACAAGGAATGCACCACGTGCCACGGCGAGGATGAAGAGAAAACGGCGATAAAAGAGAAGATCAACGAAACCTGTCTCAGATGTCACCCCGCGAGAGAGGGGCGGGATCACAGGATCGGCATCGTCTCAAAGGCGCCAGACAACAAGCTTCCGCTCGGCGAGGGAGACATCATAACCTGTTCGACGTGCCACGAGCCCCATGGAAAGACCAAGGAACGAGCCCTCCTGAGGATGAGTTTGAGCGACCTCTGCAAGTCCTGCCACAAGAAGTGAGGGGTACACCCGGTCGGGAAGGGATGGACTTTCCCGACCTCGCATGGATGACCCGTTGCGCTGATTCGGCGATGAACGCTTGACTACCGGGGGCTAACATGACCGACAGCTACGGCAGGTCATTTCTCGTGTATCTCGTGGGAACCGCGGTGATCTGCGGGGCCATCATCATGGTGCTCGAGGTGCTCGGTTCCAGGGTCGTGGGGCCTTTCTTCGGGGTGAGCCTCTTTGTCTGGACCTCATTGATCACGGTGACCCTCGTGGCCCTCGCCGCAGGCTACGCCCTCGGGGGGATCATGTCCGACAAGAAGGAAAGCCCCGATTACCTCTACATCATCATTCTGATCTCGGGGTTTCTCGTGCTCCTCATCCCCTTGATAAAGGGAGCGGTGCTCAAGGCCTTTCAGCCTCTCGGCCTTCGGTCCGGCGCCTTTCTTAGTGCCACCGTCCTCTTCGGCCCGTCGCTTCTTCTGCTCGGGTGCGTGTCGCCCTATCTTGTGAAACTCGCGGTGAGAGAGACGAGGAAGATCGGAAGGATCGTCGGCGTGTTTTACGCACTTTCTACGGTTGGCAGCTTCGTCGGCACCGTGCTGACCGGGTTCGTGCTGATCGCCTATCTGAGGGTGAACACCATCTTCATGATCGTCGGAACGATGCTTGTTCTCCTCGCGGTATCCTACTTCGTGATTTTCAGGAAGAAGATCGCCGCCCTGGCAGTCTGCCTCGCCGCTGTTCCCCTTCTCGCGGTCTCTGTGTCGGGAGAGGCCAAGTCGAAGGTGATGCCGAACGGGACGACGGTGACGGAGATTTACAACAGGAGCAGCTTCTATGGCGCGGTGAAGGTCCTGGACTATTCATACGGACAGCTGCACACGCGTGAGATGACCATTGACGGCCTTGTTCAGGGAGGGATGGACGTGCGTACGCGGCAATCCGTATACGGCTTCTCTTACGTGCTGGGTCTTCTGCCTTACCGCCTCAACCCGTCGGGGAGCAGCTGCCTTGTCATCGGCCTGGGCGCCGGCCTCGTGCCTGCATGGTTCGAGGAGAGAGGAATCCGGACCGATGTGGTCGACATCAATCCAGACGTTGTGAATGTGGCTAAGAGGTACTTTGGCTTCCGCCTGGCAGGTGACATCTATATCGAAGATGCCCGGTATTTTCTCACGCGCGTTCAGAAGAAGTACGACTACATCATCCTTGACGTCTACACCGGGGATACCACACCTGCCCATCTGCTCAGCAGGGAGGCCCTCCAGCTCGTGAAGGAAAGACTCACGGAACGCGGGATACTCGCAATCAACCTTATGACGAGCCTCACGAAGGAGTCCTTCATGACGAGATCGATATTGAAAACTCTCGGGACTGTGTTCAGGACCGTGGAGATGAACCCGCTATACCCCGCGGAGCGGCTTGAAGGCGTGGGCAATGCGGTGATCGTAGCCTATGACTTCCCCTTCGTATGGCCTGAAGATGACATCATCCGTGACGCCTCGGTCCACTTTCTGGCGAAAGAGGAGGTGAGCACCTTTGCAGGGAAGCGGTTTCGCTTTCCCGGGGGCGTCGAGGCCGTCGTCCTGACCGACGAATATAACCCCGTGGACTTCTATGACGTGTGGCTCAAGGAGAAGGTGAGAAGGGCCGTCCTCGAGACGACGGACTGGGACATGCTCATCGATTAAGTCTTACAAGGACTTACTCCAACGTCGACCTCATTCCCTCTTTTCCGATTCCTTCACGGTGAGCAAGTAGCTGAAAAGGTCCCTGCACATCTTCAATCTCTTGAGGTAGACCATTTTCGTGGACCCGTCGAGGCCCTCGATCACTTTTTGAAGCTCATCGCAGCGTCCGATCAGCTTCTTGATGTCGTCGACGCTGAGCGCCGCAGCGTCATCGGTCCTCCCGCAGATGTCGTCAAAATCCTTCTTCCATGCTTCCTCGGCGTCTGCGGCGTAAAGTTGAGGAAGAGACTCGTGGATGACTGTCGCGGAAAGCACTGCCATCGTCGCGATAACCGCAATCACGAAGTTCCACGGTCTCATGGTCATTCCTTCTTGTCCGGATGGCATCGCTTGCAGTCGTTCATGGGAAAGGCGACGGTAAGGTGGCAGACTCCGCAGAACTGACCCTC
>JBLMXV010000100.1:0-7808 GCA_050257935.1 Chloroflexota bacterium
CCGTGATCGATACGTCCATTATGTGTCCCTCTTCCGAGGTCTCGGTCCATGCCGTCTCGATGAGGGATTCCTGGTCGAGCAGTTCCCGCATCTTCACCTCCGCCTGCGTGACCGCCGCGACGTAGTCTTCAGAGGCAGCGAGTGTCCGCAAATTGGCAGAGAAGAGTTGCAGCACCACAGTGACAGCTATTCCAAGCAGCGCCACGGCCACGAGCACCTCGAGCAGGGTGAACCCGTGAGGGAGCGTTCTCTTGCCGTCTGCGCGCTTAGTCACCTGAGAGTCACCGAACCGACAACAGGATCAGTCTGCAACCGTATCGCCCTGTTCGACGTGGAGAGCTCGATCGTCGCCGCGCTCATGAATCCGGTCGGCTCGAATACCATCGTCACCGTGCCCTCCTGCACGGGTCCCGACAGCGGATCGATCACCTTGAGGGTCACCTCCCGCGGCAGTTTCTTCTCTCCCTTGCCCGCTATCCCGTACGTCGCCGCATCGAGGTCAAGCACGATTGACTGCCGCTCACCGCTTATCTGCGCGAAAGACCGTGCATAGCGGATCATCGCGGACATCTCTCTCGCCGTCGCGTTGAGACGTCCCGAGGGCAGCGTCCTTGCGAAAAAGAGCGCGGAGAGACCGAGGATGAGCGTGCTTAGGAGCATGACGATAATCAACTCCAGGAGAGTGAATCCTCTCTCCCCGGTGTCCGATCGCGTCTGAAAAAGCTTAAGTCGCTTCCGCCCTGATGCCGCCACGAACGTGTCAGTGCTATGAGGGAGGTTGTCTGTGTGAGGCACCTTTTCTCGTGGAACCCTGTGTAGGCCAACCCCCTGACTGGGGGATATGGGGGGGAAGTAAGACATCCGTCGGTTCCTAATTGCAGTTCCCTTCGTAACTATCCCCAACCCTGGACATTGCAATGTAGATCATTCATCGGCAGGCAGAGATGCCGAAAAGACTTCATCAGCGATGCACTGTCCATCTCCAGACCACCGTGTAAGGGAACTTTTCAAAACCACACTTGTAATGGACTCGGGAAGACCGGACTCTGAATCATAGTTCATCACGTTCACAAAGGCTATGAGGCACTCTGGCCTGCTTTAAGGCACACAGCCGTCGTCATCCTCGCAAAGCTAGAAGGGAAGGTCGGTGATGCTGAATATCGCCATCAGCATCGACAGGACTATGAAGCCGATCACTACTCCCATGATAAGGATCATTGCAGGTTCGAGGAAGCTCACGAACCTCTTTATCGACACCCTCAGACTCTTCTCGTAGGTAGTGGCAACTCTGAGCAGCATCGTATCGAGTTGCCCCGTCTCTTCACCGACCTTGATCATAGAGAGGGCAAGGGCCGGAAATACTCCCGTCTGCGAGAGCGGTACAGCGATCCCTTTGCCTTCTTTTGCTCCCTTCGAAACGGTATCGATGGTCCGGGAGATCACCTGGTTGGTCACTACATCCTTCGAATTGTTGAGCGCCTGAAGCAACGGCACCCCGCTCTTCAGGAGCGTGCCGAGGGTCCTGCAGAACCTGGCAGTCTCGAGCTTCGTGACCACATCCCTCATCAGTCTCAGCTTTGCACCGTCCCAGCGATACCTGCCGGCGGCAGACCTCACGTAGTTCCTCGCAACAAGCCATGCCGCCACTGCACCGCCAGCCGCCGCCCACCAGTATGACTGCAGCCCGCCGCTCACGGTGAGGAGCACCTGGGTCGGCAGGGGGAGGGTCGTGCCCAGTTCGGCGAAAATCACCGAAAACTTCGGCAGCACGTATGTAAGCAGCACGATAATGGACAGTCCGCCGGTCACGAGGAGGATGGCAGGGTATATGACTGCGGAGACGACATGGTCCTTGAGCTCCTTCGTGGACTCCAGGAACTCGTTCAGCTTGTCGAGCACAACGTCCAACACGCCGCCCGCTTCACCGGCACGGACCATGTTGACATAGAGCCTCGGGAATACCCTCTCGTGCTTCCGCAGCGCGTCGGAGAACGAGCTGCCCTCCCTGATCGACCGCAGCACGGACTGAATGATACCCTTCATCTCGCCGCTCTCGTTGATCTCCGCGAGTATGTTGAGGCTCCTGTCGAGCGGCAGTCCCGCGGCGAGCAGCGCCGACAGCTCCGTAGTGAACGTGAGGAGATCTGCCCTCGACGAGCGGAAGGAGATCTTCTTCTTGAGTCCCTCCTTCGGGGCTGCGATCTTGAGCGGGATGACACCCGTGTTCCTGAGTCTCTCCAGGGCCGTCTTCTCGTCGAGCGCCTCGATTACGCCCTCGATGATGCCGCCTTCTCTCGTCGTCGCGCGGTACGAAAAAACCGCCACGTCAGGCCTCCTGCGTCACCCTCAGGATCTCGCTCAGGGTAGTGACGCCCTGCCGCACCTTCTCAGCACCGTCCTCGAGCAGCGTCTTCATGCCCCGGCTCCTCGCCATATCCCTGAGTTGGTTCGCGTCAGCACTCTTCAGGATGAGTGCACGTACGTCGTCATCCACCACGAGAAGCTCGAAAATGCCCGAGCGTCCGAAGTAGCCGGTAAACGTGCAATGCTCGCATCCCCGGCCATGGTACAGCGGCGCATCACCGGCTATGCCGAGCACAGAGAGTTCTTCACCGCCTGAAGAAGTGTCAGGTTCCTTGCAAAACGGGCAGATGACTCTCACCAGCCTCTGGGCAAGGATGCCCCTGATAGTGGAGGAAAGCAGGAAATTCTCGACGCCCATATCGAGCAGCCTGGTAATCGCGCTCGGAGCGTCGTTCGTGTGCAAGGTGGAAAACACGAGATGTCCGGTGAGCGCCGACTGAATGGCGATCTCCGCGGTCTCGAGATCCCTCACCTCCCCGATCATGATGATATCGGGGTCCTGCCTCACGATGTGGCGGAGGGTGTTGGCGAAGTTCAGACCGATCTGGGCTTTTACCTGGATCTGGTTCACCCCCTTGAGCTGATACTCTACGGGATCCTCGACGGTGATGATCTTGCGGTCAGGGGAATTTATCTTGTCGAGAGCGCCGTAAAGAGTGGTGGTCTTCCCGCTTCCCGTCGGGCCGGTCACGAGTACGATCCCGTTCGGCTTCTTGATGAGCTGTTCGAAACCCGCGCGGGTTCTCGAGGGAAAGCCAAGCTGGTCCAGGTCGATCACGATCCCCTCCTTGCGGAGGATCCTCATCACGAGGCTCTCCCCGTACAGGACCGGTATCGTCGACACCCTGAGGTCGATCTCCTTGTCCCCCACCTTCAGCATGATCCGGCCGTCCTGAGGGAGTCGTCTCTCGGCGATGTTGAGCTTAGCCATGATCTTCAACCTCGAAATGATCGCCGCCTGGAGACGCTTGGGAATAGACTCGATGTCGTGAAGCACCCCGTCGATGCGGTACCTCACCTTCAACTCGTCCTGGAAAGGCTCGATGTGGATGTCGCTCGCTCTCCCCTCTACAGCCCTCGTGATGAGCATGTTCACGAGCTTGATGACGGGCGCCTCAGAGGCAAGGTCCTTGAGATGCCCTACATCCTCCTCTTCCTCTCTCAGAAACTCGAAACCCTTCTCCCCGATGTCCTCGATTATCTTGTTGATATTCTGAGCCTCCTGACCATAGAAGCGGGCAAGGTATTCCTCTATCATCTGGGCCTCGGCAGGGTACGCGATCACCTCTGCGGAGAGAGCGACACTGAGCGCATCGAGAGTGTTCCTGTCGCCTGCATTCGCCACGGCAACCTTCAGGACATTGTTCCTGAATTCGAGCGGGACTATCTTGCGTTCCTGGATGAAGCGGGACGATATGCCGTCAAGGACAATGGGAACCTTCGGAAGGTCATCGGTGGTCAGAAGACGGGGCGCCTGCTCGGTGACACTCTCTTGAGACATATGACATTATACCACAGCAACCGCGTAAACCTGTGTTGTCCGTCACGACTTTCCGCCCGTTCACTGCCTTGCTTTTCCGCACGGTATCTGCTATTTTTGATGAGGGAGCAGCAGCATGAAGATACTGTATGTGAGTGACGGTTCCCACGACGCTGAAGCGGCGACCGCTTTCCTCCTGCGGCTTGATCTGACTGCGGGCGACGAGATCACGATTCTGCACGTGATCGCTATAAACCCCTTCCTGGATGACGGTGCAGCGTACAGCGCACAGATCGACCGTATCAGGAAAGACGTGGCACCGAGGATCATCGACTCCGCTCTCTCGCTCCTCAGGCAGACAAAGGCGAGGCTCAGTCCTGCAATACTGGAAGGTTATCCCGACAAGTCGATTATCGCGTATGCGAAGGAGTCGGGAGCGGATCTCGTGGTTGCGGGTGCGAAGGGCGTGAGCGGGATCAAAGCTCACCTTATCGGAAGCGTGACGAGATCATTGGCCATCAACTGCCCCGCGCCGCTGCTCGTGGTCAGGCCCTCGACGCCGCACCCAGAGCGCTCCTTTAGAATACTCGTGCCCACCGACGGTTCTCCTCAGGCTGCCGCAACGGCACGATTGCTCGCGAAGCTCCCGTTTGGCAGAGACGCAGAGATTCGAGTACTCAACGTGCTGAGTTCGTTGATCGCGGACATACCCGAGCGGTTTGCGCCCGAGATCAGTGAACGCTACAAGGCAGAAGTGGCGACGGCAAGAACGGCTGAGTACGCGCACTCCGAGGAGGTGATCCAGGAGTGCAGGTCGATCCTCTTACCCGCTTTCGCGCGGATTGATGGCAATACGAGAATCGGCAACCCGCTTGAGGAGATTCTCGACGAGGCGGCAAAAGGTGACGTTGATCTCATCGCCGTCGGCTATCACGGGAAGAAAGCGCTTTTCTCGATGATGGGGAGTGTGTCACGTGCTATACTCGGCCACGCTCCTCGCTCTGTCCTGATAGGGAAAGAGTAGGCTGTGCTGTTTGCATTAAGGAAAAACATGCCGGCAGCCTGCCGGTATCACACCCCTCAAGTTCCGCCATAGCCCACCGAAACCTTCGTGCCTTCCACGATCACCGGCACCTTTCTCACGCCCTTCGAGAGGGTTAGCATCTCCTGCATTTTCCTGGAATCTGTCACCACATCATGATACTCCGCGTTCCCTCCAAAGGCCTTCCTGGCCTTCTCCGTATAGGGTCAGCCCGCCTTTCCGTAAATGATCACCTTGTCTGGCATGAGAGACCTCC
The DNA here is from genome assembly GCA_050257935.1 of Chloroflexota bacterium. Lineage (GTDB taxonomy): Bacteria > Nitrospirota > Thermodesulfovibrionia > Thermodesulfovibrionales > Dissulfurispiraceae > JBLMXV01. The sequence continues at coordinate 5,143 of JBLMXV010000100.1, forward strand.
CTTCCCCCGAAGACGCCTCGGACTTCGCAGCAATCCTCTTCGGGGCGGCACTATTATATCAAAACGGGATCGTCCACCTTCCCGCACCGTGCGTGCTTCGACGAAAAATGTTATGGTATGTGACCCTGTTGAAGCGTACCATTCACGGGCCCGCGACGCGAGCCCGTTGCAGTCACGGCATAGGTGAGTAAACACATGCCGTGAAATACAGCACCCAAGGGAGGTGTTTATGTCAGACCACATCACAGCTATCACCAACGAAACGTGGGATCAGGAGGTGAGCCAGTCTCAGGGAGCGGTATTGGTCTACTTCTGGGCACCGTGGTGCGGCCACTGCAAGATGTTCGCCCCGGTCTTTGACGAACTCGCCCAGGAGTACGCCGGCAGGCTCAAGTTCGTCAAGGTGAACTGCGATGAAAATGCGGGAGTCGCCACGAGGTGCCAGATAATGGGCACCCCTACTCTGCTCTTCTACAAGAACGGTGAGCCGGTCGACCGCGTGATCGGAGGCCTCCCCAAGCCGCAGATTACGGAAAAGCTCGATGCCTTGTTAGCGGGCTGACCTGCACCTATCACCCGAATATCCCGCAGCATGAAACACTCACCGGGGGACCGCTTTGTTGTCCGGACCTCCCTCGCGTCACTCGGCGAGATCAGCCTCCAGATCGAGGGTGATATGTACCTCCCCGCCGACCATGACCCCCCCGCCCTCGAGTTGCTCGTTCCACATGATCCCGTAGTCCTCGCGGTTCAATCGTGTCTGTGCGGCAAACCCCATGCACACCTCTCCCCCATATGGGCTCGTCACTGGCCCCGAGAGCTCGGCATCAAATTCGATACTCCTGGTTACTCCGTGCAAGGTCAGGTCGCCCGTGATCCTGCACCGGCTCGGTCCTGAGAAGTCGACCTTCGTGCTCCTGAAGCTGATCTGGGGAAACTTCTCTACGTCGAAAAAATCAGCGCTCCGCAGGTGTTCATCCCGTTTTGCTATACCCGTGTAGATGCCGGCCGCGTCTATTGTCAGCTCCACCGATGAAAGGGACGGGGCCGATTGGTCGAAGTGTATGCTTCCGGCAAACCTGTTGAACTGACCGTGCACCAGGGTAATCATCAAGTGGCGGATCGAAAAAGCCGCACAGGAATGGTCGGGGTCAATAATCCATCTCGGCATATCAGGCCTCCTTCGTATGGTCTTCGGCCGAAATCTCCCGGCCACACGCATTATACCATGCCGTTCGACACGGGCCAGCGCTCAGCCCAAAATTATTGATACCCTCGCCGACTGAGCCCGTGTACGCCGTATAGGGATGCAAGGATTGAATGCATGGGGATCTATCGGCTTGCACGGTGGGGACTTTTAGTTTCAACTGCACCGCCCTGAAGCTACTTCAGAACTGTCCCCTGTCCAGAGTCCGGTATTGAACCGCCTCTGCCACATGCCCAGCCTGAATCTGCTCAGACCTGTCGAGGTCGGCTATGGTCCTGGAGACTTTGAGGATCCTCGAATGGGCGCGGGCACTCAGGCCGAGCTTGTGCATCGCCGTGTCCAGGAGCGTGTGCGCGTCTTCGGAAAGCAGATAGTACTTCCTCAGCTGGCGGGTCTTCATCTGGCCGTTCGCGAAGATCCGTTCGCCGCGGAACCGGTCGAGCTGCCTCTGCCGCGCATCTATCACCCTGCCGCGTATCGCTTCCGACTTCTCCCCGGAATAGCCGCCCGACAGTTCCTTGTACGGCACGGCCGGCACGTCGATATGAATGTCAATCCTGTCCAGCAGGGGGCCTGAGACCCTGGACCGGTACCGGTTGATCATGTCCGGCGTACAGGTGCACTGGTGGCGTGAGTCGCCCAGAAAGCCACAGGGGCACGGGTTCATGGCCGAAACGAGGACAAACTGTGCGGGATACGAGACCGTCGCTACCGCCCGGGACACCGTCACCGCTCCGCTTTCAAGGGGCTGCCGCAGCACCTCGAGAACATTCCTCTTGAACTCAGGCAGCTCGTCGAGAAAGAGAATCCCGTGATGGGCGAGTGATACCTCGCCGGGCCTCGGCACCTGGCCCCCTCCTATGAGCGCCACATCGGATACAGTGTGGTGCGGCGACCGGTAAGGCCTCGTGGCAGGGAGTGGCTGACCGCCTGGAAGCAGTCCCGCAACGCTGTGGATTTTCGTCGTTTCGAGAGCCTCCTCGAAGGTCATGGGCGGCAGGACAGTCGGCAGCCTTCGTGCGAGCATCGTCTTGCCGCTCCCGGAGCTCCGATCATGAGGACATTGTGGGACCCCGCCGCAGCCACCTCAAGGGCTCGTTTGGCATGTTCCTGCCCCTTTACATCGGAGAAGTCGTCCTCGTACACCGAGCTTGCGGCCATGACCGCATCCAGGTCGACGGAATACGCATGCCCGGGAGAGGCGCCGGTCAGAAGCTCGATCACCTCCGGCATGCTTCCGACAGCGTACACCTCGATCCCGCTGACGACTGCGGCCTCCGCAACGTTTTCCTTCGGCAGTATCACGCCCTTGAGACCGAGGCGCTTCGCTTCGAGCGCGATCGAAAGAGCTCCCCGGACCGGCTTCACCGAGCCGTCCAGCGAAAGCTCTCCCGAGATGATGAAGTCGCCGAGGGCAGCCGCAGGAATGACCCCCTCTGCGGCGACGATTGCGATAGCG
>JBLMXV010000101.1:0-6778 GCA_050257935.1 Chloroflexota bacterium
GTGGTCAACAGGCTGAGGGCGCGGACGGTGTTCGACCTCATCGTCACGCAGGCATGGAAGAACGGCGAGCCCGGCATCATCTTCCTCGACAGGATGAATGCGTACAACCCGACGCCTGCACTCGGAGAGATAGAATCGACGAACCCCTGCGGGGAGCAGCCCCTGCTCCCGTATGAATCGTGCAACCTCGGGTCCATTAACCTCTCGAAGATGGTGAAGGCGACGCATGACGGTGTCGTCGGGGTCGACTGGGAGATGATCAGGCAGGTCACATGGAGAGCCGTGCATTTCCTCGACAACGTCATAGACGTGAACAAATACCCTTTGAAGCTCATCGACCAGATGACGCGGGCGAATAGGAAGATAGGCCTCGGGGTGATGGGATGGGCGGATATGCTGATCCAGCTTCGCATACCTTACAAGTCCGACGAAGCGATCACCCTCGCAGAGGAGATCATGGCATTCATTCAGACTGAAGGAAGCAACGCGTCGCAGGCCCTCGCGGCGGAGCGCGGCCCGTTTCCGAACTATCCCCTCAGCATCTACGGGGACCAGAAGCCTATGAGAAATGCCACTGTCACGACCATCGCTCCAACCGGCAGCCTCTCGATCATTGCCGGCTGCTCCTCGGGCATAGAGCCGCTCTTCGCCGTCTCGTTCGTGAGGAACGTGATGGAAGGGACGAAACTGATAGAAGTGAACCCCCATTTCGAGAAGGAGGCGAAGCGTCTGGGCGTCTGGAGCAGAGACCTCATGGAGAAGATCGCCGAAACTGGCTCTGTCGCACATATCGGGGATTTGCCCGAGGAGGTGCGGCGGGTTTTCGTGACGGCCCATGACATCACGCCTACCGACCATATACGGACGCAGGCGGCATTCCAGAAGCATGTGGACAACGCGGTCTCGAAGACGGTCAACTTCCCGAATGCGGCCACCACGAAGGACGTCGAGGAGGTGTACCGTCTCGCCTACGGGCTCGGCTGCAAGGGTGTCACGGTGTACCGGGACGGATCGCGTGATGAGCAGGTGCTCTCGAGCAAGAAGAGCGAGGTAAAGGCGGCGGAAGAGCCGGCCAAGGTCGTCCCGAAGAAACGTCCTGCGGTGATCAAGGGCGCGACCCGCCTGATGAAGACCGGGTGCGGCAACGTCTATGTGACCATCAACGAAGACGAAAACGGCAGACCTTTCGAAGTGTTCACGAACATGGGAAAGGCGGGTGGCTGCGCGTCGAGCCAGGCGGAGGCGATCGGGAGGCTCATCTCTCTTGCCCTCAGGTCGAACATCGGGACCGACGAGATAGTGAAGCAGTTGAAAGGCATCTCGTGTCATGAGCCGGCGTGGCATGAGGGCGGCAGGGTCCTCTCATGCTCGGACGCGATCGCCAAGGCACTCGAGAAATATCCCCCACACACGGGCGCGGACAGTGACAACGGCAACGGCAAGTCCGGCTACCAGGCGGTGATGCGGATCGGCGCGTGCCCTGAATGCGGCGGCGCTGTCGAACATGAAGGGGGCTGCGCGGTCTGCCGCAACTGCGGCTTCACCAGGTGTTGATGACGACTGCAAAACAAGACGAAGACATCAATCGGGCTATCGAGTATTTCAGGCAGCGGGATGAGGTTTCCGCTCTGTACCTCTTCGGAAGCCTCGTTGCCGGGCGGCAGCACGAAGAGAGCGATCTCGACCTTGCAGTCCTTGTCGACGAGCGGAAGCTGAAGCAGGTGAATTACGAGGCCCTCAAGCGGGCGTATTACGCGGCATCTGCGGGATTTTCTCTGAGGATTGTGGATATTGTCGTGCTGAACGTTGCGCCGCCATACCTGAAGCATCAGGTGTTGAAGACGGGCAAGGTCCTCTTCGACAGGAACAGGAGACTGCGGGTCAGGTTCACAGAGCGGGCAATCATGGACTATCTCGATTTCAAGCCCGTCGAGGAAATCTGCCTTCGCAGTGTCGCGAGGAGATTCAGGGGGAAGACCGTTGGTCGATAGGCCGCTGATTCGCAGAAAGCTCGAAGGGGTCGATACTTACCTCGAGCAGATTAGGCGAAAGAAAGACCCGGGGCTCAGGGCTTTCGGCAAAGACAGGGATCTTCAGTCGATCGTGATGTTCAACATGATACAGGCTGTGCAGGCCTGCGTGGACATCGGAGCGCACATCATAGGCGATTCCGGGTGGGAGACGCCGGGCTCTCAGGCAGAGATATTCGAGATCCTGGCGCGCCACAACGTGATTAAGAAACCGCTCGCCCGCAGAATGATCAAGATGGTGGGATTCAGAAACCGGATCGTCCACGAATATGAAAGAATAGATTTCGGCATAGTGCACGACGCGTGGAGGAAGCGCCTAGGCGATATCGAAACGTTCTGCAGAGTGGTGACCACACGATATGCCCTGTGAGGGAGGCGACGAGTGAACGGAGATAACGGAGCAAGACCTTTCAAAAGGCCGGCGTGGGATGAGTATTTCATAGAGATCGCGAAGGTCGTGTCGTCACGTTCGACCTGCATCAGGCGACGCTATGGAGCGGTGATCGTGAAGGACCACGTGATCGTGAGCACGGGCTACAACGGCGCCCCCCGCGGCTCCGTGAACTGCATCGATACGAACAGATGCAAGAGGCAGGAGCTCAATATCCCTTCGGGAGAGCGATACGAACTCTGTGAGGCGGTGCACGCGGAACAAAACGCGATCGTGAACGGCTCTCCCGAGAGAATGAAGGACGCGACTATTTATATAGCCGGATTCGAGGAGGACAATACGTGTGCCGAGGGTAAGCCCTGCCTCCTCTGCAAGAGAATGATCCAGAATGCGCAGATCAAACAGATCGTGTACCTGAAGAAGGACGGCAGCATCGTCCACGTGGAAGACGTCAGGGACCTCGAAGCGCACACGTCAAGGCACCAGAGCCAAAAGGATCAGTGACTGCCGGGCAAGGATTCGATCGTCGAGAAAGAGTTGGGCGCAAATGGGTCTCATAGGAGCAATTAGTCCCCATGGGGAAGAAAGAATTCCTCAAGCAAATTGAGAGCCTGAATAGACAAATCAGGGAGCATGAGGCGAAAATAGCGAAGGAGCGAAATCGGGCCAGCCCTAGCGCCGGCAAGATACGCCACTGGGAGACGGAGATAACGACGTTTAGAAATGCCATAGCAAAGGCAGAGAAGAGACTGAGGAGAGGGAAATGAAGGCAGTCGAAAAAGTGGGTCTCAACGAAACACTCGCGGTTCTTTTGCAGGAGTTTGCCACGGAGTGTCAGGATGTACTCAAGCTGTATTCACAGTTGCAGGTCAAAGACCTGTCGGCTGAGCAGATCGTCTCAATACTATCAGACCTGGCCGTCTCATCGGTTCATCTGCACGCTCATACCGCGGGCCTTCAGGATCTGATTAATGATGAAATAGAGAGGCTGTGAGGGAGAGGGAGAGAGGTTTCAGCACAGAACGGCGCACGATCAAGCGCTCCACCCGTGGAATCGGAGGGCATAGCGCGGATTGGGCATCCGGTCACGACAGGTTGATCCTGCCGCACAACGAGGTGATCGTCACTGACCGTGTCTAACCCTTTCTTCGACCACCCTGTCCTGAATTCGCCATATGAGTACCCGCTCCGGCACTGGGAATTGGACGTCACCGGGCAGCCGACGCAACGGATCATCGATCAACGTCGCCGCGCGGAATTCATTACGCCGATCCCTAAGCCGAAAAAGCGCAAATCCTCCGCGAAGCAGGCCGGTCTGGTATTCGACGAGGGCAAAGGTCTGTCAACGAAGCAGCAGCAATACGACATCACCTCCATCATCAATGAGGTTCGTCAGCATGTGGATTCATGGCGTTTGCTGCCCGCGACTCAGTGGCAGGTCACGCCGGAAACCGCCCGTCTTCTCCAGCACTGGCGGCATCACAACTTTGCCGATGTGCGGCCGTTCTTCTGCCAGATCGAAGCCGTCGAAACCGCTATCTGGCTGACTGAGGTCGGACCGCATTCGTCAACCGGAAAGCGCCTCCTCGATTACCTCGCTGCCGCGAATAGCGATGCAAATCCATTACTCCAACGCCTAGCCCTGAAACTCGCCACCGCCGCGGGCAAGACCACAGTCATGGCAATGCTCATCGCGTGGCACACGATCAATGCCGTCCGCCGCCCTGCAAGCAGACAATTCACCCGAGGCTTTCTCATGGTTACCCCGGGACTCACCATCAAGGACCGCCTCCGTGTCCTCCAGCCCAACGATCCCGACAACTACTATACAAACCGGGAACTGATCCCTCACGACATGCTTGACGACATCAAGCGAGCCAAGATCGTCATTACGAATTACCATGCCTTCAAGCTCCGTGAACGGGTCGAGCTTTCCTCGGGCGGCCGAGCTTTGCTCAAGGGCCGAACCGGCCCCGACCTGCAAACCACCGAGAGCGAGGGTCAGATGATCCAGCGCGTCATGCCCGATCTCATGGGCATAAAGAACATCCTCGCCCTCAATGACGAAGGCCATCACTGCTACCGCGAGAAGGCCAGTGAACCGGACGACGAGGGTCTAAAGGGCGACGAGAAAAAAGAGGCCGAGAAGAACAACGAAGCCGCTCGTCTCTGGATCTCAGGCCTCGAAGCCGTGAACCGCAAGCTCGGCATGTCCCGCGTCATCGACCTCTCCACTACGCCCTTCTTCCTCAGCGGTTCGGGATACGCGGAAGGCACCCTCTTTCCGTGGACGATGAGCGACTTCTCGCTCATGGATGCCATCGAGTGCGGCATCGTGAAGCTGCCGCGCGTGCCCGTCGCCGAGAATATCCCCGGTGACGAAATGCCGGTCTATCGCAACCTCTGGGCAAACATCCGCAAGGCCATGCCCAAGAAAGGAAGGGGCAGCGGAGGGGAACTCGATCCGCTGAAGCTGCCCACCCGGCTTCAGACGGCGCTTCAGGCCCTCTATGGCCACTACGAAAAGACATTCGACCGCTGGCGAGAGAAGGGCATCCCCGTCCCTCCCTGCTTCATCATCGTCTGCCAGAACACCGCCATCTCCAAGCTCGTGTATGACTACGTGTCCGGTTTTTTCCGCACGAATGAAGACGGCACCTCTACCCTCGAATACGGACGCCTCGCTCTTTTCCGCAACTTCGACGAAATTACGGGCAACCCGCTTCCGCGCCGAATACCCTGCTCATCGACTCCGAACAGCTCGAAGCCGGCGACGCGCTCGATGCCAACTTTCGCGCTATGGCTTCCGACGAAATTGAACGCTTCCGCCGCGAGATCATCGAGCGCACAGGTGATGCAAGTGCGGCTGAAAACATCACCGATCAGGAACTCCTTCGAGAGGTTACGAACACCGTCGGCAAGCAGGGCCAGCTCGGCGCGAACGTCCGGTGCGTCGTCTCGGTGTCAATGCTCACCGAGGGCTGGGACGCTAATAACGTGACCCACATCCTCGGCATCCGTGCCTTTGGGACACAACTCCTTTGCGAACAGGTCATCGGCCGCGCCCTGCGCCGCCAGTCCTATGACCTCAACGAAGAGGGTCTCTTCAATGCGAAAGATCCTGTGGTCCATCTTCGAGCAAGTGCGCGACGGATTGAGAGAGCGCGGGTTTATGACCCAGGCTGCCATGTTTACAAAGCTCGCATCAGCCATGACTGACAACAAGATAAAGCCTTACGACTTCGCCGTAGTAGACGAAGTGCAGGACATCACCGTGTCGCAGCTGCGATTCTTCGCTGCCTTGGGCGGAGACCGTCCCAATGCGCTGTTCTTCGCCGGAGACCTCGGCCAACGCATCCTCCAGCAGCCTTTTTCGTGGAAGTCCCTCGGCGTGGACATCCGCGGCCGGTCGCGGACTTTGCGCATCAACTACCGCACCTCCCATCAAATACGTCAACAGGCTGACCGCCTGCTCGGCCCTGAAATCACCGATGTGGACGGCAATACGGAAGAGCGCAGTGACACCGTCTCCGTGTTCAACGGGCCGCCGCCAAGCATCCGTGTCTTTGCCAGTGAGGATGAGGAAATCCAGGCTGTCACAACGTGGCTGACAGAGCAATCCTGGGCGGGCACCCTGCCCCACGAGTTCGGCGTCTTCGTACGTTCGGAAGGTCAGTTGGATCGCGCTGAGGCTGCAGTGAAGGTCTCAGGGTTACCCTTCAAGATTCTCGATGAGCACGTCGAAACAATTCGCGGTCATGTCTCGATCAGCACTATGCACCTTGCAAAGGGGCTGGAGTTCCGCGCCGTTGCGGTGATGGCCTGCGACGACGAGATCATTCCCTTGCAGGAGCGCATCGAAACAGTCGGCGACGATGCGGATCTGCAAGAGGTCTACGACACCGAGCGCCACTTGCTCTACGTCGCATGCACCCGGGCGCGGGACCATCTGCTTGTCACAAGCGTCGAACCTGCGTCTGAGTTTTTGGATGACCTGCGGATGTAAGGTGACCGGACGAAATGCGCCGGAGATGACGCGCCGCTTTACGCACCACTCATTACCGCTTGATTTGAGTTATCATAATAATGCTTCAGCTGCCATGCATAGAATGATAAGAGAAAAACACCGCGGAGGAGAACTGTGAAAGGGATACGCTGGGCAGCAATCATCAGAAACGCAGTTGCGTGTGTTTCATTCGTGGCGCTTCTAGGCGCTTCAGTCGCAATGTCGGCCGAGACCTCTGAGAAGGTGACTAAACCCTATACCCACTACTGGATGAGCGTGGCTACTCAGAACCAGTCTATTCCCGGCATGTCCGGAATGTCGGGAATGGGGGCCATGATGGGCAGCATCATG
>JBLMXV010000102.1:0-19813 GCA_050257935.1 Chloroflexota bacterium
CATGTCAGCCCCTCATCCTGCTCGCCGCGTCTACGTCGAGCGTCTTTACAAGATGGTAAAACCGGAGCACGAGTGCGAGACCGACCGAGACCTCACCGGCGGCCATGGCGAGAACGAATAGGAACATGACCTGACCGTCGGCATGTCCCCACCGCGACCCTGCAACGACGAAGGCAAGCCCCGCGGCATTCAACATGATCTCGACGGAGAGCAGGATGAAGATGATGTTCCTGCGGACCAGCACGCCGATGAGTCCGATGCTAAAAAGTATTCCGGCCACAATGAGTCCGTGTTCCATAGGTACAAATGAAGTCATGACGGTTTCCCTTTCGCCTCATCAGCTGCTGCGCGCCTGCCGAGGTGATAGACGCCGACGATCGCGGCCAGCAGCAAGATCGAGGCGAGTTCTACGCCAAGGACATAGTGAGTGAAGAGCCGCATGCCCAAAGCTTTCGGTCCTACCACGGCCGAGCCGGACACACGGCTGGCGCCACCTGCGAGGACTCGGAACAGCTCGGCGGCTAGCACGCCGGCCAGAAGCACGGGCCCCACCCACATCCTCAGGCTGAGCCACTGCTGTTCCTGCCTCCTTTCCCGCTGGCCGATGCTGAGCATCATGACTATGAAAATGAAGAGCACCATGATCGCCCCCGCATACACAATTACCTCCAGAGCCGCCACGAAGGGTGCGCCGAGAGCAAAGAAGATCACGGCCACAGACAGGAGAGAGACGATGGCATAGAGGAGGGCATGAACGGCGTTCAGACGCGTCACTGCGAGAACGGTCGATATGATGGCAACCGCAGAAGCCAGATAAAACAGTGTGTTCATTGCCAGCACCTGTGAATGTGGTTTAAGTTCTGTGTCACGGCATGATGCTCCGCACATCAACGGGTTTCTCTTCATTGTCGGCCTCGCCCTTGTCCTTTCCGCCGATCGCGAGACCTGCCACGCGGTAGAAGTTGTAGCCATGGTACTTGCCCTGCCCGCTTATCAGGAGATCTTCTTTTTCGTACACGAGTTCGCTCCTCCGGTATTCACTCATCTCGGGGTCGGGCGTGAGCTGTATAGCGTAAGTCGGGCATGCCTCCTCGCAGAAACCGCAGAATATGCAGCGGGAGAAATTGATCCTGAAGAACTCCGGGTACCGCCGCCCGTGCTCGTCCTCGGTTGCCTGCAGCGATATGCAATCGACGGGACAGGCGACGGCACAGAGGTAGCAGGCGACACACCTCTCCTCCCCATCGGGGTCCCGTGAGAGGATGATGCGCCCTCTCCATCTCGGGGGATGGTACGGCCTCTGTTCGGGGTAAAGAACGGTCTCGCGCCGGTTGAACAGGTGAAGGAACACGAGCCACATGCTTCGCAGTAGACTCAGCATCACACCTCCTGCCCCAATTGATCACGACGGTACGTCAGTCGTGATGTCATGACGGACTCCCCGGCGAGTTCGAGGCGAGAAGAATGGCCGCCGTGACCAGAAGGTTGAGCAGCGCCAACGGAAGCATCACCTTCCAGCCGTACGCCATGAGTTGATCGTAACGAGGTCGGGGGAGAGATGCCCTGAGCAGAATGAAACCGCAAATGAAAAGGAATGTCTTGAGGAGAAACCATACGACCGGCGGCAGTACCGGACCGAGCCACCCTCCGAAGAAGAGTACCACTATCATCGCGGAGATGAGTGTCACGCCGAGATACTCCCCGACGAAGAACATGCCGAACTTCATGCCCGAGTACTCGGAGTGGTACCCCGCCACCAACTCGCTCTCAGCCTCGGGAAGGTCAAAGGGGAGCCGCCGTGTCTCGGCGACCCCGGCGATCACGAAGATCATGACACCGGCGAACTGGGGGATGCAGAACCACATTCCCCTTTGCGCTTCAACTATGACCCGGAGATCAAAGGAGCCCGCCAGCATCACGACGCCCATGAGCGAGAGGCCCATGAAGACCTCATAGCTCAGCATCTGCGCAGCGGCCCTAAGCCCGCCGAGCAGTGAGTATTTGCTGCCCGAGGACCAGCCGGCCAGGGCAACACTGTATACCCCCATTGATGACATGGCAAGAAAAAAGAGAAGGCCCACGTTGAGATCCACCACTCCGACACTCGGCGCAAAGGGGATTACCGCGAAGGACATCAGTACCGTAACCATGATCACCGCCGGGGCTATGACAAAGACAGGCTTATCTGCGAAACCAGGTATCCAGTCCTCTTTCGTGAAAATCTTGACCATGTCCGCGAGAACCTGAAGGAGACCGAAGGGGCCTGTGCGGTTGGGCCCGTAGCGGTCCTGCCACAGCGCAAGGAGCCTCCGCTCAAGCCAGATCAATCCCGGGGCGACGATCAGCACGCCGAAGAGTATGCCGAAGATGTTCAGGAGCGAACGGATCGTGTCATGCATCCTGTCCCCCCTTCTTTCTGCTCCCGGTCCCACCCAGAGGCTCTGGTCGTTTGCATCGCGAGGGCAGGTCGATCCATCCCATGCCGGGCAGGCCCGATGGCACTGCAACAACCCCGGGGGTCAGCTTTGCCAGAATCTTCACCGGAAGTCTCAACGTCACGCCGCTAACCTTGAGCTCTGCCATCCCGCCCTCGCTCATCCCGAAACGGTCCAGGTCATCCTGACAGAGTGCCAAATATGGCGGCGGGATCAGCCCCGAGAGCGCCGGTGAGCGCGCACTCAGTTCCTCAGACCCGAAAATGTGATACACAGGGATGACAAGCACTTCATCGTCGTGGGGTTGAGAACCTGCCGGCACTCGCCTGAAGTGAGGGACCACGGTGAGTTCTCCCGGCTCGATCAGTCTCTGCCCCGGGTCGCCGCCGAGCAGCGGCCCCCCGACCTCCCGCTGGAACTTGCCGACAGCCTGGACCGAGTTCCAGCCCGGTGCCCAGAAACGGCCGATGAGCGCTGAAGGGGGAACCCCTTCGAACCCCTCCATCGAGAATGAGAGCGGGGAGTCGTCGTCACGGGGAGAGCTGGGTTCGTGGACACTCAGGTGGGCGGTCATCGCAGTGCGTCCGCTGTAACGGTGGGGCTGGCGAGGGATCTTCAAACCCGCAATCCTGAAGCCCGCTGGCGGTGCGCAGTTCCGGACCGGGCTGAACATGGGTATCGATTCGGCCATGGATGCGGTAATATCGTCGAGTTCGCGCCACGTGCTGGCTTCGGGCCTCTGGGCAGCTCTGAGCATCTCGAGCAGCCAGCGCCAGCTTTCCCTGATCTCGCCATCAGGTCTGAAGACCTGAAAGAACCGCTGGCCGCGGCCCTCGTTGTTTACAAGAGTGCCGGATGACTCGGCAAAGGTCCCTGCAGGCAGGACAATGTCAGCCCTTGCTGTCGTGCGGTTTGTCAGGTGGTCAATGACGATGATCTCTTTGACGGCACTGAAGAGCAGGTCGAGCGTTTCCTCGTCTACCCTCCTGTAGAGATCGTTCTCGAGAATGATGAGCGTGTCGGCTCTGCCGTCGCGCACCGCATGCATAAAGTCCACGATACTGCCACCCCCCATGAGGCCAAGGCCAAGACTGTTGCACTCCGGCACGGTCACGCAGAGTTGCGCGGGAATCCCTGCAGAGCGGAGAGCCCATGCGACGTCAGCCGCTGCGTAAATGACAGCCTCACTCCCGCAGGACGTACCGCAGACGACCACAGGTCTGTCCGACTTTTCAAGTGCGCGGGCAATCTCTCCGGCGAGGGTCTCCACTGTGTGGGAGACGCTCGCGACGTCTGGCGCCTCGGCCTTCAGTATGCGTGAGATTGCGAAACCGAGGCGCGCAAGCTCATCAGGTGCGGCGCGATAGACTCTGGTCGCTATCCCGTCGAGCTTCGTGCCGGAAGGCGTGGCGATGAACAGCGGCCCCCTGTCATCCTGAATGGCGTCACGAACCGATATCGTCTGCCACTCAGGGATGCCGAGCTTCCGGGCCTTGCTCATAGGCTTTTGAAGCACTGAGCGGCGGAGCGCGAGGTCGAGCATCGGCGCAGTGTTCGTCACGTCTTCGCCCAGGACAAATACTGTGTCAGCCAGCTCTACGTCTCGAAGGGAAGGAGACCTGGCTGATCCTTTCGTGAGCACTTCCGTCGATGCCGCTATCATCCGATGCTCCCTTTCGGACATACCGAGATAGAAGTTTCCCGGATCCACAAGGGTTCTCAGGGCGAAATTGGCCTCCAGCGAGGCTCTCGGGGAGCCAATGCCGATCACCCTGGCACCAAGGTAAAAAAGTCTGCTCAGTCTTTTGAGCGCATAGTCTGCTGTCGCGGGCTTCATCAGGCCGCCCCCCCGTTCGCCAGGACTCCCGCCGGTAATCCTCACGAGGGGGGTGCGGATTCTGGCCTCACTGTTGACGAACCCATAACCGAAGCGCCCCCTGTCACACAAGAAGTAACGGTTCACTTCCCCGTTGTAGCGGTTGTGTATTCTCCGCAGCGTCCCGTAACGCTCCCCGGGGATGATGTTGCAGCCCAGTCCGCAATGCACACAGACAGAAGGCGCCGTCTGGAGGTCCCACTTTCGCGTGTAATGCTCCTTGAATGTCTTGTCTGTAAAGACGCCGGTGGGGCAGATCTCCACAAGGTTGCCGCTGAACTCGCTCTCCAGAGTCCCTTCTTCGTGACGGCCGAAATAGACATGGTCGTGGGCGGCGAAGACATCAAAATCGCGCCCGCCCGCAAACTCCCGATAGAACTGAACGCAACGGTAGCACTGGATGCACCGGTTCATCTCATGATTGATGAAGGGGCCGAGGTGCTGATTGCGATGTGTGCGCTTCCTGAACCGGAACCTCCTGTAGGTGTGGCCGGTCATCACCGTCATGTCCTGGAGGTGACATTCGCCGCCCTCGTCACAGACGGGACAGTCATGGGGATGGTTCACCATGAGCCACTCGATGACTGCCGCGCGGAAGGCCCTGACTTCGGGGTCATCGATGGATATGCGTGTGCCGTCGGCAGCGGGAGTCATGCAGGACATCACGATCTTTCCCCTGGTATCGTGCTCGTCTTTGTACTCCTTCACGGCGCACTGACGGCAGGCGCCTACAGAGCCGAGGGCGGGGTGCCAGCAGAAATAGGGAATGTCGAAGCCCAGGGAGAGACACGCGTCCAGCAGGTTCAGGCCGTCTCTGACCTCGTATGGCTTACTGTCGATGTAGATCGTCGCCATGGTTATTTCCAGGGGCACCGCTTCTCGCGGACATGCTGCTCGAAGTCCTCCCCGAAGTGTGTCAGGGCACTCTCGAGGGGTTCCATCGCACCCGGTGCCAGGGCGCAGAAGGTGTTGCCCAGGCGTATGTGCCTGACGTGCATCTTCAACGTCTCGATGTCCCGCGGCTCGCCCAGTCCGTCTTCAATTGTCCGGAGCGTCTTCGCCACCCAGGGCAGGCCCTCACGACAAGGTGTGCACCAGCCGCATGACTCCCGGGAGAAGAAGCTGATGAGATTGCTCACAAAGCCGACCGGACAGGTGCGGTCATCGAGAACGACGATTGTGCCTGTGCCGAGGCGGCAGCCGGCCTTGTGGAGAGTCGAAAAATCCATCTTCAGATCCAAGTGCTCTTCAGTGAGGAAGTAACTCGAAGCGCCACCGGGGAGCAGGCCCCTGAATTTGAAGCCGTCGACCAAGCCGCCGGCATGCGCTTGCAGAATCTCCCTCGCCGTTGTCCCCATCGGCAGTTCCCATGCGCCGGGCTTCCTGACCCTACCGCTCACCCCGTAGATCTTTGTCCCGCCGTCTTCTCCACGGCTCAACCCATTGAACCACGACACCCCGTTGTTCACGATGTGAGGGACGTTGCAGAGCGTCTCGACGTTGTTTACCACCGTCGGCCTGCCCCAGAGGCCGCACTCCGTCGCGTGCGGAGGCGTTGCCCTCGGAACGGCCCGCCTGCCCTCAAGAGCGTTAATCAGCGCCATCGCCTCGCCGCACATGTAGCGGCCTACGCTCGTATGGACCCTTACGTCAAGACTGAAGCCAGATCCAAGGATGTTTCTGCCGAGGTAGTTGTTCTTGTACGCCTCGGCAATGGCTTCGGCAAGGCGCTTTGCCGCGAGTTTGTAAGCCCAGCGCAGGAAGATATAGGCGACATCGGCCTCGATCGCAAAGGCACTGACGATGATGCTCTCGATCATCTGGTGCGGGTCTCCTTCCAGCAGTATGCGGTCCTTGAACGTTCCCGGTTCCATCTCGTCGGCATTGACGACGAGATACTTGGGACGAGGACTGTCAGGCCCCATCGGCACGCCGCTCCACTTTACACCCGCTGGAAAGCCGCCTCCTCCCCGGCCGAGCAGTCCGGCATCTTTCACGAGGGTGACCACCTCGGGAGGCGACATCCCCAGCAGAGCCTTGCGGATGGCCCGGTACCCTTGTGCCTTCTCGTACTCTTTCAGTGTGTGCGGTCTTCCGTGCGGCCTTATCCGCTGTGTCAGCGGCAATTCCATTGACGTCTTCACCGGTACTTCTCCAGGATCTGATCGATCTTCTCGGGGTGCAGATCTGTGTGGAGGTCTTCATCAATCATCATCGCCGGTGCGCGTTCGCATACGCCAAGACATGCGTTTGGCAGGAGCGTAAACCTTCCGTCGGCGGTCGTCTCCCCGAAGCCGATCCCGAGTCGAGCCTTCAGGTGTTCCTCCAGGCCGCGGTATCCCATGACCCAGCAGCTGACACTATCACAGATAAGGATCACATGCCTGCCGACGGGTTTCCGGAATATCAGATTGTAGAAGGTCGCGACGCTGTCGAGTTCGTCAGGCGTCATCCCGAGAAGTTCGGCAATGTCCCTGAGGCTTTCGTCCTGGACCCAGCCGCGATGGCGCTGGACTATACTGAGGGCCTCGAAGCATGCCGCCCGCCTGTGTTCATGGTGGCTGAGGACTTCCGCGATCTCTGTCCTCTCTTTCTGGCTCAACATGAGATGTTCTTCTCCCGCATCCTTCACCGGTGTCAGCGGTCGACGTCTGCCAGCACATAGTCTATGCTCCCGATGATAGCGAGCAGGTCCGATACCATCAGGCCGCGGCTTATCAGCGGTATCATCTGGAGGTGCGGGAAAGACGGGGTGCGTATGCGCGCGCGGTATGCCGCAGTGCTGCCGTCACTGACCAGGTAATAGCCGTTGTTTCCCTTGCTCGCCTCGATACCGGCAAATGCCTCACCTGCGGGTATGACCGGACCCCAGCTCACGCTCAGAAAATGCGCTATGAGGGTTTCGATGTCCTGCATGGTGCGCTCCTTGATGGGCGGCGTCGCGAGGGGATGATCGGACTTATATGGTCCCGCGGGCATATCCCTTACACACTGTTCGATGATGCGCAGGCTCTGGCGCATCTCTTCGATGCGGACGACGCCCCTATCGTAGCAATCTCCGTTCACCGCTGTCGGAATGTCAAACTCAAACCTGTCGTACCCTGAGTATGGTCTCTTTTTTCGGAAGTCCCACTCGAAGCCGCAGGCCCGCAGGCCTGGTCCGGTGACTCCCCACTCGACTGCCTGATCGACGGTGTACCTGCCGATGCCCTGCGTGCGTGCCTTGAAGATCCGGTTCTTCATCACCATCCTGTCATATTCATCAAGACGCCGGGGAAGGTAGTCCAGGAACTCTCTGATCATTGTGTCCCAGCCCTTCGGAAGGTCCTGGGCAATGCCGCCGATGCGGAACCAGCCCGGATGCATCCGTGCGCCGCAGACCGCCTCAATGATGTCGAAGATGCGCTCCCTGTCTGAGAACATGTAAAAGACAGGCGAGAGGGCGCCCACGTCCTGGGCGAAGGTCCCGTACCACACGAGGTGACTCGCGATTCGGAAAAGCTCGCACAGCATGACGCGGATTACCTCCACCCTTTCGGGCACTTCTATGCCCGCGAGCTTTTCAACGGCAAGGACGTAGGGAAGATTGTTGAGGACTCCGCCGAGATAATCGACACGGTCCGTGTAGGGAATGTAGCTGTGCCATGACTGACGCTCGGCCATCTTCTCGGCACCCCGATGGTGATAGCCTATGTCGAGCACGGCATCGACAATCTCTTCGCCGTCCAGTTCCAGGACAATGCGGAGGAGGCCGTGCGTTCCGGGATGTTGCGGCCCCAGGTTCAGGAACATGTAGTCCGTATCGTGCTTATTCGCCGTCATGCCCCACTCCTCCGGGCGGAACCGCAGGGCGCTCTGCTCGGCTTTCTCGGTTTCTTCCGTGAGACTGAAGGGCTTCAGCTCAGTGGCGCGGGCGGGATGATCCTTGCGCAATGGGTGGCCCTTCCAGTAAGGAGGCATGAGGATACGGCTCAGGTGAGGGTGCCCTTCGAAGGTGATGCCGAACATGTCCCATATTTCTCGCTCATACCAGTTAGCCGAAGGCCATGTATCGACGATGCTGCGCAGAGTCGGAAATTCACCCTTGAGAGGGACCTTTATCCTGACATCTTCGTTGCGGTCATAGGAAAGCAGGTGATACACCACGGTGAAATCGCTTTCAGGCTGACCTTCGCGATTGCGCCTGACCCTCTCGTCAAACGCGGTCAGATCATAGAGAGTGCGGTACGGTTTCTCTGCGTCCGCCTTGAGGTACCGCAAGACATCCGCCGCATGTTCCTTCGATACCCAAAGAGTCGGGATAGAGTCGCGTGCTGTCTGGACGGCCACATCCGCTCCGCTGAAGCGTTGCTGCAGTTCCCTCTCAATGGCTGTATCGTCTTCCTGGCGACTCCCGCTCATGCCTCGTCCGGTGACCTCAGTTCGGTTGTCCTGCTCCTCTCGGCCCGTTTGAGATTGCGCTGCGACGGCATGTGGGGAAACCTGACCTCCTGGGAACCCACGACCCAACTCAGGGGCCTCCTCTCCCCGCCGACGGCATCGCGGAGAAGAAGGAGGCCTTCCATGAAAGCATCGGGGCTCGGCGGGCAGCCCGGGACATACACATCAACAGGCAGGATCTTATCCACGCCCTGCACTACACTGTAAATATCGTACATGCCTCCCGAGTTTGCACACGATCCCATTGATATCACCCATCGCGGCAAAAGCATCTGGTGGTAGAGCCGCTCAATCACGGGGGCCATCTTGACAAACACGGTGCCGGCGATGACCATCACATCCGCCTCCCGCGGCGTGGCCCGGATGACCTCCGAACCGAAACGAGCAATGTCGTATTTGCTCGTGATGCTGGTCGCCATCTCGACAAAACAGCATGAAAGCCCGAAGTTGAAAGGCCAGAGGGAGGACTTGCGGCCCCAGGCGAGCAGGTCCTGGAGGCGGGAAAGAAGGACACTCCGGGACACTGCCTCTTCCAGGGAGCTGTGAGTCATGCGAGAGGAATGCACGGGACCACTCGACCGCTTGCTCTTCATAATTCGTTCCTTCTCCTGTCATCAAGAACCTCTTCACGTCTGATGGTTCCCCAGTCAAGGGCGTCGAGGCGCCAGAGATAGACGAGCCCTGCGATAAGTACGACGATGAACACGAAGACCTCGGCATAGCCGGCCCACCCGAGTTCACGAAGGGCGACCGCCCAGGCGAAGATGAACACCGCCTCAAGGTCGAAGATGACAAAGAAAACGGCCACCAGGTAAAACTTCACGTCGAAGCGCAGCTTGGCTGAGCCCGTCGAGGAGACGCCTGACTCGTAGGGAACGCCGGTCTCTCGTTCCTTATGGCGTTCCCCGAGAATGTAAGACAGCCCGATCATCGCTGCCACGATGATCAACACCGCAGCGAAATATACGGCCATTGACCAGAGTTCACCGACAACTGCTGTTTCCCGGGTCATCTGACATCCTCCGGCCGTCCAATCGTCACAACAATAGCGAGGCGCTCACTGCAGGGAGCCCTGCGAGTGGAGCGGCTGCCCACATTCCGTTGTCTCACACATGTCCGTCCCACCGATCATGCTCCCTTCGAATACTATAAACCCAAAACAGAACACGACATATCGGCAGACTACTGATTTTCTTGTAAGATTTCATCAGGGCCCTTGTCAGGTTTTGTCCTACAAGTCGAAGACCAGGAGCATGGGTCCGCGGGGGGTCCTCCTCGCCGCGGCACGGAAAAGGGCTCTCCCTCGGCGACATAGACAAGAAAGCACTCAGGAGATCTGTGGCCTAAGACTCTGCAACTCACGTAGACCATCTCAGTCATTCGATCATGACTTCATTTGACAACCTTGCCGAGTACGAGGACTGCCAGGAGAACCGCTACGATGATCGTGATAAGACGCATGACGAGCCGTGCCCAGTTCACATGGCTGTTCATCGTCCCCACGTCCACGTACTGCGGCGGCATGAGCACGGTCAGAAGTACCGTGATAGCTCCCACTGCCACTATGAGCTTCTGATACCTGTTCATCGCGAGGACGCACGCGAAGCGTCAAAGGACACAAAAAGTCGGGAAGACTGTCGATCGCGTGTTTTGCAAAACACTCCCCCTCACGGCTTCCTCTCAAACACAGACAAGGTTGCCCAGAGCATTAGTGTGCTCGCCAGCCAGCAGGCAGAGGCATGATCTCTGCAGTCATACGTCAGGCTGAAGCACAGTACGTTGAAACGGTACGCACGTTCCGGTGCGCCGATGAATGATTTCCGATCATAACCCGTCTCAGGTGACGCCAATGAAAGAGGCAGTATCATGCAGAAGATAGCAGACCGCAGGCCTTGCCGGCTCTGCAATCCCGGACTCGGGAAAGGCCGGGGCGTCTCACTTCTTTCCGCCCCTTCTCACCTGATCCAGAGCGGTCCGCCTCACGTCTGATCCCGTAAGCCGCGCACCGGTCAGGTCGGCCCCCTCAAGCAACGCCGCCTTCAGATTGGCATTCAGTATGGTTGCCCCTGCGAGGTTCGTCCCTCTCAGGTCAGCGGCATTGAGGTCTGACTTCGTGAGTTCGGCATCCCTGAGACTCGCCCCAGCCAGGGATGCGGAGACGAAGCTGGTTCCGTAAGCATTCGTGCCGTCCATGATAGCGTCATTGAACAACGCGCCGCCCGCCTCAGCCTGCTGAAGGTCCGCACCTTTGAGGTCGGCACCGGTGAAATTTGCGGCCGAGAGGTTGCTCAGCTTCATGTTGGCCCCCCGGAGTTTCGCCCCGGTACAGTCAACAGCGATGAGCGTGGAGAAAGAAAGGTCTGCACGATCGAGAGATGCTCCTCTCAGATCTGCACCGGTGAGGTTCGAGGAGCTGATGTCGGCGCCATCAAGCCGCGCCCCGCTCAGGTCCGCACCGCTCAGGTTCGCCTTCGAAACCTTCCCTCCTGTCAGGTCCGATCCCTTCAGCGACATGCCGCTGAGGTCGATGTCGCTGAGATCGAGTGCCGACAAATCGCATTCTGTAATGTCGCCGCCTGTCTCAGCGGTCTCCCTGACAGCCATTCTCGAAAGGCGTTTCATCACGGCCCTATTATAGCGGATGAACCGCCTCACGTAAACGTCACTCCAGATGCCGCAGCGGATGTCTAACCCGGATCATTCAACCATTCGAGGCAGTGTTCAGGGCAGACACGGCGCAGGTTCAAGAGTTTCGCAGACGTCTTGAGCAGGGTTTCCGCAAAGTGGGATAGAATAGACTATGCGCATCGGGATCATCGGAGGCAGCGGGCTTTACGAGATGGAAGGCCTTGGCATAACGGAAGAGATACTCCTCCGGACTCCCTACGGCGCCCCCTCAGCACCCTATGCTCTCGGCTCGCTCGAGGGCCGGGAGGTCGTCTTCCTGCCGCGGCACGGTGCGCGTCACCAGATCCCGCCGCACAGCATAAACTACCGTGCCAACATCTGGGGGCTCAGGGAACTGGGTGTGGAAAGGATAATCTCGATCAGTGCCGTAGGGGGCATCAACCGTGCCGTCGAGCCCGGATCGCTGGTGCTTCTCGACCAGATAATCGATATGACCTTCGGAGCCCGTGCGTCAACCTTCTACAACGCAGAAGGAGTCATCCACGTGGACTTCACGGAGCCTTACTGCCCCGAGATGCGCGCTGTGGCCAGGGAGGCAGCCTCAAGCCTCGGCACGGACGTGAGGGAACGGGGCACCTATGTGTGCGTGAACGGCCCTCGGCTCGAGACCGCGGCGGAAATAGCGTTCTTCGCCCAAATCGGTGGCGACGTCGTGGGCATGACTGCTATGCCTGAGGCTTCCCTATCGAGAGAGGTCGCACTGTGCATGGTCGGCATCGTCGTGGTGACGAACCCTGCCGCGGGCGTAGCGAAGGGCAAGCTCACGACCGTGGAAGTGATCGAAGCCATGAAGCGCAGCATGGCCCAAATGAGACCGCTCGTGAGGCGGATGATCATCGACTTGCCGACTGTGCGAAGGTGCCCTTGCAAGGACGCGCTCTCTGACGCGGGTGTCTAAACCGTGACGACCGGCTCCGCATCGCTGCGAACGGTCCCATCCCCTTACCTGCCGGCGCGATCTCATGCCTGCATGACGCTAATCCGCGTCGCTGTTCTCCTTGACACTCCTTTCTCCAGACTAGTATTATATTAGGACGAATCGGATGCAGATACCTCGACGTACGCGGTACATTCACAGACCCCCCCGCTGTCCGATTCTTCACTTCGCTATTCACCGAGAGTTGGAGGGCCATCATGGCAGGGCATTCCAAGTGGGCCCAGATAAAGCATAAGAAGGCTCACACCGACGCAAAGAGAGGGAAGGCCTTCACGAAGATCGTGAAGGAGATTGCCGTGGCCGCCCGTCTCGGGGGAGGCGATATAGACGGCAACCCCCGCCTCAGAAGTGCCGTGGACAAGGCGAAGGAGGCGAACATGCCCTCCGATAACATCAAGAAGGCTATCATGAAAGGTACCGGCGAACTGCCCGGAGCCACGTACGAGGAAGTAACCTACGAAGGATACGGGCCCGGGGGAGTTGCGGTGCTCATACAGGTCCTGACCGACAACAGGAACAGAACCGTCTCGGAGCTTCGTCACATCCTCTCGAAGGCAGGAGGGAGCATGGGGGAGGCGGGGTGCGTCTCCTGGATGTTCGAAAAAAAGGGATACATCCTCGTCGAGAAGTCCAAGGTCGACGAAGATACCCTGATGACCGTTGTTCTCGACGCCGGCGCGGAAGACCTCAGGAATGATCCGAAGGAGGAGAACTACGAGGTTATCACTGCACCGGACATGCTCAGCGAGGTGAAGGAAGCCGTCGATGCCCGAGGCATACCTGTCGCCCTGAATGAGATCACCATGCTCCCCAAGAGCTATGTCCCCTTGGAAGGTCAAGCCGCCGACCAGATGATCAGGCTCTTCGAGTCCCTTGAAGATCACGATGACACGCAAAACGTGTATGCCAATTTCGACATTCCCGACGAAGCAATGGTAAGCAAATGAATGTGCCTCGCTCAGGGGGAAGTCAGGTAACCTCCACGATAGTATCCTTCTCATGGAGGCTGCCCCTTTGGTAACTGCCGACGCAGAACAGTCCCGCGGGTACGTGCCGGCAGCCGCGGGAGGCGTCATGTGCGAACTCAGGGCTGAGGTACCCCCTTCCGGCCTAGTAGACGGCACAAAGGCGAACGGCAGGTGAGCCTGGCAACCGTCATCCTCGCAGCAGGACTCGGGACGAGGATGAAATCCTCGACTCCCAAGGTCCTGCACACTTTGCTGGGTGAACCCCTCGTCTCTTATGTGCTCAATTCCCTCCTGCCTCTAGGAGCATCGCAGAACATTCTGGTGATCGGGCCGCACAGCGTCTCGATCCGGGACCACCTGCAGGAGCATCCTGTCACCTACGCAGTCCAGGAAGAGCCCCGGGGTACTGGTGACGCCCTGAAGGCAGGGCTCAAAGTCCTGCGTGAGACCGAAGGGACGGTGCTCGTACTGAACGGCGACGCCCCTCTTGTGACACCGGAAACACTCACGCGCTTCCTCGACCTTCACCGTGCTTCGGGAGATTCGATCTCACTGCTCACCTTCAATGCATCCAACCCCTTTTCATACGGACGGATCCTGCGAATCAGCGGCCAGGTCGCGGCGATTGTCGAGGAGAGGGATGCGACTGAGGAGCAGAAGAGAATACGCGAGGTCAACAGCGGAGTCTATGCCTTCGAGCGGCCGGCGCTCCGTCTCCTCGAAGACATCTCCGAGAACCCCTCCAAAGGCGAGTATTACCTGACCGACGTGGTCGGCCTTGCCGCGAAACGGGGTTATGGCGTCGGCGCCCATCTGCTCGGAGACGAGATCGAGTTCACGGGCATAAACACCCGCGAAGACCTTGCCGCAGCAGGGGAGCACCTGCGCGATCGCATTGTCCGCGTCTGGATGGAGAAAGGCGTCACCTTTGTGGACAGAAAATCCGCGTACGTACATCCCCAGGTAACAATAGGACCCGACACGGTGATCTATCCCGGCGTCTTCCTCGAAGGGAAGACCTCAGTCGGCAGAGGCTGCACGATCTATCCCCAAGTGAGGATCATCGACAGTATCCTGGGGGACCACGTCCAGATAAAGGATTGTACCGTCATAGAGTCTTCGACAGTGAATGATCGTGCCGTGATCGGCCCATTCGCCCACCTCAGGCCCCATTGCGTCATCGGCCCGGCTTCCAAGATCGGCAATTTCGTCGAGCTCAAGAAGTCGGTGATTGGCAGAGGTACGAAGGCATCTCACCTCTCCTATCTCGGTGACACGGAAATCGGGGAAGACGTGAATATTGGCGCCGGCACGATCACCTGCAACTACGACGGGAAGGGAAAGTACAAGACCGTTATCGAAGACGGCGCATTCATCGGCAGTGACACGCAACTCGTCGCGCCTGTCACGATCGGGAAGGGTGCGTACATCGGCGCTGGTTCCACAATTACCAACAACGTCCCCGCGCTCTCCCTCTCGCTGAGCAGGGTGAAGCAGAAAATCATAGACGGATGGGCACTGAGGAGAGGCAGCCGTCGGTCCGGCCATGGCACGCCAGCCCGGGATAACCCCGCCGAGGCAAAGAGAGAAGATACGCGGGGGAAAAAGGAGAAGTAGCCATGTGCGGGATCATAGGGTATATCGGGGGACAGAATGCGGTCCCGATCGTAATGGACGGCCTGAAGCGCCTTGAGTATCGAGGATACGACTCTGCGGGCATCGCTTATTTCGCGGACGGTCATATCGACGTCAAGCGGTGCAAAGGCAAGATCAACTCCCTCGCGAACCTCATCAGCGGCCTCAATGTCACCAGCACCCTTGCCGTCGGGCACACGCGCTGGGCTACCCACGGAAGGCCGTCGGATGAAAACGCACATCCCCACCGGTCTGGAGGGATCGTGCTCGTCCATAACGGAATCATCGAGAACTACGTCGAGCTGAAGTACAGGCTCCAGAATGAGGGCTACGCTTTTACGTCCCAAACCGACACCGAGGTGCTGTGCCATCTTATCCACAGTCACTCGGGAGGCCGTACCCTCGAAGAGGCGGTCAGAAGCGCACTGAAAGAGGTGCGCGGTGCCTATGCCTTTGCCGTCATCGATGAGAGGGAGCCCGACAAGGTCGTCGGCGTCAGGAAAGAGAGTCCCCTCGTGGTAGGCCTTGGAGAGGAGGAATACTTCCTCGCCTCCGACGTGCCGGCCTTTCTCAGCCACTCACGGGAGGTGATCTTCCTGGACAACGATGAGATGGCAGTGCTGCACCGCGACGGGGTCACCGTAACCGACTTTGAGGGGCGCCCGGTCAACAAGAACGTAGTGTCCATTTCGTGGAGTCCCTCGATGGCCGAGAAGGGCGGTTACCGCCATTTCATGCTCAAAGAAATCTACGAGCAGCCCCGTGCTCTTGCCGACACTATACGCGGACGGGTCTTCGCCGACAGAGCGGAGGTGGCGATTGAGGAATTCGGCCTGACCGCAGACGCCCTCGGCAAGGTCGAAAAGGTCTTCATCGTTGCCTGCGGAACGTCGTACCACGCAGCACTTGTCGGCAAATATGTAATCGAGTCATTGACCCGGCTTCCTGTGGAGGTGGACATCGCCTCGGAGTTCCGCTACCGCAACCCCATACTGGGATCCGGTACCCTCTTCGTGACCATCACCCAGTCCGGAGAGACTGCGGACACCCTCGCCGCTATGAGGGAGGCACGGTCGCTGGGCGCAAGAGTGCTCACCATCTGCAACGTCATAGGCAGCACCGCCTCCCGGGAGTCCGATTTCGTCTTCTACACCCATTCTGGTCCTGAAATCGGCGTAGCATCCACAAAGGCATTCACAACCCAGATCGTAGCGCTCTATCTTCTGGGCATTGCCCTGGCTCATGTGCGAGGGACGCTCACCGACGAGGAGATATCCGGGCTCATCGACGACCTTCTGCAACTCCCGATGCGCGCAGAATCCGCCCTCGAACTCGACTCGCAGATCCAGCAGATCGCGCGGGAACTTTTCAAGGCCCGCGACTTCCTTTACCTCGGAAGGGGCATCGAATATCCCATCGCTCTCGAAGGCGCTCTCAAGCTGAAAGAGATCTCTTATATCCATGCAGAGGGGTACCCTGCAGGAGAGATGAAGCATGGCCCCATCGCGCTTATCGACGAGGAACTCCCGGTTGTAGTCATCGCGCCATCGGGGAAGCTTTTCGACAAGGTGATGTCGAACATGGAAGAGGTGAGGAGCAGGGGCGGGACGGTCGTGGCGTTCGTCACAGAGGGCAACGGATTTCTCGGGAACCTCTGCCGTTACACGGTGCGCGTCGGCAGCACGAACGAGTTCCTGAACACCATCATGTTCACGATACCGTTGCAACTCCTCGCCTATCACATCGCCGTGCTCAGGGGGTGCGATGTGGACCAGCCGAGAAACCTTGCCAAGAGTGTGACCGTTGAGTAGAAGATGTGCGAAGACAGAAACAGATCCGCTGTGCGCAGCGTGGCACCTTTTCTTGCCACTGGGAATAAACCTTTTCTATAATAGGAGATAGCACATGGCGAAAGAAGTCCTCGAAGAGCTGAATCCCGCCCAGCGAGAAGCGATCCTTTACAGCAAGGGTCCCATTCTCGTCCTTGCAGGTGCTGGAAGCGGCAAGACCCGAGTGATCAGTCACCGGTTCGCCCACCTCGTGAAGAGGAAGAAGTGTGCGCACACGGGCATCTTCACCGTGACCTTCACAAACAAGGCAGCGGACGAGATGCGTGAGCGGATCTCCCGGCTCGCCGACGGCGGCATCAAGAATGCGTGGATAGGGACGTTTCATTCGCAGTGCAACAGGATCCTCAGGAAGGAGATCAAGACCCTCGGCTACAGACCCGACTTCTCCATTTACGACGACGATGACCAGTGTGCGCTGATCCGCCACATACTGAGGGAGCTGAACATCTACGAGGCCCTTTACAAGGGCGTCGCATCGCGGATAAGCATCCTCAAGTCATCGCTGGTCTCGCCTGAAGAGTTTCTGTCCAGTGGAGACGGCTTCACCTTTGACGAAAAACTCGGGAGAGTGTACCTGAGATACCAGGACGAGTTGAAGCGTTCCAACGCTCTCGACTTCGACGATCTCATCATGCTCACGGTAAAGGTTTTCCGCGAACATCCCAAGGTCCTCGAGCGTTATTGTGAACTCTTCACTCACGTTCTCGTCGACGAGTTCCAGGATACCAACAAGGCCCAGTACGAGTTTCTCCGCCTGCTCGCCGCCCACTGCCGGAACATCTTCGCCGTCGGCGACGATGACCAGAGCATTTACAAGTTCAGGGGCGCGGAGGTGACGAACATCGCGAGCTTCGAACGGGACTTCCCGGGAGTCAAGGTGATAAAGCTCGAGCAGAATTACCGGTCTACCCAAAACATCCTCACCGTGTCAGGGTCCGTGGTATCGAAAAACACGCAGAGGAACCCGAAGACCCTTTGGACCGAGCGAGGCTGCGGAGAGAAAGTCTCCTATTGCAGGGTCCTGACTGAGGAGGAAGAGGCGAAGTTCATTGCGCGCACCATCAAGGACATTTATCTGAAGGCCAATTACGAGTACAAAGACTTTGCAGTTCTTTACCGTATCAACCTCCAGGCGAGGGCCATAGAGGATGCCCTGCGCGCGGAGGGCATCCCCTATCAGGTCATAAGCGGCCTCAGCTTCTACCACCGCCGCGAGGTAAAAGATGTCATTGCGTACGTGAGACTCGTGTGCAACCACCACGACAATGTCAGCTTCAGGAGGGTCATAAACAGCCCGTCCCGCGGGATAGGAGCCTCTACTCTCATGAAGATCGAAGGAGAGGCGAAGAAAAACTCCCTGAGCCTCTTTTCAGCCGTCAAGCTCATGCTGAAATCCAACGGCGTCGCGTCATCCTTGAAGGAAAAGCTGAGCGAGTTCATAAAACTCGTCGAGGGGATTTCCCCCGCATCATTCACCTCCGCCGCTGACCTGATCAAAGACATCGTCAAGAAAACGCTGTACCTCGAATCTCTGGAAGATGAAAAGATCCAGAATGTGATCGAACTTATATCGTCTGCGGAGAATACGGCTACGAGGGACTTCATCGACAAAGTCTCCCTGATGTCTTCGGCGGACGAAACGCCGCGCGGGGAAGCGGTCTCTCTCATGACGCTTCATGCGGCGAAAGGCCTGGAGTTCTCCGTGGTCTTCATCGCCGGATTGGAGGAAGGCATACTGCCCTATTTCAAGGCCATGGACAACATCTCGGAGATACAGGAGGAGAGGAGACTCCTCTATGTAGGCATGACCCGCGCTAAGGACATCCTGCACCTCACCGGTGTGCGAAAGAGGCGCCTCTACTCCAAGGTCCAGGATCAGGAACCCTCACGTTTCCTCGAAGGAGTGCCGCAGGACTGCTGCACCTGGGTGGAGAGGGTCCCCGAGCATGCCGTCTGCTCCGTCGAGACGCCGCAGATCATCGCGAGAAGGCCCGCTGCATTATACATGGTGGGCACTCGTGTGAAGCACCCTGCCTGGGGCATCGGCGTGGTGAGAGACTGTTGCGGTGAGGGCGACGACACAAAGGTGACGGTCAACTTCTCGACGGTCGGCCTGAAGCGTCTCGCCGCGAAATTCGCGAACCTCGAGAGAATCTGAGATACGGAGTTGCGGCATGGCAGGTAAGGGGACAAGGTCATGAGGATCACCGCCGAGCAGGTCGCCCATATTGCTGCGCTGTCACGTCTCTCGCTCACTGAACGGGAACTGGAGACCTTTCGGGACCAACTGAGCAGCATCATTGAGTATGTCGAGCAACTGCGCACCCTCGACACCACAGGTGTGGAGCCTACTTCGCACATAGTTCCCCTCAGCAACGTGATGAGGGAGGATGTGGTGAAGTCTTCGCTTCCGCGCGAAGAGGCCCTCAGGAACGCACCCGACGGGACGGAGGATTTCTATCGCGTCCCGAAAATCATCGAATAGGAGGTGACTTTCGACTGACCTGCTGATATACTGCAGGGACACCATGCACAGTCGGGAACGTAATGACCCCATGATAAGATCGTTCCTCAGATCGAAGATCCACCTGGCGAATGTGACCGAATCGAACCTCGCTTACGAGGGCAGCATCACCATTGATCCGGAGCTGATGGAGATGGTGGACATACTTCCCTACGAACAGGTGATGATCAGCAACATGAACAATGGTGAGCGCTTCGAGACTTATGTGATACCCGGAAAACGGGGGTCGCGCGAGTTCTGCCTCAACGGTCCCACGGCCAGGAAAGGAGCGGTGGGAGATAGAATAATTATTTTCGCCTATTGCCTGCTGGACGAAAGCGAAGTGGCGGGCTTCGGCCCCAAGATCATTAAGCTAGACAAGCACAACAACCCCGTCAAGAAAGCCAAGTAGTCCCTCCTTCCTCGTCGCATCCCACCCCTGGAGCTGGTGCTCAACCACCCGTCAGGCACTGTGCAGCGC
>JBLMXV010000103.1:0-9678 GCA_050257935.1 Chloroflexota bacterium
GCAGGATATCTCGTCTCCGTCTCATTCCTTCCCCTCACTCCGGGTTACCTCGTTTCAGCCTTTTTTTTGTTCAGGCTTTTCGATATACTAAAGCCGTTTCCGGTAGGCGTGATCGAACGGCGCATCACCGGCGGCCTCGGGATCATGCTCGACGACATCGCTGCCGGCCTCATCACCAATCTTCTGCTGCAGATCTGGAGGTTCTTCTAGACCATGCGCTGTTTCGTCGCCATAGACGTCCCTCAGGAGGTCAAGGAGAACGTTCGCGGTCTCATAGAAGGGATTCGCCACACCTCCCGGGGCGTGAGGTGGGTTCCAGTCGAAAACATTCACGTGACGCTTAAGTTTCTCGGAGAGATTCCCGACGGGACCGTGGACAAGGTCAGGGCACGCGTAGCCGAGGTCTGCGGTCGCCACGAGCCCTTCACCGTCAGTGTGAGAGGAACGGGAGCCTTCCCCAGCATAAGGCGTCCCAGCGTACTCTGGGTAGGAATCGAGGTTACGGAGGAAATGGAGCTTCTCTATGCCGAGACCGACGCGTCGCTCTCGGAACTCGGGTTCACACGGGAGACCAGGAAGTTCTCGCCCCACCTCACCGTTGCCCGCGTCAGGGATGCGAGGGATATAGAGTGGACTGTCAAGGAGTTTTGTACATTTCGCGAGACCTTTTTTGGTACTATACCCGTACGAGAAGTGCTCGTGATGCAGAGCGTGCTGAAGCCGACGGGCGCTGAGTACCGCAAGGTTCACGGGTGCGCGATCGGCACGGGGTGACAGGAGGAACTGGATGAACAAGGACAAGGCAAAGGCCCTCGAGATGGCCATTTCACAGATCGAGCGGAGCTTCGGAAAGGGATCGATCATGCGCCTCGGAGCTTCGGAGGCCGCCGAGGGCATCGGTGCAATCCCTACAGGTTCGATCACACTGGACATCGCGACGGGTATAGGCGGGTTTCCGCGCGGCAGGGTCGTCGAGATCTACGGTCCCGAGTCGTCGGGGAAGACGACGCTTGCCCTGAACGCGATCGCTCAGGCGCAGAAGGCGGGCGGCGTTGCGGCATTCATCGACGCGGAGCATGCGCTCGACGTGGCATATGCCGGACGTCTCGGCGTGAGAGCGGAGGACCTCCTCGTGTCGCAGCCGGACACAGGCGAACAGGCCCTCGAGGTTGCCGAGACTCTCGTCAGGAGCGGCGCGATCGACATCATCGTCATCGACTCGGTGGCCGCCCTGGTACCCAAGGCAGAGATCGAGGGCGAGATGGGCGACTCCCTCCCGGGCCTCCAGGCGAGACTGATGAGCCAGGCGCTGCGGAAGCTCACCGCTGCGATATCCAAGTCCCAGACTACGGTGGTCTTCATCAACCAGATACGCATGAAGATCGGGGTGATGTTCGGCAACCCCGAGACCACGAGCGGCGGCACGGCGCTCAAGTTCTACGCCTCGATGCGCCTGGACATACGGAAGATCGACAACCTCAAGGAGGGACAGGAGACGGTCGGCGGAAGGGTACGTGTAAAGGTAGTAAAGAACAAGGTGGCACCCCCGTTCAGGCAGGCCGAGTTCGACGTCTACTTCAACGAGGGCATTTCCAGGGTGGGAGAGTTGGTGGACCTCGGCGTGGACAAGGGGTTCGTCGAGAAGGCAGGGGCGTGGTACAGCTATGCCGGCAGCAGGATAGGGCAGGGCAGGGAGAACGCAAAGGAGTTCCTCAGGAACAACCCTGCAGTCGCTGCTGAGATCGAGGCGAAAGTCCTCGAGGCCGTCGGGCTGCAGAAGGCTGCGGTGGGTTCTTAGCGGGCGGCACGGGTGGAGGGCCCCGGCGGGTCCGGCAGTGGGGCGCTGAGGTACGCCTACCGCCTCCTCAACTACCGCGACCGGAGCGAACGGGAACTCCGTGAGAGACTCGAGAGAAAGGGCTACGCCGCCGACGAGGTCGACGGGGTAGTGGAAGCACTGAGGGCCCAGGGTTTTGTCGATGACCGCCGGCTCGCAGCCCTTCTCAGGAGGCAGGCGGTGGAAGCCAAGCACTTGGGGAGAAAGGGCACCGCCCAGTTCCTGCTGAGGCGGGGCATACCGCCCGATCTCGTCAGCGAGGTGAGCGGGAGCGACGATGACTACCTGGACTCGGCGGTGAACCTTCTCCGTAAGAAGACAAGGAAGGCACCCCGTGACCTTGACGAAGAAACGGAGAAGAGAAGGCTCTGGGGAGCGCTCTCCAGAAGAGGTTTCTCATCTGAGATGATACGTCAGGCAATGAAATATCTCGAGACAAAGGAGGAGTGATGAAGCCACGCGCGGCAGTCTTGCTCGTGATTATGATAGTCGTAGCAGTCGGTTGTAGCGCGACAAAGGACGTCAGATACACTCATGATGAGATCAAGGACTTTCCCCTAGACGTCCAATCGAGGATCATGAAGGGTGAGGTCATGCTCGGGATGACGCCGGAGATGGTGCGGTACGCCTGGGGACCGCCCGAGTCGGTGCGTACCCTCATGCCCTTCGAGGGGAAGGCAAGGGAGGAGTGGACCTATACCAAGTTCGGGGTGTACGAGACGAGGAAACTCCTCTTCGTGGACGGCAAGCTCTTTTACATGGTGCCCGAACCTGACGCGGTCATCCAGACTAAAGAGTCTGGCTCTCCGCAGGGTGGAGGGCAGGCGGGGGGCGTGGTGCCGAGGGAGCAGGTCCAGGAGACCATTAAACTCCAGGAGCCGGCGGGCAAATGAAGAGCGGAGAGGTCAGGAGATCTTTCCTCGATTTCTTCAAATCCAGAGGGCACGAGGTCGTGCGCAGCTCTTCCCTTATCCCCACGAATGACCCAAGCCTTCTGTTCACCAATGCGGGCATGGTTCAGTTCAAGGCGTCATTCCAGGGGACCGAGAAGCGGCCCTACACGAGGGCGACGACCTGCCAGAAGTGCATGAGGGCGGGCGGCAAACACAGCGACATCGAAAATGTGGGCCATACGGCGAGGCACCATACATTCTTCGAGATGCTCGGGAACTTCTCCTTCGGGGACTACTTCAAGAGAGACGCGATACTGTACGGGTGGGAGCTCCTCACCGGATGGTACAAGCTGCCGAAGGACAGGCTCTGGGTCTCGGTGTACGAGGACGATGACGAAGCGGCGGCCCTCTGGAACGAGCTGACCGGTATCCCCCATGAAAGGATCGTGAGGCTCGGTGCAAAGGACAACTTCTGGCAGATGGGCGACACAGGTCCTTGCGGGCCCTGCTCGGAGGTCATCATCGACCAGGGAGAGACGTTCAGTTGCGGAACGGAGAAGTGCGGCGTCGGCTGCGATTGCGACAGATATCTGGAACTCTGGAACCTCGTGTTCATGCAGTTCGACCGCGATGAGTCGGGGACGCTGAACCCGCTGCCCAAGCCGAGCATCGATACGGGGATGGGCCTTGAGAGGCTCTGCGCAGTGCTCCAGGGCAAGAAGACCAACTTCGACACCGACCTGTTCGCGCCCGTTATCGCAGGAGTCGAATCCCTTTCCGGGGTGCGGTACGGCAGGGACCACGACAGCGATGTGTCGATCAAGGTGATAGCCGATCACATCCGCTCTACGGCTTTCCTCCTGTCCGAGGGGCTCATGCCGTCCAACGAGGGTCGGGGCTATGTCCTCCGCCGCATCATCAGGAGGGCGTCGAGACACGCGAAGCTGCTTGGCCTCGAGGGTGCGGTGCTGCACAGGCTGGTCGATGCCGTCGCCGAAGCGATGGGAGATGTGTATCCTGAACTGCTGAGTGAAAGGGAGCGGGCCTCCAAGGTCCTGAGGTTCGAGGAGGAGCGGTTCACGAGGACCCTGGAGCAGGGGATGAGGATCCTCGACGGCGTGATGGATACGGTCAGGAAGAGCGGGGCCGGGACCATTCCCGGTGACGAATTGTTCCGTCTCTACGACACATTCGGCTTTCCTCTCGACCTCGCGCGGGACATTGCGATGGACAACCATCTCACACTGGATGAGGCAGGGTTCCACAGGGAGATGGAGGCTCAGCGCGAGCGTGCGAGGGCCTCATGGGTCGGCGAGGACGAGGAGGTGGCTTTCATTTACAAGGAGCTCACCGCCGAGATCGGGGAGACGCTCTTCATCGGTTACGACACACTCGAGTCAGAGTCGGTGATAAAGGCCATTCTCAGAGAGGGCAAGGTGGTTAAGGAGGCTGCTGCCGGAGAAGAGGTGGAGATCTTTCTCGACAAGACACCCTTCTACGGCGAGTCGGGAGGGCAGGTGGGAGACTCGGGCTTCATGACGAGCAACGGGGTGGAGGCGACGGTCATCGGCACGAAAAAGGAGGGCGGGCTTCATGCACACGCAGCCATGGTTACACGAGGCACTCTCCAGGTATGGCAGAAGGTGCAGTGCCGCGTCGACCGGGAGAAGAGGCTGGCCACGGCGAGGAACCACACGGCAACGCATCTCCTCCATGCCGCCCTGAGGATGGTCCTCGGAGAGCAGGTGAAGCAGGCCGGATCCCTCGTCGATCCCGAAAGACTCCGTTTCGACTTCAGCCATTTCTCGTCTCTTGATGCGGCGGAAGTGGCGATGATCGAGGACCGGGTGAACAGGAAGATACTGGACAACAGCCCGGTGTTGACGGAGGTGACGGGGATACAGGAGGCACTGAAGTCAGGTGTGGTGGCGCTTTTCGGCGAGAAGTACGGAGAAGAAGTGAGAGTCGTCAGCGTGCCGGGCTTCAGCGCTGAACTCTGCGGCGGGACGCACTGCAGGGCCACGGGCGACATAGGCCTCTTCGTGATCGCTTCTGAGGGCAGCGTGGCATCCGGCATAAGGAGGATCGAGGCGCTCACCGGCGCCGGGGCCTTCGAGCATCTGAGGCGGAAGAGCGATGAACTCAGGACGCTCGGGGAGATGCTCAAGACGGACAGGCCCGTGGAGCGCGTGGAGAAACTCCTCGCGGACATCAGGGAACTCGACAGGGAGCGTGAGGCGCTGAAGGCGAAGGTCGCCGCCCAAAGCTCTGCCTCACTGCTGCAGGGCGCGAGAGAGGTCAATGGGGTGAAGGTCCTCTCTTGCCGTGTCGATGACCTCGAACAGAAAGACCTGAGGGTTCTCGCCGATAACCTGCGGGACAGGCTCGGTTCCGGTGCTCTCGTCGTCGCATCGGTGAAGGACGGTCAGGCCTCGATGGTTGCCATGGTGACCAGGGACCTCACCGCGAAGCTGAGCGCAGGCGCGATCCTCAAGAAGGTCGCCGAACTGGCAGGCGGACGGGGGGGCGGCAAGGCGGAGATGGCTCAGGGAGGCGTTTCTGACGTGACCGGGACCGACCGGCTCGACAGCGCACTCGAGGCGGTGTACGACATCGTGGGAACACAGCTCTCGGCCGGATAATCGCTCGTGACCGTGGACCTGCGACCGGCGATCGAAAAATAAGGAGGCGATATGACTGTCTTCGATCTCATCAGGAATACGCTCATGGCCGGCTTCGGCGTGCAGGAGCGTATTAGGGAGTTCATCGACGATCTGGTGAAAAAAGGTGAGTTGAGCGAGTCCCAGGGTGCGAAGCTCGTCAAAGAATGGATGGACCTCGCAGACAGGAGCAAGACCGAGCTGAGCAAGACGGTCTCCGATCTCATGGCCAAGGGCCTCGAGACGATGCAGGTTGCTACGAGCGCCGATGTGGAGGGGATCGAGACAAAACTGCAGGAGCTTTCGTCCCGGCTGAAGAGGCTCGAGGACGAAAGGAAGGCGACCGGCGGATAACCGTGGAGCTTGCAAGGCTTGCCCTGACATACAAGTCGGGTAGGCGGCTTCAGCATATCGTCAATGTCTTTCTCAAGTACGGCTTCGGCCAGGTTATCGACCAGATCACCCTCGGAAAGTACATCCCCTTCAGGAACAGGCTGAAGTCCTTCGGCATGTGGCCGGCGGTCAGGGGGCGGGCGCTCCCCGAGCGCCTGCGCATGGCCTTCGCCGAACTCGGCCCCACCTTCATCAAGCTCGCCCAGCTCCTCGCGTCGAGGCCGGACCTCATCACTGTCCGCTTCGCCGACGAATTCAAGAAACTACAGGACGAGGTGCCGTCGTTTCCTGCGCACGAGGCGCGCCGGATCATAGAAGAGGAGCTCAGGGTGCCCATGGAAAAGGTCTTCGGCGATTTCGAGGAAACGCCCGTTGCCGCCGCATCCATCGCCCAGGTGCACCGGGCGAGGCTCGCCGACGGGGAGAGGGTGGTGGTGAAGGTGCAGAGGCCGAAGATCAGGGAGGATATAGAGTCCGACATCTCCATCATGTCCGCGGTTGCACGGCTTCTCGAAAGGTACCTCCCCGAGAGCAGGATGTTCAACCCCGTGGGAATCGTGAACGAGTTCTCCAGGACCGTGAGGAGGGAGCTGGACTTCATGCAGGAGGCGCGCCATTGCGCCCGTTTCAGGAAGAACTTCGCGGAAAGCACGGCAGTCTGCATCCCCCGCCCGTACATGTCGTATGCGACGGAACGGGTCTTTGTCATGGAAATGGTGGAAGGCATACGCATCGATGACGTGAAAACGATCGACGAGATGGGCATCGACAGGAAGACGCTGGCGAGGACGGTGGTGAATGCCTACCTCAAGCAGATCCTCGAGGACGGCTTCTTCCACGCAGACCCGCATCCCGGGAACATCTTCGTCATGCCTGACGGGATGATCGCCTTCGTTGATTTCGGAATCGTGGGGAGAATCTCGGACGCGCTCAAGGAGACGCTGGCGAACACCTTCCTGGCGATTATCAGGAAGGACTTCGAGAGGCTCGTGGAGCAGTACATCGAGCTCGGCATCGTCCCCGACGACAGGGACCTCGACAGTTTCAGGAAAGAGTTCAAGGCCGAGCTTGCGGAGATGATAGAGCCGCTCTACGGGCTCAGCCTGAATCAGATCAATGTTGCAGAGTACCTCGACACGGTGATACATCTGGCGATCAGGCACAACCTCAAGATACCTTCGGACCTGCTGCTGATAGACAAGGCCCTCCTCATCCTCGAGAACATCGCGAGACAGCTTGATCCGGAATTCGACGTGATAGGCGCGGCGGAGCCGTTCGCCTCCCGCTTTGTGAGGGAGAAGATGAGCCCCTCCAGGCTCTACGACAGGACGAAAAAGCATGCCGCCGAACTGGGAGATTTCGCCCTTCTCTTCCCCAGACAGCTCCGCCAACTCATGAAAAAGGCGCTCAAAGACGACATCCACCTCAAGATGTACCATGTGAACCTGCCCGAGTTCATCAAGGACCTTGATAAGGCGAGCAACCGCATCGCCTTCGCGATTATCGTCAGTTCGATCATCCTGAGTTCCTCGATCCTGCATGCCACGGGCGTCCTCCCCACGGTGTACGGCCTCTCCTTCCTCGGGATTACGGCTTTCCTCGTTGCTGTGGTGCTCGGTGTGTGGCTCATCATCTCCATCATCCGCTCAGGGAGGCTGTGAGGCGCCGGTGAGCGAAAAAGCCATCGCCTGGCTGAAACTCGCGCGGTTTCAGTTCCATCCCATGGCATTCATTGCTTACAGTGTCGGCGTTGCCGCCGCGTATCATGCCACGGGCGTGTTCAACGGCGCGGTGTACGGCGTCGGATACGTGGTGCTGTTCCTCATTGAACTCGCCACAATATTTTCAAATGAGATCTACGACTACGAGACAGACAGGCTGAACTCGAACTATGGACCGTTCACTGGCGGATCGAGGATGCTCGTCGAAGGAAGGATCACGGCAGCGCAGGCCAGAGTTGGCGTCGTCATCGCGCTTCTGTTATGCGGGGGCGCAGCGGCGCTTCTCGTGGGGATTGAACGGGCGGCGTCTCCAGTGGCCGTGCTCTCTTCCATCGCCGTCGGCGTCGTGCTGGGCATCGGCTATACCGTTCCGCCGCTTCGTTTCAGCTACCGCGGGCTCGGCGAGGTTGTGGTGGGCTCTACGCATAGCTTCTACCTCATCGTGTGCGGCTACCTGTTCCAGACCGGCGTCTGGCAGTCGGACCTGCCGTGGCTCCTGGGCATCCCTCTTTTTTTCTCCGTCGTGGCGGCAAACACGCTCGCCGGTATCCCGGACCGGCCTTCCGACGCAATGGCATCGAAGAAGTCCATATCAGTCCTTCTCGGCTCCCGTCATGCCACCACGGTCGCAGGTGTGTGCGTGGTGCTCGCGGCGCTTTCCGGCTTCGCGCTCTGGCTCCGGGGAATTATCCCGGGGCTGACCGGAGCGGCGATCCTGATAGTCGTTCCCCATGCGGTGCTGCTCCTTGCGGCGCTGCGCACTCTGCGGAGGAAAGGCGAATTCGACAGAAGGATAGACCCTCTGATGGCATCGACACTGACGTATATCCTGTGGTTCGGCATCATTCCGCTGGGTGCCTTGCTGTGGTGATGATAATACCGGCGAGAGGCCGGATGTTCGTCTTTGCCCTTGTGGTATTCATGGCTGCGTATGGCTTGCCTGCATGCGGCGAGGATGAGGCCGGAAACGATGTCGAGCGGTACCGCTACGAAGCGATGCCTGAGGGGAGTTTTGACCATCAACTCAGGGAAGTGATCGACACCCGGTTTGTGACCGCGGTTGACAGCATTGAGTACAGCGCGACAGTTACTGCGATGGATCGGGCCGACCATGTACGCGTGGTGACCGACAAAAGGGGCAGGTTTGTCTTTGCCATGAGGGACTCCCGCTCCGGGTCGGACGAAGAGGTGCGGAGGGTATGGCGCGACGACAGCAAGGTCTACGTAGGGAATTCGGCCGGAAAGTCGGGAAAGGCGAAATCGCTCACGATCCCGAACGAGTATCCGCTTGCGGTGGATGCATCGCTGCTCATTCTCCTTCGTTCCTTCCCCTTCGACACTGAGACGGAGTGGAACGTCTTCATGGTCGATTTCTCGGGGGCCTCGATCACTGTCTCCGTGCATCAGGCGGGAGTCGAGGGTGTCTTTACGCCTGAGGGGATCTTCGATTGCTACAAGATGGAGGTTGTAGTGAATGTGCCGCTTTTGAGACCCAAGATCACATACTGGCTTGCGAAGAAGTCGCCTCATTTCCTCGTCAAACAGCGGGGCAAGAGGGGGCCTTTCACGGCGTCATACATCACATCCCTCGTCTCGATGCGATAAAGCCGAGCGCAGGCGGTGCAGAGTGCACTCAAGTACAAGTAACCATCTCTCGCACAACCCCAGGGTGAATCCTCAACCTAGCCCTGATCATTCATACGAATGCAGCAGCATCAGGACGGAGGCGGCTCAAGTCCTTTCCAAAGCGACGGATTTCATTTATGATGTCCCACGTCCTGCACGCACAGTGTGTGTTCGTGCATCGGGCTGGAACACGTGGTGGAACAAGGCAGAGGTATCGCTCGGAATGTCCTTTCGCCGCCCCCACCCTGACTTTCATGGCTGGATTTGTGAATGATGTGGGCTAGGCATGTGAGGATGAGAAATCACTGTTATGGGTAGAGCGCTTGTCTTCGTCGGGGGCGGCCACGCCCACCTGACTGCGTTGTGCAACATCCCCTCCTACAGTGCGCGTGGGCACCGGGTGACTCTTGTGAGCCCGACGCGCTTTCATTATTACTCCGGCATGGGCCCCGGGCTGCTCTCAGGAACGTATGCCCCTCAGCAAGTGCGCTTCAATCTTGAGAAAATGACGGAAGATCGGGGGGCGCGGTTCATCATGGACAAGGTCG
>JBLMXV010000104.1:0-19059 GCA_050257935.1 Chloroflexota bacterium
TGCACATATCCCACGGTTCGGTCGCACCGGCACCCGGCGGCATAGCGGAGACAGGAGAGCCCTGGGTTGACGGAAACACCGTAGAACTTGACCTAGAGGTGGGCAAGATGACGGAGAACGCGCTTCTCTTCCAAGCCGGCATCACCATGTTGCAACAAGGATTCGCATGTTCAAGAGCGCGCTGAGGAGGCGGTGATGGATGCATCTGGTATCTTCAAGGTCAATGCGTCAGCCCTTGAGGCCCGGCACCGGAGGATGAACGTGATCGCCTCGAACATGGCGAATGTTCACTCCACAGGGAGCGAAGGGGGTGGGCCCTACCGCAGAAGGGATGTGGTCTACTCTCCAGTCTCGTACTCACACGGCGACAGCCTGCATGTGGGAGTCAGGGTCGATGACGTGGTGACAGACATGAACACCGCTTTCAGGACCGTCCACGACCCCTCTCATCCCGATGCGGACTCGGGCGGGAATGTGGCAATGCCAAACATCAACGTGATCAAGGAAATGGTGAACATGATGATGGCGTCGAGGGCGTACGAAGCATCGGTCACTTCATTCAACACGGCGAAATCGATGGTGCTCGAGATCCTCGAACTCGGGAGGTCCTGATGTCAGAGCTGACGATCAATAGTGTACACAACAGCCACAGCTTGGATGTGGGAAAACCGGGAAGCGGCAAAGCAGCGGGCGGGTTCCGCGATATCATGGAGGATGCTCTAGGACAACTCACCCGGATACAGAATGAAGCGGACCAGGCGGTGAAGGACGTCGCTTCGGGGTGCGACATCACCCAGGCCATCATCGCGATGCAGAAAGTGGAGATGTCCTTCCAGCTCATGGTCGAGATGAGGAACAGGCTCCTCAGCGCCTATGACGAGATCTCGAGGATGCAGGTGTGATGACCCGATTCTCTGATATCGCCGAAAGGATCCGGGCGCTGCCAGTGAGGAATAAGGTGGTGCTCCTCTCGGTGGCGACGATCAGCGTCGCGTCGCTCATAGTCTTATTCGCGTGGATACAGCGGGCCGACTACCAGCCTCTTTACGGCACCCTGAGCGAGGAAGACGCTGGTATGATCATCCAGAAATTGAAGGAACAGAAGGTCCCCTACAAGGTGACGGGAAACGTGATCAGTGTGCCTGCCGAGAGGGTGTATGACCTGAGGCTCGGTCTCGCAAGCCATGGACTTCCCCAAGGCGGAGGTGTCGGGTTCGAAGTGTTCGACAAGATCGGTTTCTCCACCACCGATTTCGTACAGAAGCTCAATTACCGCAGGGCTATGCAGGGAGAGCTCGCCAGGACAATAAAGTCGCTGTCGGAAGTGGAC
This sequence comes from Chloroflexota bacterium, assembly GCA_050257935.1. Taxonomy (GTDB): domain Bacteria; phylum Nitrospirota; class Thermodesulfovibrionia; order Thermodesulfovibrionales; family Dissulfurispiraceae; genus JBLMXV01. The sequence continues at coordinate 1,331 of JBLMXV010000104.1, forward strand.
CAGTGCAGGGTCCACCTTGCCGTCCCGGAGAGATCACTCTTCATGAAGGATGAGGACAGGCCGAAGGCGTCTGTTCTAGTCAAGCTGAAACCCGGAAGGAAACTCACCCAGGGTCAGGTGCAGGGCATCGTCCATCTCGTGTCGAGCAGCGTTGAGGGTCTGAGTCCCAAGGACGTGGCAGTTGTCGACAGCCAGGGCGACATGCTCACCTCGGCGAGAGACGACGTGGCAGGGATGACCACCGGGCAGATCGAGTATCAGCACGCCTTGGAGCGGGACATCGAGGCGAGGGTGATCTCTATCCTCGAACCCGTCGTCGGAAAGCAGAAGGTCCGTGCGAAGGTCTCAGCTACAGTGGACTTCTCCCGCGTCGAGAAGACGGAGGAGAGGTTCGATCCAGATGGCCAGATCGTGAGGAGCGAGCAGAGGACCTCTGAGAAGACCACACAGGGGGCAACGAGCGTAGTGCCCGGGGTCTCCTCCAACATACCCGGGAAAGCGCAGGCTCAGGGCGGCCCCTCTCGGGCCCAGGCAGAGAAGAAGAACGAGACGATCAACTATGAGATCAGCAAAGTGGTCAGCAGAGTGGTGCAGCAGCCGGGAGAGATAAAGAGGCTGACCGTTGCGGTGCTCGTCGACGGCACAGTAGCTGCGGCGTCCGGCTCCAAGGAGAGGCAATACAAGCCGCGTTCTGAGGAGGAATTGAAGAACTTCGAGGAGATGGCGAAAAGCGCCATAGGCTTCTCGGCAGAGCGGGGAGACGAGGTGCGCGTCGTCAACATGCCGTTTGAGGGCTCACCGCAAGAGGATCTCGCCGAGAGCAGCAACGACGTGATGCCCATCGTCTTCACGGTACTGAAGTACCTGGTGCCACTCATCACCGTGGTGCTGCTCTGGCTGCTCCTGCTCAGGCCATTGCTGAGAGTTCTGACGGCGCCCAAGCCTGCCACAGAGTCCGTCATCCATCTCCCCCAAACAGTTGCTGAACTCGAGCGGATCATGCAGTTGCCCGAGGGAGCTTCGCGGGAGCGGGTGATCGAGTGGGCGAAAAAGAACCCCCATGAGGCTGCGCATCTCATCAAGGGCTGGATCGCGGAGGATTGATAATGCAGCTGAGCGGTTTTGACAAGGCGGCGATTCTTCTCAGCTCCATTGGTGAAGAGGTGGCGTCTGAGGTGCTCAGAGGTCTCGACGTCGAAGACATAGGAAGGCTCACGAAGCATATCTCCCGTCTCACCACCGTTCACAAGGGCACAATCGACGATGTCTTCAAGGAGGTTACCGGCGCCATCGACAGGGGAAACGTGCGCGTCGGAGGCGAGGAGTTTGCCAGGAGAGTCCTTCTCAAAGGACTCGGAGAGGACGGTGCGGCAAAAGTCCTCGAAATGGCATCGAGAGAGGGTCCTCTCGATGCGCTCAAGCGGGCCGACCCTAAGTCCCTTGCCGCTTTTCTTTCTGGGGAGCATCCCCAGACAGCAGCCCTCGTCATTTGTCTGCTCGAAGCAGGTCAGGCCGCCGAGGTGTTGTCCCTCCTGCCGGAGAAACTCCGCCCCGAGGTGTGCATGAGGATAGCGAGCTCGGAGCGGATACCGGAGCACGCGATCGAGGAACTCAAGGAGGAACTCAGAGGGCAGTTAGATGTCGGGAACAAGAAGGGCAAGAGAATCGGCGGTGCGAAAACCCTCGCCGAGATACTCAACCGGTGCGACCGCACCACTGAAGAGACGGTCCTCGAAAAGATGGAGGAGAGGAACGGCCAGCTCGCTGACTCGGTAAGGCGGCTCATGTTCGTCTTTGATGACCTCGTGATGGTTGACAACAGAGGGATCCAGACTCTCCTGAAGGAGGTCAGCACAGAGGATCTCTCGGTGGCGCTCAAGACCGCATCCGAGGCACTCAGGGAAAAGATATTCAAGAACATGTCCCAAAGGGCAGGCGATATACTGAAGGAAGAAATGCAGACGAGAGGACCTGTGCGGGTATCCGACGTAGAGAGGGCACAGCAGAGCATCATCAAAACGGTGCGGAGTCTTGAGGCGGAGGGAAGAATCGTTGTAGCCAGGATGGACGGTGAGGAAGTTGTTGAATAAGGGCAGGGTCGTGCAGGGTGATCGCGTGCACCCTTACCGCATGCCGTCCTTCGAAAGACTGAAAGGCCGGCCGCAGGACGAGATCTCGCCCTCTCAGAGGTGTGAGGAACTGGAGCGGGAGGCCTACGAGAAGGGCTTCGAGGAAGGTGAGAAGGCGGGATTTGCGATGGGTGAGGAGAAGATCCGTGTTCTTCTCGAGAAACTGGAAAAGGTCCTTAGGGAACTCAGTGCGTTCAGGGAAAAGCTGATAGGTGAACTCGAACCGCAGGTAGTGCAGCTCGCTGTCACCATCGCCCGACAGATCATCGTGAGGGAACTCACGCTTGACCCCGACACGATCGTCGAGATCACGAAGGACTCGCTCATGAAGATAGAAAGGACGGGGCAGATCATCATAAAGATCCATCCCTCCCTGTTCGACCTCTTCACGAAGCACAGACCCGCGCTCCTCTCCGTGCACCCCGACATCCTGTTCGACGTTGATCCCTCGGTTTCTGCGCACGGTACGGTGGTGGTCGGCCCTTCGGAAGAGGTCGTGATCTCCCCCGAAGAGCAGACGAAGAACCTCTTGGAAGATATGGTCGCGCAAGTGCCGGGCTTGTGCAGATGATAGATCTCTCCCCGTACATCGGCAGGGTCGGCTCCTGCGAACCGATGAGGGTGTACGGCCGCGTTGTGGAGATCACGGGAACCATCATAAAGGCAACGGGGGTCAAATCGAGTGTCGGGGAGTCGTGCCGCATATTCACTCACGGCGGACTGACGCTGGAAGCGGAGGTCGTGGGCTTCAGGGACGGAAAGGTGCTCCTCATGGGAATAGGGGACCTCTCGAACATCGGCCTTGGGAGCAGAGTGCTCCCGCATGGAAAGACCGCTTCGGTCAAAGTGTCTCAGGATGCCGTGGGGAGGATACTGAATGACAGGGGAGACCCGCTTGACGGTAAGGGGCGCATCTCGGGGACCGAATACCCGCTTCTGGCACCGACGCCTCATCCGCTGTTCAGGAGGAGGATATGCGAGCCGCTGGACCTCGGGGTAAGGGCGATCAATGGGCTGCTCACGTGCGGTAAGGGGCAGAGAGTCGGCATCATGGCAGGTTCTGGTGTAGGCAAGAGCGTCCTGCTCGGAATGATTGCCCGCTACACCGGTGCATCGGTGAACGTAATCGCCCTCATAGGGGAGAGGAGCCGTGAGGTACGAGAGTTCATTGAGAAAGACCTCGGCCCTGACGGCCTGAAGAGGTCTGTAGTGGTGGTCTCGACGGCTGATCAGCCGCCCCTGGCGAAGGTGAGGGGAGCATTCGTCGCTACCGCGATAGCCGAATACTTCAGGGCTCTTGGGAGGGATGTGCTTCTCCTCATGGATTCCCTTACGCGTGTCGCCCAGGCACAGAGAGAAGTCGGCCTGGCGATAGGGGAACCGCCCACGTCGAAGGGGTACACCCCGTCGGTCTTCTCGCTTCTGCCGAGGCTGCTTGAGCGCGTCGGGATGTCCGAAAATTCCGGGAGCATCACCGGAATTTACACCGTGCTGGTCGAAGGGGACGATCTGTCTGAACCGGTGTCTGACGCGGCGAGAGCTATGCTCGACGGACACATCGTTCTTTCGCGATCACTCGCCATGGAGAATCTCTATCCTTCGATTGACATACTCCAAAGTATCAGCAGGGTGATGCCCGATATCGTTGATCCTGTGCACAAGGGGTTTGCGGCACAATTCGTCGAGACGTATGCCGCCTACAAGAAGTTCGAAGACATGATTAGTCTTGGGGCATACAAAGAGGGATCGAATCCCAAGGTAGACAATGCCATCGCCCTGGTGGACGCGCTCAAGGGATATCTGAGACAGGACCTGCATGAGAGGTGCGGCCTTGCCGACAGCATCGAGGGCCTCTGTCTGTTGATGGGAGCCAAGGAGCGGTAAGATGACTAGGCAGCGAGTAGAAAAGGTGCTCGAGATGAAGACCTTTAATAAGGACCTCCTCGAGATGGCACTGATGCGGGCTATAAGGGAACTGGACGAACAGACGGCTAAGCTGCGATTCCTTGAGCAGAGCCTCGCCAGAACAACGGCGGAGTTCGAGAGACGGTGCCGCGACGGGCGCACCGATTTCCTCGCCCTCGACCTTTTTCACGAGTACATCCTGCAGATGACGAGAAGGATCGACGCCCAGCACGAGGCGGTCGCCGACAAGAACGTCATTGTAGAGGATATCAAGGGATGTTTCCTGGAGGCGCACAAGGAGAAGCGGCTTGTGGAAATCCTTCACGAGAGGCTCGCTGATATTGAACAGAAGCACTGCGCGAAGGAAGATCAGAAGGAGATGGATTCACATTATAATTCGAGGGGGCTGCGGAGATGAAACCCTTTGTTCCATTTGCTTAATACGGTGGAGGAGGGAAGGGCACTCATGAAGCGCATGCCTTCCTTCTTCTCTCCTGTGTTCTCGCCGTCGTGACGGCAGTTGCCTTATGGGAGGGACCCATAGCCTTTGCACTTGATTCGGCGCTTCCTGAAAGAAGGTAGCGCGATCTGAAGGAGAAGGAGGGCGCTGAAGCAGAAGGAAGAACGGCTCGCTATCATCGGCCGAGCGGTGGACGAGAAGATAGAGAAATACAACAGGCTCCTGTAATAAATGGAAGATGTGCTCGAGAAGATCGAGCAGAGCAGAGAGGAGCGATACGGACACCTCGTCAAGACCTACGGGTCCATTGGAGAATGAAAAGCATCAAGGCCGCGGCAATCATGGCAGAGGTGGAACCTAATAAGGCGGCCTCCCTTACCGACGCTATCATCAAGATCGAGAAGAAATTTCCTACCAAGTGAAATCCTTTCTCCTGCGTCCCGGACCGTTGTCGTCGCGGCGGCGAAGACCACACAGGTGCAGGTCTCATCGTATTGCTGGGGCCGTTCTGAACATGATAGATCGGGTTCTCTTTCATTGCCGAGTGCCTATCGGGTAAACTGAAGGCGGGCCGATTTCTGCCGTGCCTCATTTCTGTTCATCGGAGGAAATCCTACAATGAAGAAGTTCTCTCTCTGCGGGTCGATCGTACTTTGCCTTCTCTGGACGTGCCTTTCGGTGGTGCCAGGCGAGGCAGCGCCTCAAGGCACACGGGCGGGTACTGTCGACGTCGGAACGTACGAAGTGAGAATTCCACCCGATGGCCGCTGGGATGTGACAACCGACCCGGCAGCCGAAAGCGTGAGATTAGAGAAAGTCGAGCAACATCCGGCACAGGCGGGCAAGACTGCCTCTGCAATATCTATTCAGGTGTTACGTGTCGGAACCGAGACCGACAAATGGGGTCTGAGTGAAGAGAAGGTGGCTGAGGGCTACTTCGACAGGGAGGAAACTCGGACGAAAGATGAACTTGTGAAAGGAACAGGCCATGAGATGAAGTTTTTCAAGAAGGGGACCTCCACCATAGCGAAGAAGAAAGTATACTCAATGAATTACCGGGCCGAGAAGCCGGAAGTGACGGTGGATGCGGCGATCTATCTGTATTTCCCTGGTGACTACAAGAAGAACCACGTATTCTTTGTCTTTTTCGTGAGTGACGCCTACGCGAAAGATGTTCATGCGCCGGACCTGAAAGTCGTGGAGCCGGTGATCGCGAGCCTCAAGATGAAGGAGACCGCCTTTCCCAAGGCTACTCTCCAGAAAGAGCTGCTCAAAGCTGTCGATGAAAACAAGGTCGACAGGGTCGCGGATCTTTTGGGGATGGGCGCTGATGTCAACGGGACCAACGCCGACGGGTGGTCCGCCCTGATGGTCGCCTCCAGCAAGGGACGAAAGGACCTCGTGAAGCTCCTTCTGGACAGGGGTGCCCGTGCGAACGCGAAGACGCCCCAAGGACAGACGCCGATTATGTTTGCCGTGCATTGGGGGCATGAGGATGTCGTAAAACTCCTTCTTGACAGGGGAGCAGAGGTCGACGCACAGATGACAGACGGATGGACCGCACTGATCGATGCCGCCCAGATGGACAAGGTCGCGGTTGCGAAACTGCTGATAGAGCACGGTGCGCAAGTCAACAGGAGGAGCAATACGGGTTGGACAGCGCTCATGGCTGCGTCATTCAACAATCGGCCGGAACTCCTCAAGCTTCTGATTGAAAAGGGCGCTGATGTGAATGCCCGTGACGATCAGGGAAAAACCGCACTCGGCGTGGCAAAGTCGAAAGGACATTCAGAGATAGTCAAGATCCTTACGGAAGCGGGCGGAACAGAGTAGGTGCGGGGAGGGTAGGAGCGGTCGCTGACATGCCGATAAGAGCCCGGTTCCGGTTATTCATACGTACAGAGCAGTTTTGGGAGACTCTGCTCTAGTCCCCCCCGGCGTTGTGTTCTGGATAAGTCCTTGATGTAAACCGCTTAATTTCCATATTCCTGTCTCTTCGTGGTACGCCATCTGCCCGTCGGGCACGAATTTCTGAAAGCTTCTTTCCCCGCCCTTGGACGGCTTCGTTCGTAACACCCTTTCCCCCTCACCTCCTCACGTGGTCGGATACATACGGCGGTCCTTCTCGTCAGTTCTTTGACGTGGCATCAGATCTCTAACGTAAATACCATGGTTTATCAGCCTCTTTCGACGGGCATGGTATTTGTTATCTCAGGTGTGCCACAGAAAGGAGGTACGACAGATGTCGGAAGGGCCACAAGTTCAGCAGCCGGCTCAACCTGCGACCTGCGAGGGCAAGAATGGTAGCAGGAAAAAGCTGTTCATTATCCTCTGCGCGGGAGTGTCGGCACCGCTGGCCGGCGGAGTCCTCGGCTATTTCCACTTACTGGTCGGAAAGGGAAAGAGCGCCGGACCCGGTCACGCTGAGGCCAAGATGAATACGAAGGTCGCGTTGGTGGCCCTCGATCCATTTGTATTGAATCTTGCAGAACAGGGTAAGTTCCTCAAAATGAGCGTCCAGTTGGAGATGAACGACGGGTCATACCAGCAGACGGTGAATGTGAGGATTCCGCTACTTCGGGACGCTACCAGAACCCGCGTGAGCAGCAAATCAGCCGACTCGGTCTCGAGCCCAGAGGGAAAATTCCAGCTCAAGGATGAGTTGCTGCTGAGGGAGAACCAGGTGATGGGCAGAGACGTGTTCAAGAACCTCTACTTCACAGAATTCATCATGCAATGAGCGACATACTCTCTCAGGAAGAGGTCGACGCCCTCCTCAGAGGAGTGCAGAACGGCGATATAGAGACAGAGATCGTCAAGGAAAGATCGCAGGCACAGATAAGACCCTACGATTTTTCATCCCGCGAGCGCATTGTCAGGGGAAGGATGGCAGGGCTCGAACTGACGAACGAGCGGTTCACCAGACTATTCAGGAACTCGCTCTCTGCACTCATTTCTCGCATTGTGGAAGTGTCCATCTCGAAGGTCGAGGTGACCAGATTCGATGACTTCATGAAGGGCGTGACATTTCCGTCGAGCATCAACATCTTCAAGATAAATCCCTTCAAGGGCTATGCGCTTCTCGTGCTGGAGCCGTCCCTTGTCTTCGGGCTCGTAGAGTTCTTTTTCGGCGGCGGCCTTCTGGAGTGCGCTGTGCCAGAGGAGCGGCCTTTTACGGCAGTCGAGCAAAGGGTTATCAGGAAGGTCGTGGCAACAGCCCTTACGGACATGACGAGTGCGTGGAATGGGATAGCGGAGATACACCCCGAGTATATCGGCTCCGAGATGAACCCCCAGATGGTGTCTATCGTGGGCCAGGCCGATCTCGTCATATTGATCGAGCTCAATGTCGAGATCGAGGAGTTCAAAGGAAAATTCCGATTCTGCATCCCCTACGCGATGGTTGAACCGATGCGGGAAAGGCTCGTCTCCGGAATACAGTCCGAAGAATTCGAGATAGACCAGAGATGGGCAGTGTGGCTAAGTGAAATGCTCAAAGAGGCGAGGGTCGAGGTCTCCGTAGAGTTGGGTAAAGTGATGCTCACCTGCGAGGAGCTTCTTGATCTCGATGCGGGCAAGGTGATCAACCTTGGCAGGCCTACGTCCGATGACCTACCCATAAGGGTGGAAGGCCTTCCTAAGCTCTTCGGACAGGCAGGGTCTTGCAGAGGAAACCAGGCCATACGGGTGACAAGGGTCTGTGAGAAAGGAGAAGTGGATGGCTAGGGACCAGGCTGAAGTGGCGAGCGAGGCGGGCTTCGCTGATTTGCAGCCCGAGAGGAAGCATCAGGCAGGCACGCGGGACATAGAGTTCCTCCTTGACGTGCCCCTCGAGATCACCGTGGTGCTCGGCAGGACGAGGATGCTCATCAAGGATCTCCTCCAGCTCGGACAGGGCTCAGTGATAGAGCTCGACAGGCTCGCGGGAGAGCCTGCCGAGATTCTGGTGAACGGCAAACTCGTGGCGAAGGGAGAGGTTGTGGTCGTGGGCGAGAAGTTCGGCGTCCGCCTGACGGACATCATAAGCCCCGTCGAGAGGATACGGCAGCTGAAATGACCGAGGTGTATCTCCAGATGATTGTGGCCCTTGCGGTGGTCATAGGTCTAGTCGTCATGATAGGCATCTACATGAGAAGGAAGCAGGCATCTCCTGCTCTTATGCAGGTGGTCGCATACCAGTCGTTCGGCCCGCGGAAAGGCATGGCGGTGCTGAAGGTGGGGAGGGAGGTCTTCCTCGTCGGGGTGACCGCGACGGACGTCAAGCTACTAAAGAGTCTGAACGCCGCCGATCTTGAGGACGAGGCGACGAGAGAAATCACCGACAAGATCCAGAGGCTCAAGAGGATCAAGGGAGAGATCCGTGAACGTCAGTGACCCGATTGTCGAGACCTTCCTGATCGTGAGTTTCTTCTCTCTTGTCCCTGCCTTGCTCGTCATGTTCACCTCTTTCACCAGGGTCGTGGTAGTTCTGTCCCTGCTGAGGCAGGCAATCGGCGGTCAACAGGTACCCCCTAATCTTGTGATCATCGGTTTGGCCCTTTTCCTCACACTGTTCATCATGTCCCCGACCGTCGATGTGGTCACGAAGGAATCCCTTACTCCTTACATTGATAAACAGATCTCCCTCAAGGAGGCATTCACAAGAGCGGAGCCCGCTGTGAAAGGCTTTATGCTTCGTCAGACGAGGCAGAAGGACATCGCGCTTTTTCTTAATATCGCCAAGGAGAAGACGCCCGCCAGCCCCGAATCCCTGCCGCTCCGGGTGGTCGTCCCCGCCTTCGCCATCAGCGAACTGAAGACCGCGTTTGAGATAGGCTTTCTCATCTATCTGCCGTTTCTCATTATCGACATGGTCGTGTCGAGCATCCTTTTGTCCATGGGGATGATGATGCTCCCTCCCGTACTCATATCCCTGCCCTTCAAGCTCCTCCTCTTCGTCCTCGTGGACGGGTGGAACCTCGTGGTGGGATCCATTGTGAGGAGCTTCCAATGACGATCGACCTTGTGAAGGAATTGTCGGGCGAGGTTTTCAAGACGATTCTCCTCGTCTCCGCGCCGACGCTTCTCGTGAGCCTCGTCGTCGGCCTCGTGGTGAGCCTGTTCCAGGCGGTGACGCAGATCCAGGAATTCACGCTCACCTTTGTCCCCAAGATCATCGCGGTCTTCGTCGTTCTCTTCATCTGCTTTCCCTGGGTCTCGAGCGTCGTGATCAGTTTCACCGTGAACCTGATCGGAAGAATCCCGGAGTACGTCAGATGAGTTCCCTGTCGAAGGGCATCGATCGCTGCCAGAGGGCAGCCAAACCTCGGCATCCCCGACCGTGGGCTGGGTGTTATGCAAACGATGGAGCAGAGTGCAATGCCCGTTGAACTGCTCATGAAATACGTGCCCAACTTCCTCCTCATTCTCCTGAGGATGAGCATCTTCGTGACTCTCCTCCCAATGCTTAGCAGCAGGAACTTCCCCGCCCAGTTCAAGGTCGGCTTCGTACTTGCGCTCGCCTTCATCCTCACGCCGGTGGTGGACGTCGACGTCGCACCTGCGGCTTTACCAGCCCTCGTGCTGAGAGAGGTGGTACTCGGCGTGGCGCTCGGGCTTGTGGCCCGTTCGGTCTTTCTCATCGTCGAGATGGCAGGCCAGGTCATGAGCATCGTCATGGGGTTATCCCTCGCCACGGTATTTAATCCGGAGCTGGGACAATCAACTGAAGTGTCGAGGATGTATGGGATCATCGCGGTGCTTATTTTCCTCGGTACGGATGCCCATCACGACATGATTTATGTCCTGGCGCGTAGCTACGAGTGGCTACCGACGGGGCAGGTCTCGTTTGTCGCCGTGGCAAGGGAGATGGTGTCGCTGGGCAGCAGCATGCTTTCCGCCGCAGTGAAGTTGAGCGCACCCGTCGTGGTGGTCATGCTCGTCAGTAACCTCGTCCTCGGCTTCCTGTACAAGGCAGCGCCACAGATGAACGTCTTCTTTGTCGGATATCCCGTGTTCATCTTCGTCGGTTTCCTCACTATCCTGATGGGCATACCTGTGTTCGTGCAGGTGAGCAGTGGCAATTTCGGAGCGCTGAAGGATGAGATGGTCCGAGTCCTCTCCCTGGTAAGAGGCTAAGGGATAGATGGCTGACTTCGAAGAGAGAACGGAACGAGCAACGCCCCGGCGGAGACAGAAGGCGAGGGAGAAGGGTCAGGTCCCGCGCAGCAGAGAACTCGTGTCTATCGCAGGCCTCTTCGGGACCCTGCTGGTGTTTTACTTTGGTGGCTCGCAACTCATGGGCAGACTCACTCTCCTCACGGCCAAGCTCCTCGATCTTCAGTACGGCCGCGAACCGTTCGGAGCCATTCAACCCGTGGCCGCAGAAGTATTCGTGATCGTGTTCCCGTTCCTGCTCGCCTCGGCAGCTTTCGCCTTCTTCTCCGGGGTGGCGCAAGGAGGCATGATCTTTGTGCCGCTGAGGCTGCAGCCCGAGAGGCTGAATCCGGTCCAGGGTTTCAATCGCATCTTCTCCCTTCCCGGTCTCGCGGAGTTCGTCAAGAGCCTTCTGAAGTTCGTGATAGGAACCTTCCTCTTCTTCTTTCTCTTGAAGCACGCCGTCTCGCTGCTGCCAGGGCTTCCGCTCCTTGGATTGGCGGAGATGCAGACCGTCTCGACGCAACTGCTGACGAAGATGGTGTTTTACGCATTCCTCACATTCCTGGCCATCGCGCTCGGCGACTACGCTCTCGAGAGATGGCGTTTCGAGCGGTCAATAAGGATGACGAGACAGGAGATGAGGGAAGACCAGAAAGAGACGGAGGGCGACCCGCTCATCAAGTCGAGAATACGGAGCCTCCAGCGTGAAATGGCCCAGAGACGGATGATGCAGGAGGTGAGTCTCCGGCGTGAAATGGCCGAGAGACGGATGACGCAGGATGTGTCGAAGGCAACGGTGGTCATCACAGACCCCACTCACATCGCCGTAGCCCTGAAGTACGATACAGCGGAAATGTCGGCTCCGACCGTGGTAGCAAAGGGAAAGGGGTTTGTAGCCGAGAGGATTAGGGGGATTGCGGAGGACCACCGCATCCCTATTGTCGAGGACAGACCTGTGGCCAGGGCGCTCTTCAAGCTGGACCTTGGTGCCGCGATACCCCAGGAACTCTTCCGTGCGGTGGCAAAGATACTCGCATATGTCTGTAGGGCAAGAGGCGCGGCATGAACTTGACACAGGTCATTAGTGAGAAGGGCGACGTAGTCGTAGGAGTCAGCGTGGTGGCGATCCTCGGCGTGATGATCCTGCCAGTCCCGCCTTTCCTCCTCGATATCCTCCTCTCTCTCTCCATATCTCTTGCGATAGTCATTCTCATCACGAGCATCTACATCAGGAAGCCTCTCGACTTCTCGGTGTTCCCCTCCATCCTGCTGATAACGACGCTCTTCAGGCTCTCCCTTAACGTAGCCTCGACCCGTCTGGTGCTGCTCAGAGGCAACGAGGGCATCGAAGCGGCAGGCGAGGTGATCAAGTCGTTCGGGAACTTCATCGTGGGCGGGAACTACGCAGTCGGCTTTACGCTCTTTCTCATCCTCGTCGTCGTCAACTTCGTTGTCATCACCAAGGGGTCGGGCAGAATCGCCGAGGTTGCGGCGCGCTTCACCCTCGATGCGATGCCGGGCAAACAGATGGCTATCGAGGCTGATCTGAACGCGGGACTCATCGACGAGACCGAAGCGCGACGCAGACGAAGCCAGATCTCCCAGGAGGCTGATTTCTACGGGGCAATGGACGGCGCCAGCAAGTTTGTCAGGGGAGACGCAATTGCGGGACTCATCATCACGGCCATCAACATCGTGGGAGGGTTCATCATCGGCACTCTCCAGAAGGGTTTGCCCGTCAGCGAGGCTGCAAAGACTTACACTCTGCTTACGATCGGAGACGGCCTTGTCTCGCAGATGCCAGCACTTCTCATATCTACCGCAGCCGGCATTGTGGTGAGCCGGGCGGGCACCGAGACGGACCTCGGCAAGGACATCACACGGCAGGTCCTGATCAATCCTAAGTCGCTCGCAACGGCATCGGGCATCATGGTGATACTCGGACTCGTGCCCGGCTTGCCCCATCTGCCTTTCTTAATCCTTTCTGCCGCTTCAGGTGCGATGGCCTTCGTGCTGTCTTCACCGGCGACGAGTATGTCCGAAGAGCCGCAGCCGGAGCAAGCTTCGCAGGAAGATGCACCGGAGGCATTTGCAGAGATCGAGCCCCTAACTCTTGAAATAGGCTATGGGCTGATTCCACTGGTCGAGTCAGACAGATCCGAACTGCTCAGGAAGATCAAGGCCATGCGCAAACAGCTCGCGAACGAGTTCGGGTTTGTCGTTCCCCCTATCCACGTTAAGGATAACCTCCGGCTGCGCCCCCACGAATATACCCTGGCGATAAGAGCGCTAGAGACGGGAAGGGGCGAGGTGATGGTCAACCACTACCTCGCAGTGGCCTCTGGTGCGGGGGGCACCGTGGAAGGTGTCCCAACGACGGAACCCGCCTTCGGCCTCCCTGGGTTCTGGATCAATGAAATGCAGGTTGAAAGAGCTCAGGCTCAGGGCTTCATGGTCGTGGATCCCGCGACGGTGATCGCTACGCACATCACCGAGTTGATCAAGAACCACGCATGGGAGCTCCTTACGCGCGGCGAAGTGCAGCACCTGCTTGAGGCGGTCTCAAAGAATTATCCCAAGATCGTGGACGAATTGATACCGTCCCAGATGACGCTGGGCGGGGTGCAGCGGGTGCTTCAAAACCTTCTCAGGGAGCGAGTACCTATCAATGACCTGACCACCATCCTCGAGACGCTGCTTGATTACTCTCCCTCGACGAAGGATGTCGACCTGCTAGCCGAGTACGTCCGTCAGGCGCTCTCCCGCTATCTCATGAGGCAGTACGTAACGCAGGAGGGTGTGCTGTCCATCATGGCCCTCGATCCTGGATTCGAGATCGCACTCTCGCAGGCTATGGACGCAGGCGGCGGCATCAGCCCAGACGTGGTGACAAAACTCATGACAGCGATCGAACGGGCTGTCAGGAGCGAGAGGTTCAAAGCAGGACAGCCCATAGTTCTCTGTTCGGCAAAGGTCAGGAGATTCCTCAGGAGAATCACCGAGAGGTTCGCACCGTCGCTCGTGATTCTGTCGAGTGCCGAGATCCCGCCTTCAGTGAAACTCCAGACAATAGGAGTGGTGAGATATGAAGATCAGAACGTTTAGAGCACGGACTTTTGCAGAAGCTTTGGCGCTCGTGAAGCGCGACCTGAGCGAGCAAGCGGTCATATTGTCCTCGAAAGAGAGGAGGGGACTCCATCCCTCGGTGGAAGTGACCGCTGCCGTGGACTATGACCTTGAGCGACGAGCGGTCGCAAGGCAGCGGAGGGAACAGACGTCTGATGAGAGCATCGAGTGCCCGGCTTCAAGGACCGAAGCGCGGGAGAGACAGGGTGAACTCGAGATGCCTCACGACGCGGTCCAGCACTTACACCGGTCTTTAATCAACGGATGCGAAGCGGGAGGCAACGGGATAGTTGCCGAGGAGATCAAGGCGGAGATACAAACACTGCGGGAAGCCATCGAAAGGATCGCCGGGCGTGAGCATGATTTCCGCATTCCTGAGAGCAAGAGACAGATCATGCAGTACCTCGCAGAGAGATCGGTGAGGGACGACCTTGCTCTCAACATCTGCCAGAAGGCGCAGAAGGTGGACGACCTGCCGTCGCTCATCTCCGGACAGGTGCCCGTGAAAGACAGGATGAGCGGCAAGAAGATCACAATGCTCATAGGTCCCACAGGTGTCGGCAAGACGACCACGATTGCAAAACTGGCCGGCAAGGCGGTCAGGGAGGGAAAGAAAGCGGGAATTGTGAGTGTCGACACTTACCGGATCGGCGCTATCGAACAGATGCGGATCTACTCAAGGATAATGGGCGTTCCCCTGTCGGTTGTGTCCACACCAGGCGAACTTCACCGCTCCCTGATCACTATGGCAGAAGGGAGAGACGCCGTGTTTGTCGACACGCCGGGTAGGAATCCCTCCGACGATGAATATATCGTTCAGCTGCGAAAATTCTGTGACACTACTGTCCCGATGGAGGTTCACCTGCTCATGTGCGCAACGAGTGACTACGAATACATGGTGGAGTCGTACAAGTCATACAGGAGAGTCCCCGTGGACTGTGTGGGGTTCACAAAGGTAGACGAGGCTGTCAGGTTCGGGTCCCTCTACAACTTCCTCGTCACGCAAGGGAAACCTGTTGCGTATGTCACGACAGGCCAGAATGTTCCGGACGATATAGCCTACGCCACTTCCGAGAACCTTGCGCAGCTCATCCTGAGAAAGGGGTGTTACCGATGCTAGGCAATGGAAGCGATAGGGGCAGGCACGTAATGACCATAGCGGTGACGAGCGGGAAGGGAGGCGTGGGTAAGACAAATGTCGTGGCCAATCTTGCGATCGCGCTTAAAGAGAGGGGTAAGAAGGTGATGATCCTCGATGCGGACCTCGGCCTCAGCAACATTGACATACTCCTGCAGCTGGCACCTCGTTACAACATTCAGCATGTGCTCAGCGGCGAGATGTGCCTCAAAGAGGTGGTGGTCGAGGGTCCCTGCGGGATAAAGATACTTCCTGCCAGCTCGGGCGTGCAGGAACTTACTGCTCTCGACGAGTTTCAGAGGTTGAGGATATTGCAGGAGTTTGATTCCTTCTATGAAGAGATCGACACCCTGCTCATTGATACGGCTGCAGGTATCTCAGAAAACGTTGCGTTCTTCTGCATAGCCGCTGAACAGACAATCATCGTCACGTCTCCCGAACCGACAGCCCTGACGGACGCCTATGCGCTCGTCAAGGTCCTTTCGACCAGGTATCAGGAGAAGGAGTTCAGCGTGCTGGTCAATTCCGCCAGGAACGCCCAGGAAGCGCTGGACATCTTCAAGAGGCTCTCTACGGCTGCAGAGCGTTTCCTGAACATATCTCTTGACTACCTTGGTCACATCCCCTTTGACCATACTGTGCAGAAGGCGGTGAGGACTCAGAGGGCCTTCGTGGAGATGCATCCAGACTGTGCCGCGTCAAAGGGAATCGGGGAGATCGCGACGAAACTTCTCGACTCTCGCACCAGGGTGAAAGGGAATCTGCAGTTCTTTATCGGCAACCTTCTCGCAGCGCCTTCGGAAACCGTGAGGTGATAGGATGATCGGCTACCAGACGAGCTTCACCGAAGCTGACAGAGACAAGATCACCAGAGACTTCCTGCCGTTCATAAAGTATACCGCCCATAGGTTTGCCTGGAGACTGCCGCCGCAACTCACCATCGATGATCTGATCAGCGTGGGAATCGTCGGCCTCCTCGAGGCGCTGACGAGATACAGAGAAGGCGAAGCTAAGATCAACACTTTCGCGGAGTACCGCATTAAAGGGGCGATGCTCGACGAGCTGCGGAACCACTCGCCCGTCTCAAAGTCGGTGAAGAAGAAAGTTGCTTCGATCAAGAAAGCCCATGTCGAACTTGAACGCGAACTCGGCAGGCCTCCGGACGACGAGGAGATTGCGGAGAGCCTCGACATCACACTTGACGACTACTACAGGACGCTAGCGAGGTCCCACTGCAGCGACAGCATCCGCTTCGAGGATTTCAATGAGCGGCACCATGAAGATGAACGGCTGGACCTCACCGAGTGCATCGCCGACTCGGCTGCGAAGAGCCCGCTCGATCTTCTGGAGGAGAAGCGCAGGAACGAGACGCTCGCAAAGCTCATCGAAGAGCTTCCGGAGAAGGAAAGACTTGTTCTCTCCCTCTATTACTGGGAAGAGATGACGATGAAGGAGATAGGCAAGATCATGAACCTCTCAGAGGGGCGGGTGTGCCAGCTCCACGGCCAGGCAGTGACAAGGTTGAAGTCGAAACTGACCCCTCCTGATGACGATTCGAAGGCGAAGGACGCGGATGCCGGGCCGCCCAGGACTGCTTCCAAGGACGAACGGACCAGAACGCCCCATGTGCCGTTGCGCGGGAAGGTCAGGCCTGCTGGCGCGGTTGTCGGCAGAATGGCTCTCTGAGGGATATCGCGGACGACTCGGTGATGAGAACTCAGCTGACCTTCCTTG
Organism: Chloroflexota bacterium; assembly: GCA_050257935.1. Classification (GTDB taxonomy): domain Bacteria; phylum Nitrospirota; class Thermodesulfovibrionia; order Thermodesulfovibrionales; family Dissulfurispiraceae; genus JBLMXV01. The sequence continues at coordinate 17,961 of JBLMXV010000104.1, forward strand.
CGTCCATCCGCGCACTTGCGCGATTGGTTTCCGAGGTCCGCGCGTAAAGAAAGCATTTCAGGGCCTTTGTACTAGTTCTGCATCTTTGCCCACGACCTCGCTGCTGATACCCCCTGATGCCTCCACCAAAGCCCGCCCCCATCTCAGGGGGCACGTCAGCTCGAATGCCGGAAGAACCTTAAGAAAAAGGGCGTTCGGCGCGAAACGTATAGGTAGAAGGAACGACGGACAGTTAAGAGGGGACAGCATGTGTGCGACCTGCGAGGATCTGTGCTGCGAATTGAGGAACAAGTATGGCCAGAATCTCTACTACAACAGGAGGGAACTGGCGGAGGAGATTCAACGGGTAATAGGCGGCAATGTGGTTGAGGGGGTCTTGGCACGTTGAGGCAACCGAGTGATCCACTGGTGGGTGGAGAAGAACGGTGAAATACACGACCCTCTCGGAAAGAGCTGGTGTGACTCCGGATTCTGGAGACTCAGTCAGAGAACAGCTGTCTCCTGATCGCGCAGATGGGCTCCACAAGAGCTGTGTCGCGACAGGCTTTCCTTGCCGCGTCATTGCGTGAGATGAGCACACAGCTTCTGAGGCTCCCGGAGCTGTGAGTGCACGAATCACGCTGAATTAACGTGATGCGGACATTTTCGATCTGCCGTAAGGTCCGTAAGTCGGTCAGTGACTGACAGTGGCATGCTTCATGCTTGTACAAGAGGGGAAGGTGGAGCATGAAGCGACCCGCTTCAACAGGCGAGTGAAGAGGATGAGACCAGCACAGGAGAAGAAAACAGTGAAAGCGATAATCGATCACCTCATGCCTCGCATGAGGCCGGTATGCAGCTCTAAGGACGAACCTGGACACCTCTCGCTCCGTGCCGATGAGCAATATCTCGGCTACGAGGCATCCTGGCACGGGATGCTGAGAGGCAGTGTCAGGGATTTCAGGGAATCCGACCTGGGAGAGAAACTCGCGTCCCGAACGTGACATCGTCCTGAACGGGACTGTGGACAGGGTCGCCGCCGGAGCCGCCTTTTCGGAACAAGCACAACGGCACGTCATAACATTGACGTGTCTGTCCCCGTAATCTGTCTGAATAGTCC
>JBLMXV010000105.1:0-13941 GCA_050257935.1 Chloroflexota bacterium
ATAGATTACTACAAGGCACACTGCGAGTCCGGGGAGCGGTTTGGCGAGGTGATCAGCCGGAAGGGGGCGGAGGATCTCTTGATCTATGTCAAAGACAGCCGGGAGAGGGAAAGGTAAAATGGAATCATACACTGTGCATGCGAAAACGGCTTTTGGCCGGAAACATTAGAGAAATCATCACCATCCAAGGAGGGAATCATGGCAGAGGAGAAGATGTTCTGTTACCAGTGTGAGCAGGCGGCAAAGGGCGAAGGGTGTACGTTGATCGGCGTGTGCGGCAAGGACCCCGATTTGTCGGCCCTTCAGGATCTTCTTGTGCATGCCCTTGAAGGGCTTTCGCTTTACGCAGTCGAGGGGAGGAAGGTGGGCGTCGTGGCCCACGATGTCGATGTCTTCACAATCAAGGCTCTGTTTTCGACCCTGACAAACGTGGATTTCGACCCCCAGAGGTTCGTCGCCCTCATCAACGAGTGCGTGGACAACAGGGAAAAGCTGAAAGCAAAGGTCAAGGCAGCGGGCGGAAAGGCCGATCTCTCGGAACCTGCCGCCAACTTCAAGCCCGATGCCTCGCTTGCAGGCCTCGTGAAACAGGGCGACGCAGTGGGTCTGAAGGCAGATCCCACCGCAAATGCCGACATCCGCTCCCTGAAGCACACTCTGCTCTTCGGAGTGAAGGGCGTGGCGGCCTACGCTGATCATGCGCAGATCCTTGGCCAGGAAGACGACAAGGTTTACGCGTTCTGCCACGAGGCTCTCGCCGCGATGACGAGAGGAGACATCACCCTCGACGAGGCGCTGAACCTGGTCCTCAAGTGCGGTGAGATCAACCTGAGGACCATGGAACTGCTCGACGCCGCTCACACAACCACCTACGGCCACCCCGTCCCGACCAAGGTCCCCCTGGGAGCGAAGAAGGGCAAGGCGATTCTCGTGTCAGGCCACGACCTCAAAGACCTGGAAGACCTGCTCCAGCAGACCGAAGGCAAAGGGATCTACGTGTACACCCACGGCGAAATGCTGCCGACCCATGCCTATCCCGGGCTGAAGAAATACCCGCATCTCTACGGTCATTACGGGACGGCGTGGCAGAACCAGCAGAAGGAGTTCCCCGCCTTCCCGGGCGCTATCCTGTTCACCACGAACTGCATCCAGAAGCCCCTTGATTCATACAAGGACAAGGTCTTCACCACAGGGCTCGTGGGTTGGCCTGGACTGGTCCACATCAAGAACAGGAACTTCGCTCCCGTCATCGAGAAGGCTCTCGCCCTGCCCGGCTTTGCCGAGGACACGAACGGCAAGTCCGTCATGGTAGGGTTCGGAAGGAACACAGTGATGAGCGTCGCGGACAAGGTGATAGACGCGGTGAAGAACAAGGCGATCCGCCACTTCTTCCTCGTCGGCGGCTGCGATGGAGCGAAGCCCGGGCGGAGCTACTACACCGAGTTCGTCGAGAAGGCGCCGAAGGATACCGTCGTCCTGACGCTCGCCTGCGGCAAGTTCCGCTTTTTCGACAAGGAGCTTGGCGACATCGGGGGAATTCCGAGGCTCCTCGACGTGGGGCAGTGCAACGACGCCTACTCCGCCATCCAGATCGCAGTCGCGCTCTCCAAGGCGTTCAACGTGGGAGTCAATGATCTGCCGCTCTCGATGATCCTCTCGTGGTATGAGCAGAAGGCCGTGGCGATCCTCCTGACTCTCCTGTACCTGGGGATCAAGAATATCCGCATCGGCCCCACCCTGCCGGCCTTCGTCACGTCGAACGTCCTCGATGTGCTGGTGAAAAACTTCAATATCAAGCCCATCACAACGCCGGATGAGGACCTGAAGGCGATACTTGGGTAGATCGGATAACTCTCGTAACGGCGGCCCCTCGGGAGGGGCCGCCACTGAAAGGTGACCACGATGATACGATGTCCGGGACAGGATACAGCCTTCTGGGATTCGAGCGCAGTGTACGAGGTGAAATGCCCTAAATGCGGCAGCGAGGTGGAATTCTTCAAGGACGAGCCGGTCCGCAACTGCAAGAAGTGCGGCCACGAGTTCGTGAATCCGAAGATGGACTTCGGTTGCGCGGCATACTGCAAATACGCAGAGCAATGCCTGGGTGAACTCTCCCCGGAACTGCTGGCCGAAAGAGACGATCTCTTCAAGGACCGGGTGGCGATCGAGATGAAGCGTTATTTCGGGCGTGATTTCAAGAGGATCGGCCATGCGATGAAGGTCGCCCGTCATGCGCAGGACATCATGAAGGAGCTCGACGACCTCAGGGAGCAGGACGGGAACCCGGCCGTGATTCTCTCGGCGGCGTACCTCCACGACATCGGGATAAAGGAAGCCGAGCGGAAATACGGGAGCAACGAAGCCCGTTATCAGGAAACAGAAGGTCCTCCCGTGGCGAGGGAGATACTGTCGCGGCTCAGAGCAAGGGAGGAACTGATCGAGGAGGTCTGCGACATCATCGGCCACCATCACCATCCGAAAGAAAAAGAAACACTCAATTTCAAAGTCCTGTACGATGCCGACCTCATCGTGAACATAGAGGAGAACTTGAAAGAGCACGGGATAGCCTCTGAAAAAGTGGCCGCCCTGATAGAGAAAGCCTTCTTCACTGACGCAGGCCGGAGCCTCGCCAGGAAGATCTTTGCCGCAGCATAACACCGTGTGATGAAAGCGAGGTGATCATCATGAAAGTGACGAGAAAGATTATCGAGATAGACGAGGACCTCTGCAACGGATGCGCTCAGTGCGTCCCGTCCTGCGCCGAGGGAGCGCTCCAGATCGTGGACGGAAAGGCACGGCTCGTATCGGAGATATATTGCGACGGTCTTGGGGCGTGCCTGGGGGAATGCCCCACGGGAGCGCTGCGAATCGTAGAGAGAGACGCCGACGAGTTCGACGCAGAGGCGGTGGAGGAATACCTTACGCGGCAAGCAGCGGTTGAGAAGACGGCTGAACCTCTCGCCCACGCCGGATGCCCTTCCAGCCGGCTGCAGACGTTCAGGACGACCTGTGATGAGGCTAACAGGCCGGCGTCACACCAGGCAGCCGCCTCGGCCCTTTCCCACTGGCCGGTCCAGATAAGGCTCGTGCCCCCTACTGCGCCGTTCCTGAGGGATGCAGACCTGCTGGTAGCCGCTGACTGCACGCCGTTCGCCTACCCGAACTTTCATAACGATTTTCTTAAAGACAAGGCCCTTATGGTCGGATGCCCGAAGTTAGATGACGTGCAGGAATACGTACTCAAGTTTGCTGAGGTCTTTGCGAAAGCAGACATCAGGAGTGTGACCGTCGTGGAAATGGAAGTCCCCTGCTGCTCCAGGCTTCCTCTTATCGTGAAGAAGGGCATGGAACTCGCGGGCAAGAACATCCCCGTGGAGGAAGTCGTCATCAGCACCCAGGGAGCGGTCCTGAGACACGAGAGACCGGCAGCGTGAAGATACTGAGCCGCTGCGCAAGGACACCGCACACAACCGGTCGCGCCTTCCGGGGAATCCGGCGGCGCGCCGACACCCTGCGCTTCGCGTCAGTCGCGGGTGGCTAGAACCGCGAGGCCCTCTTTCTCCTCTTCCTCGCAGCCTCGCGCTGCTTCCGCCTCTCCTTCTCTGACGGCTTCTCGTAGAAGCTCCGCTTCTTCAGATCCTTGAGGATACCTTCCTTCTGGACCTGGCGCTTGAAGGTCTTCAGCGCTCTTTCCAGGTCATTGGAGTGGACTTTAATTTCCAAGGGCTATCTCCATCCTCTCCCCGGTCCTCTGCCGCCGCCCCCGAAGCCGCCTCCGCGTTTCTTGTCGAAACCGCCGAACTTGGGTTGCTGGGGTTTTGCCTCAGCCACCGTGAGCGTGCGGCCGAGGAAGACGCGGCCGTCCAGACCGGTGATCGCTTTCTTCGCGTCAGCCTCGGTCTCCATCTCGACGAAGCCGAATCCTTTCGAGTCCCCTGTCCGGCCGTCCCTGATTATCTTGACGGACTCGACCGCCCCGAACTCGGTGAACAGGTTCTTGATGTCCTCTTCTGTCGCGCTGAAGGGAAAATTCTTGACGTACACCTTTTTTTCCATCAACATCTCCTTTCTTGGGTAATCATGTGCTGGATGGTGGGATCTTTACAGTTCCGCGCGTTCAGAAGAATCTGTGCTAGAATGAAAGATAACCGAGTGCCTCGGGCCACCGGCAGCGCCGTCTTTTCCCAATCACGTTAGCATAGCACAACTGAGCGGAACTTGCGAATAGGGCAGGCCTCCGCCCCCCGAGCGACAGGTATCACTTGAAGAGTCACGGAGGTGCCATGACGCGGAAAATCGTTTTTATCCTGTCACTTATGGCTTTTCTCGCCGTTGTCGCAGACGACTCCTTTGCCCGGCTTGGCGGGGGCAGGTCATCGGGTTTCAGGAGTTACAGGTCCCAGCCGGCGCCCCGGCAGGCCCCGCGGCCGGACGAGGGAGTGTCCAGGGCTCCTCAGCAGACACCGCAGCAGCCGCTTCAGAGGCCCTCGTTTTTCAACAGCGGAATATTCAGGATGCTGGTGGGCGGCCTGTTCATAGGAGGCATCCTCTCTCTCCTCGCCGGCCACGGCTTCCAGTTTGGCGCACCGGGTCTTCTCGAGATTCTTATCATCGGGGGGCTCATCTTCTTCATCGCCAGAAAAGTGGCCCGAAGTAGACAGGCCGGGCAGTATCAGTACGCGACGGGAGCCCAGCCTGTTTCGGACCTGCCGGTGTCTCCCGGCGCCACTGAAGCTTCCCCGGGAGATCAGGTCATCAACGCCGAATTCATCAAAGACATCGCGCGCAAAACGTACACGATGCTGCAGGAGGGATGGTCCCGTGGCGACCTTGCTCCGGTGAAGAACCTCATGACGGTCCGGATGTTCGACTACCTGCAGGAGCAGCTGCAAGACCTCAGGGAGCGGGGTCTCAGGAACGTTGTCGAGGTGGTCTATTTCGATAGAGCAGATATAGTCGAAACGGACAACGAGGATGACGGGAAGGTTGTGGTGGTCCAGATAGACGCCCTTCTGAGGGACTACACGGTGGACGGCAGCGGCCGGGTCATTGAGGGCTCAAAGGACAGCCCCGTCGATGCAAGGGAGTACTGGGCCTTCGTGGGCAGGGCTCTCGACTGGAAGCTGGACGACATCCGTCAGGTCTGACCGGGACCGCCCACGCATTGACGCAGTATCAGGACGACGGCGACTCACGGCGAAATCCAAGCTCAGTATGCGTTGATCGCGTCGATGAGGCACCTGAGCCGGCCGAACTCCCTCCGGTTGAAGTCGACCACCAGCCGGGGAAGGTGGGCGATTTCGTCCTCCTCTGCCTCCTGAGGCAGAGGACCTGACAGCACCATCTCTCCCCCGGGGACCAGGATGTCCGCAAAAGCCTCCCTCAGCCGTTCCACGAAAGCGGTATCAACAGGCGAGTTCAGCCTCAGCACCAGCCTGCCGTCCGCGTACCTCAGGCTGTGATAGCGGCGGTAGAAGCGGTTTATCCTTTCGACGGTGTCATCGACGGAGTCGACCTGCTCAAAGATGTGAAAGTCTGAGGGCGAAATAAGGTTCTGCGTTACAAGCTCTTCTTCGAAGAACCGTACGCAGCGTGACCAGTACCTGCCGCCCGGCTCATCTACGAAGACGAGGGGAATGGGGGATCGTTTGCCAGTCTGGATGAGGGTAATCGTCTCGAGGGCCTCGTCGAGCGTGCCGAAACCGCCCGGAAAGAGCACAACGGCATGGGCCTCCTTCAGAAACGCGATCTTACGGTTGAAAAAATATTTGTACGTGATGAGTCGCGGGTTTCCTGTGAGCACGGGGTTCGGCTTCTGCTCGAAGGGAAGACGTATGTTCACACCGAAAGAATGTTCAGGCCCGGCTCCCTCGTTCACCGCCTGCATGATACCCGGCCCTGCTCCGGTAATCACCATATACCCTGCCTTCGCGAGTTTCCTGCCGAGCGCCTGAGCCATCTCATATGCACCCTCGCCTGGAAGTGTCCTCGCCGACCCGAAGACCGTGACTTTCTTCACCCGGCGGTAGGGCCCGAATACCTTCGAGGTGAACCGCATCTCCTTGAGAGTACTGTTCATCAGCTTCAGATCCGCCGCGTCGTCCTGTTCCTGTCCGGCCTTCAGCGCGGCGACGATCATCTCCCTGACGAGGGAAGGACACGTAATTTCCCCCGCATCTTCGATGAGCTGATCGATCACATCGTCGATCAGCCCGTTGGTCCGCGCAAATGCCAGTTTCATGGTTCCGATCTCCCTCCGTCCCTATTTGTTCTTGCCGATGCTGTACTTTCCCGGCCCGGTAAGCAAAAGGCTGAAGAAGACGATGCCCGCCTCCATCGCGTGAGATGCCGCCTTGAGACCCTCCCCTTTGCCGATGTGCATGGCCGCAGCGACCGACATCGTCGCAAGAAGGATCACGCACGCCACCCTGAAGAACACGCCGAGCACGAGACAGGCCCCTCCCACCGTCTCGGCGACGGCGGCCATGAAACCCCACAGAACAGGCACGAAACCAATGCCCACATGCGCCATCGCCGTGCCGAGTTTTTCCCAGAGCGGGGGGCCGCCGAGGACCTTCGGCAGGCCGTGGTAGACGAACATCCCGCCGACACCCGCGCGCAGCACGAGTAGACCGAATTCCCTGTACTTGCCAGTGACAGTGCGTGCCATAGTTACCTCCAGTTCAGTACTGCGGAAAATCGTTTTCGTCTCAGCAGACCGGCGAAAGATGCACTTCGTTCACCGGCGCTCCGCCCACCCTGCAATGCAACCTCAATGTTCACCTGTCTTCAGGGTAGAGGCCTTCGGAGCATTCCTGGATTCTCCTGACGATTGCGATGTCGGCAGGCGCGAAGTCATAGTCGTCCATTTCAGCGGGAGTGACCCACTCGATCTGTTCGTGGTCGTGCAACATGAAATCTCCCGAAACATGACACACCCGGTAGGCGAGCAGCTCGATGCAGCCGTGGGGATACATGTACTCGCTCGATACGACGAAGCTCCCGACTTCCGTCTCTATGCCGAGTTCTTCGTGAAGTTCGCGGCGAAGGCTTTCCTCGGGAGTCTCCTGCCCTTCCACCTTCCCTCCGGGGAATTCCCACTTTCCCGCTGCGTGACGGCTATCGGCCCTCCGCTTCGCAATGAGGATCCTTCCACCCTTCTCAATAACCGCGGCGGCGACCCTCTTCATAGCCCGGAAGCCTCATCTCTTTGTCCCTTTCGCGGCGGTCTTCCTCACCTCGCCATCCGTGACCTTCACCCTGTCGCCGATGTAGATTCCCTCGGTAGTCCGCACCCGAACGGTGACGACCTGATTGTCTTTGAATCGCCGAACCTGGAGATCGTCCCCCGCGACCTTCACCACCGTCCCCTCCACAGTCCCGGGCGTATACCTTTCGGTGCGGAAGACGCGCTCCGGAGCGCAGGAAAGGAGGCCGATCAGTATCAGCAGGACAAGGAGGTTTCTCATGAAGGCCACGTCCCTGATTATAGTACATCGCGCCTGTCTCGATCGACGCATGCGGCAGCAGCGTGATGGCATTTGACGCACCGCATCCTTTATTATTCTGCATTGGCCCGGGCCTGCGTTGTACGGATCATTGGGACGGGGGACGGCCGACGGCTTTCTCGGACGAGGCGTGTCGAAGATGAAGAAAAGGCTCTTCAAGAGGATCTTCCTGCTCCATGCCGTCCTCCTGGTCCTCGCGGTGACCATTGTTGAATTCTCTATCACCTCCGCCGTCAGGGAGAGCTACCTCGACAACCTGGAGAAGAGCCTCCTCACCCAGATCGACCTGATTTCCGAAGGAATCCCGTTCGGCCAAGGCAACCTCGATGCCCTGTGCCGGAAATACAAAGAGAAAACCGGGGCGCGCGTCACGATCATCGAGAGCGACGGCACTGTCATCGGAGACTCTGACACCGATTCGGGCCTCATGGAGAATCATGCCGGACGGCCCGAAATACAGCAGGCAGCCGTCTCGGGTTCAGGGACCTCGTTACGCAGAAGCGACACCCTCCGGGAGGACTTTCTCTATGTGGCCCAGAAGGTCGCGGAGGAGCCAAATCGGGAAGGTTACGTGCGGCTCGCCATAACCGTTGACAGCATAAACCGCTCCGTGAACGCCATAAGAATCGGGATTGTCCTCGTTGTCGCAGCGGTACTTTTCGCAACGGTCATGTTGTCGCTCTGGCAGATGAACTCGCTGAGAAAGATGCTCAGCGAACTGGGGGTTTTCTCCCGATCGCTCGCACAGGGAGAGATCGGCAAGCGGCTGCACCTCTCGAAGGCCGGCGAATTCAGCGAAATAGCTGCGGACCTGAACAGCATGTCTGCCACGCTTCAGGAGACCATCCGCCGGCATGAGGAGGAGAGAAACCGCCTGAATGTCATCCTCCAGAGCATCCCCGATGCGGTCCTGATCATGGACCCGGCGAGCGTCATCCAGCTCTCGAGTGACTCATCGAAAGCGTTCTTCGATGATGCGCACCTCACCGGCAAGGCGCTCCTTGAAGTGGTGAGGAGTTACGAATGCCAACAACTGATCGAGGAGGTCCGGGAGACCGTCACCCCGCTGACCTCACAGTTCAGAATCGAATCCCCGGTGGACCGGTACATCACGGCTACAATCTCTCCTTTCTTCTATGGACAAGAGGACCTTTCGGGCTTTGTCGCCGTTTTCCACGATATCACCCAACTCAGGAAGCTCGAGGAGGTGAGGAAGGATTTCATCGCCAACCTCTCCCATGAGATCAAGACGCCCATAACGGCGATAAAGGGGTTCGCGGAGACCCTCCTTGAAGGTGCCCTCGACGACAAGGAACATGCGTTGAAGTTCCTCAGGAGCGTTCAGCAGAACAGCGAGCGCATCAACAGTCTCGTAGACGACCTGATGGTCCTCTCGCGGATCGAACTCGGGGACCTACCTGTGGAGAAGGCTGTGCTGGACGTCAGGGATGTCATAGAAAACGTATCGGCGATTCTGGAGATGAAGGCCGCCGAGAAGGCGCTCTCCCTTCAGACCTTCATCGGAGCTGAAGTCGGGGTTATAGAAGCCGACAGAGACAAGCTCATCCAGATACTGACGAACCTCGTCGACAACGCCATAAAATTCACGGAGACGGGGAGCGTCGTCTTCGGTGCCGACACACAGGATGGACGGACATTCCTGTTCGTGGAGGACACGGGCGTGGGTATCCCGCCGAAACACCTCCCGAGGCTGGGAGAGCGGTTTTACAGGGTCGATCCCGCCCGATCAAGAATCATGGGAGGAACCGGTCTTGGCCTCGCCATCGTCAAGCATCTCGTGAAGGCTCACCGATGGGACATGCAGATCGACAGCAGTCCTGGGAAAGGGACGAAGGTTCGCATCTTCACGTGAGGAAGATAACATGAGCCGCCTCAGACCCGGTACTTCCAACCTCCCCACCTGTTTGACATGCTTCAGTCCTTGTGATATCTTCCAATCACCGGTCGCAGCGGCAGCGTGTTGCCCCGGACTATCATGCGTTCGCGGTGGCGTCAAGACCGGAGGCCCCACAACGGCACCGCGGGGTATTGCGTTCATGATGAAGGCTGGAACAGATTGTGGAACACGGTATAAAGTGCGCGATGAGCAGAGGATTCATGAAACCGGTGCTGCCTCTGATAGTTTTTCTCACGATCCTGACGTCTCCGGTTATGGCGGAGGTCACTGTAAGGGCATACGAGCAGGGTAAGACTGACGCATCGGTCACCGAGTCACTGAGGCTCTACATTGCCGGCGTTGCCGAGGGGTTCAGAGTGGCAGACGTGCAGTGCAGGCGTACGCGCGACAGCAGGCCGCTGTTCTGCCTTCCGAAGGGGTATACCTTCGGCAGTGTCGATTACGCCACACTAGTCGATTCCGAGATCCAGCGGAAACGGGATGCCGGCGAAAGGAACCTCGAAGACCGCTATATAGAGCAGTTGCTGTTCGAGGCGCTGCAGAAAAAATATCCCTGTGCAAGACACTGAACCAGGCAGTTCGCAGATCGAAACCATCTCTCTCTGCCTTGCCCCATACCGCCCACTCATTCTCAAAAGAACAACCGGAGGCTCCGCAGTTTCGGAAGGAGTCTCCCCGTCCGCTCGCAATACACCCGGTACGCCGAGCCGTGCACCCTCATGAGGTGAGCCTCCTCGTCGAGGGACTTGACGAGGACGCAGGTGAAATGGACGCCGATGATGAGCATGGAGAGGGGAGTGGGGAGCAGGAACATTGCTCCCGTCAGGATGATGATCTGAAAGAGGTAGATCGGGTGCCTCACCAATCCGTAAGGGCCGCCCGTCACGAGCCCGGTTCTCTCACGCCTGTCAACTCCCATTCTCCATGCATCGCCGAGCGCGGCGTAACACCAGAGAGTGCCGGCATGACCGGAGAGGATCAGGGCAGTGCCTGTTACCGCGGCGGCGAGCCCGTCAAGGGGATAGATAAAACTGAGGAGTCCGACGGCAGAGAAACCGCCGATGAGAATAGGCTGTCCCACCCATCCCGCAATGACAAGAAACCATCCGAGCCAGAGGCCCCATTCCTTGGGTCCCCGGGGCCTCACGTTTGGTGACTTTCCGAGGCGCCTCTTGATCCGTCGGATGTTCAGGACCACGCCACCCCAGTAGAGCACCGCCGAGGCTGCGACTATGGTCTGTCGAAACAGCAATGCATCACCGGGCATCCTGCAGTTCCCGTTTTGCGCTGATCAATCTCTTCAACTCCAGAACCCAGTGCTTCTTGATGCTGTGCCAGACATCGGCAGCCCACAGGATGTTCGTACTCGGCGTCTCGAATTCTACGGTGAGCTCCGGCTCGTCTGCAGGAGTGTAGTTGTTGATCCAGTCGCGCATCGCCTCGCTCTCCGCGAGATGGCTCGTCACGGGAAGAGTGACGTGGTTGTAGCCCGTCGGCAACCTTACGTTCCTTACGCTTGCTGTTCCGTTGGCCTCGTATCTGTTCATCGGACCGAAGCCGAGGAAATCACCGCCGAGGAGATCGAGGTTCTTGTAAAAACCCGTGAATTCCTCCACGCTGTCGGGAATCCTTCTGAGTCTGCCGATCATGCTCCACTGGTTGGGGAAGAGCCGGGTGAAGCCTCCTGATCCCGCTGCAGTCGCGTAAGACATCTGCAGACCCGCGACAGGACGAACGGTGCCGCTGAGCGGGTCGATGATGGTGGTGCGCCCCTCCGACGTCTCGGTCAGCGGGTTCCACACGGTCACTTCCTGGCCGAAGGTGCCGGCGAGTTCATGGAGCACCTTCACCGCCTGGATGCCTCCCTGGCTGTGGCCCACGATCATCGGCCGCATACCTTCCCGCTCGTAGAACCACGCGATGTACCCGGCTAGCTTCTCGCTGCTCACATAGCAACTGTACGAGTACGAGCCGTCACGGGGACTCCGTATCTTTGCTTCGGGATAGCCCATGCCTATGAGGAACTCGGAGAATGACTTCATGGCGAGATGCACCGGGTAAATCCCTCCGTGGATGTTGATGATTCGCGGGGCGGGCGCCTTCGAGAGGACCTCCCTTACGTCTGCCCCCGAGACGCCTTCCGGGTCGATCATAAGGATCCTGCTCTGCAGGGCCGGAGGGAGGTTAAAGTTCCGCAGTACGGTCCCCGGCCTGACATCGCCGAGATAGGACGGCTCCCGATAGGTATAATCGTACGTCGCGCACGAGGATAGAGACAGGATGATGAGCAGAAGTAAGACCCTCGATAATCTTAACGGTCTTCCAGGCATTCCAATTCCCTCGAAAAAGCGGATGCAATCCTTCTGATATCATCGCCAGCGAAAGCCGCCGTCCTAAAGCTGAGTCCTATGTTGATTCTATCCCCCACCGTGGTGATCGAGGCAACCAGGGGACACACGGGCCCGGTCGACACCGCCCTGACGTAGTCTACCGATTCCTCGCCGGCTGTCTGTTCCCAGAGCGTATTGAGGTTTACGTTCGTGATGCCGCCCCAAAGCGGGTAGTACTTCTGGTAGAAATTCCTCTGTCCGCCCGGAGCGAAGCTCCTCATGAGGAAGCGCGCAACGCCCAGATCGAGGGGAGACCTCAGGTAGAGCTTGTGCCTTTTTATCCATTCTGTCTGCGCATGGACATCCAGAACGATGTCCTTCAGGTGCATGCCTTCATGTACCGGGTGACTCACCGTAAGAAAACCGAGAAAGAGGCCGAAGGTCCTTTCACGGGAAATTCCCAGGTCCTCCCGGACATTCGCGATGGAAGCAACCGAGATCTGTCTTCTCCTGCGGCTGCGGAAGCGCGCCTCGGCGAAGGGCGCCACGGTCTTGAGCAGGACGGCGAGGAAGATGTCGTTGAGCGTGACGCCCCACTGCCTCGAGACGCGGAGGAGATTTATCAGGCATTCAGGATCCAGGGAAAAGAGACTGAAACCGTTCGTATAATCACCCGTTGCCGAGTACCTCGGCCGATGGGAGCAACGAATAGCACGCACTGAAGCGGAGAGAGACGCGAGCCAGCCGGGGAAGTGTCTGAAAGCCCGCCTCAACAGCAGCCCGTATCGGGGCGGATAGAGATCCAGCGCAACGCCAAAGGGAGCTGTCTTCCGTTCTCTGTACGCTGTTATGATCGTCTTGAGGAGAGACACTATTGAGTCGGCACCGGAGACAAAGTGGGAGTAAACAAGACCAAGATGAAAGTGCCCCCCGCAGTCAACGGCAAGAAACCTCATCGGGCACACCTGCTCTCCCTGAGTGAAGGGGCTGTTGAGTTCTGCTTCCACCTCCCTTTCAATCAGTGGACCATCGTGCCTGCCGGTGCCCGTCGCCCTTACGCCGTAATGAAAAGGCCCGCCGCCATAGTGGTACGCGCCTTTGGCCCTGTCAAGGGAGAGGGAGTTCAGGCCGCAGTCCTGCAGAACGCCGTTAACGACATACTCAAGGCGAGGAAGGTCGAGTGGTTCCGGGACAGTCGCGACATGCACGGCGTTGTAAGGATGGAGGTCGCTCCACCGGAGCATTGTCTTCTGAAATATGTTGAGCTTCCCCTTCATCTGGTCACCCTAACGGTGCGATCAGACCATTCATCGGCAGGGCGGAGATGCCGAAAAGACTTTATGAGCGACACCTTGTTCATCTGCAGACCACCGTGCAGGGGAACTCTTCACACCACACGTGTGGTGGAATCGAGAAGACCGGACTCTGAATCATATTTCATCGCGTTCAAAAAGGCTTTGAGTTGCCCTGCCCTGCCGGTCTGGGCAACTTGTCAGGTTCAGTATGCCGTCTTCTCCGCATCCCCTGCTCTGATGAGCCTCTGCAACTCGATGCACCAGTATTTCTTGACACTGTACCACAGGTCTGCGGCGAAAAGGATGTTCCGGTACTCGGGAGTTGGCGTGTCATCAGCTCGCACCTGCACCGCTCCGGGACGGTAGGCCTCGATCCAGGTACGGCTCGCAGAATCCCCGGCGAGATCCTCCGTGAGAGGGATCGTGATATGGCTGTATGAGGAAGGCAGCCAGACATTCCTCACGGCCGCCGAATCTGTCGGCACATATCGGTCATCCTGCTCCGAAAGGGACAGCCCGCTCCCAATGAGATCAGACCTTATGTGAAATCCGGTGAACTCTTCGACGGTTCCCGGGACCTGTCTCAGCCTTCCCAGCATGTCCCACTGCCCGAGGAGGACCCTCATCAGGCGGCCGGAGGCGATGGCGGAAGCGAAGCCGATCTTGAGACCCCTCACCGGCCGGTCTCGGCCTGTGAGGGGATCGGCGATGGTGTATCGCCCCTCGGGCTCGCCGGAATGCGGGTCCCTCACCTCGATCCGGGAGCGGAACGACCCCGCAAGTTCGTGAAGTATCTTGATTACACGCATGCCTCCCTGGCTGTGTCCGATGAGGATGGGCATCATGCCCTCCTTTTCGTAGTGCCACGCGATCATTCCGGCGAGTCTTTC
>JBLMXV010000106.1:0-7899 GCA_050257935.1 Chloroflexota bacterium
AGATTATCCGTCTTGGGACGTCGAAAAGGGCCCCAACCCTATTTCCCCGAAGGCCCCTCTCTTGCTTCTCCGTGCCCACCACCTCCTCTCTAAGAAATACTTTGGGACGACCGAAGATGCATACGGGACTACTTCATCCATATGCAGGAGGCGCATCCTCTGTCCTTCACTCTGATCCACGGCTCCCTGGGTTACCAAAGACTATGCAGTTAACTCTTACTAAATGGAGCAGACACTTCTGTCCCCTTGGAAACAAGAAAGACCGTGAATACCAAGGTTCCTTCCTTCGGCAGCTGTGCCGTCTCTTGCAAGACCCGCCGCTTTTCCGTCCCACCCTCACAGGAGGTTCAGCTTTGTCGGACTTTCATTCCCACTTAACATATATCACCAAGTCAGGGAGTTTTCAAGTGAGACGTGCGTGTGTCCCGTACCTTTGTCGATGGGCTCCGTGAGCCTGGTCTGATCCGCCACGCCGGGGCTTGTCGATGCCGTAATACCGCTTCGTGCTGGGGGTCGGGCTGGATTCCATGCGAATGCGGATAAGGGTAAAACAGCGGTGCTGAAAAAACTCCACAAGTGACGCCTTATTCGCTCATGATAGACCCGTCGCGTTCGGAAAGGCTTCGAGACCGCCCTTCTCGTGCGACTCGACGGTCTACCTCGGTTGCGAGCTCTCCTAAGACCCCTCGTCCTCTTTTCTTTGATGAGTCTTCAGAGACTGAATGAGCGAGTCCACCTTCTTCTTGGCTTCCGCCTCTCCCTCACTTTCGGGCTGGTTCCAGGGCTGGTCAACCGTCCAAGCGATGACCCCGCTCAGGGCCGGCTCGGGATACGCCCCGGGATCCGAAAGAGCGAGGTCTCCGAACTGTGTGGGACGGTTGGAGCAGCAGGCCTGCACAGCATCCTTGATCGCAGTCCGATCACCCTGAAACTGGAGATCGATGAGCGAGACCTGCCTGCGAAAACGGTCAATATACTCCAAGGGGAGATTCAGGAGAAGTGGGAAGGGAGCCCTCGTGCCGATAATCTTCCGTTTCTCATCCACACCGTTATCAAGAAGAGCCTTGAGGGCCTCGCCTGTCAGATGCCCTTCAGATTCGGGACCGCCCACAATCAGGTAGCGGATATTCGGATTTGCCACGACATTGCAGACGATCTTCTCGATGCCAAGGTTCTCGGTCTGCACCATTCCAGAAAGCGCCGCTCCGCCCTCTATCCCGGCCTTCACCAGATCTTCCAGTTCGGACGGTATCTTATACGATGGAGCATTGAGAATGATCGCCACGGCCACCGGCGAGCGGTCATTTCCTCGTGTATATCTTCCCTCGACAGGGGGATACCCGGGATGCGGATCTCTCTTGGATACACTCATGCCTTACCGCCTGAGGGACCTATATATCGAAGAAGGGAGCAATCGTCGGCACGGTCATCATCGAAGGATTTTCACCGTTTGCTCAGTGCTTCGACCACCGACCTGTATTTTTCGTGAATCATCTTCCGGTCGAACTCCCAAAACTCTGCCAGCATTTCTTGATCTTCTTCATCTGTAAAGTAGGCCCTTGACGCGGGGAAGAAGACTTTATCCTCTTTCTCGATGTGCACGGGGTAGAACTCGACAAGCCTTTGAAGATTCGCAGCGACGTCCGCCAAGGCCGAGCCATCGCCGTTCCGGTAACGCATGTTCGCCTCCACTAGGGCTTTGGTCGTCCGCCGTGCTACAATGTGTTCCTGGATCAAGTCGCTCATGATCCGCTCGTCTTCAGCAGACAGTAAGCGCTTGGCCAACTCCCTGAAGAGTATGTCCTCTTCTTTGCCGTGATGGGTCCGGTCCGCATAGGTGCGGATGAAGTCTACCGCCGTATCGATGAACAATGGATCGACCTTTTGGGTTGCCTCGATGTTCACAAGGGCATCCCTGATCAGTAAGATCATCCGCTCGATCAGTCGATGTTCAATCATGAGCGGGCCTCGCGCTTGCATGTATCGCTCCTTCTCTGCCTCTTGCAACCAGTATATCACGCGATAATGTTTTCGGGAAGCAACAGTATGCAACCCCGCCGAGACGTGAAGGTCCAGCACTTTCCAGATCGCCTGCAGGTGCTCTGGGAACTTCCGATTGCTCTTCCAACCGTCATGATGGCACCCCCTTGCGCTACGCGTGCTGGGGTCCGCATGACTGACTGTATGGTAGAATCCATTATGCTGGGACGCGGCGTGGAGAGGCATCGGCAAGTCGACATCTGCGGCAGGGACGCTCCGGCAGCCAGGATCGAAGTGAGATCCGTCCAAATATCCGGGAGATCGTGAATTGACCCACAGAATATGTCCTTGGTGGTTGGGTTATCTGTTGGCGAGTCCCTTGAGGCGTCTCCTGCAAGATCCTGATAAGATTGTGAGGCCGTACGTGAGGGAGGGGATGGTTGTCCTGGATATCGGCTGTGGCATGGGATTTTTTTCGCTGCCCCTCGCCAGAATAGTGGGCGAGGCGGGAAAAGTCGTCTGTGTTGATTTGCAGGACAAGATGATCGGGGGTCTCGTACGGAGAGCCAGGAAGGCCGGCTTGCTTGAGAGAATTGACGCCCGGATATGTGATCAGAGATCTCTTAAGGTTGCCGACCTCGCCGGCAACATCGATTTTGCCATAGTCTTTGCCTTGGTTCATGAGGTGCCTGATAAGAAAAAGTTGTTCTCCGAAGTGTACACTGCAATGAAACGGTCCGCGCAGTTGTTATTGGCAGAACCCCGGGGACACGTGAGAAAGCCTGATTTCGAGAAGGCCGTTTCTATTGCCGAGAGTGTGGGATTTGAAGTCTTGTGCCAGTTGGCAATACGGAGGAGTCGTGCCGTCTTGCTGCGAAAGCCGCAAGCCAAGGTATGAGTGACATCGACATGCAGGTCGGCGAAATGTTCCACTGCACCTGGAACGCCGATCCGAAGACATTGGGTAAGAGTATGGATTTCCGTTCGAAACAGACTCGTTTGTACATGATGCGCTACGACAACAGAGTGGACCCCGACCCCGTTGTCGCCAAGACACATCGTCCTGCTTGACCGGCCTTCTTTTCCGATAAGATGTGACAAAATGCAGTCGGGAGCTGAAGAATAATGCTAGACGCCAGGGAGAACGTGACGGAACAGGATTCCGTGAACATGCAAGACGCGAAGCTGAGACTGCTGATTCAAGAAGCGCAAGAATCGGGAGCGACAGAGCTTGCGATCATTTCAACGAAGACTATCGTCGTTGATGACGAACTCGCCGACAGATGCCGGGAGCCGCGATGTGAGAATTACGGCCTGTCAAGAAGCTGCCCTCCTCATGTCTCGGGACCTTCGGTGTTCAGAAAGAGGCTTGAAGAGTTCAGTCAGACGATCTTCCTGAGAATCGATGTTCCTTCTGAAATTCTCTATTCCAGTGAAGGCCGGCAGATTTTTCAGTTGCTGCATGAAGTAGTATCAGGCATCGAAAGGTCTGCCGTCAAAATGGGATTTGCCCGCGCACAAGCGTACGCGGGAGGTTCGTGTAAGAAGATCTTTTGTCATGACCATCCTGAGTGTCTGGCTCTCGCCGCGAAGGGAGCATGCAGGAATCTCGGGTATGCAAGACCTTCCATGTCCGGATTCGGGATCAATGTGGCGAAGCTCTATGAGGCGGCCGGGTGGACCATGGGAGCCACGACTCGTGACTCCATGTCATCGGGCGACAAAACGGCAAGCGTGTGCGGCTTGGTATTGGTCTGCTGACCGTCTTTGGGGGAAGGACTGTAGGAGGGACGTCACTGTTGGCGGTGAGATAGCCGAATGATTCACTGCAACTCTTCGCGGGCAGCATTTCGGAAATTGTGAAGCAACATTGACAGCTGTGCTGGATCAAGATGCGAATGCGACGTCTACCTGCCAACATGCGCCGGGCCAGTTCAGCAAGAGGACATATCTCCAAAACAATCTCCGGGCAAGGCGGCGGCAAGAACCAGATTGCGGGCGGACTCATCTTCTTTGGCGGCGGGGTTCCTCTCTATAAGGACGGAAAGATCATCGGTGGATTGTGAGTCAGTGGGGACACTTCGTGTACTGACCACGAAATCGCGAAGAGGGTGAGGGATCTGGCAGGGTTGAATCCCCCTGGAGGGGCGCTCGTGGATGACATCACCTATTCGAGCGTGGACGGACCGTCCGTGTTCACGCATCCGCTTTGTCTAAACACTTTTCGTAACGGGGTCTTTATTGGCAACGAGGCGCCCGCGGCAAGGTATTAGCCATAAAGACAACGAACACGCATCCTCCGTGATTAGCCATTCCGGCGTCGCCTTGTGGGCCGCGCACGCTGCTTCATCTCGGCAGAGGTCCGGCGGTAGTGAGGATACGCAGAGATATTCACGCCACGGATACACTGAAGAGAAGATTCGGGGATTAGTTGGGTAGATAGTGGCTAAATTAAAGGGATGCATCGAAAGGTGCTTCCCTTCTTTTCGTATTCGGAGGCAACGAACACCTCTTTCAGATTACAATACTCTCATCTTGTCTGTGAACGTCGCAAAGGCTCTCCAATAGTGGAACCCGACGTCTTGAGCCCTCCCCCCCACTTTAGACAATCTCCATTCGCAGCGGTATCTGAGAGGATCCGCCCTCCTGCATCATCTCTCAGTTTCTGAAGAAATCTAGCATCTTAAGCCAATCTGGCTTGGGGGAGACTTTCATCCGACAATACTCCGAGAGTGCCTGCCCTCACAAGAGAAAGGCTTTTCACGAGAATGATCAGCGCCCAGACACTTGCGGTTCCCGCGATCCACAACGGGTCAAGACATGATGGTGAGAGAAGGCATTCCGAGGGGTCACAAAGGTGACCCCCTCCATTGATGCGGCGCCTCGCTCATTTGCTGTATCTGATAAACTTGTCTTGACCGTGATTCTTTTCAAGCGTCACAGGGGATTGCAGCATGTCTACAGTCTAAACAAAAGATTGAAGGAGAAGTCAGTGGGTAATACTGGTGGCGTCAAACGTTATGATCTTGTTGTTATCGGAACCGGTGACGCAGGAAAAATTGTTGCTGTTGCAGCAGCTCAGGCCGGTTGGAAGGTCGCGATCATTGAGAAGAAAAAGGTGGGAGGAACCTGTGCCCTGTGGGGCTGTGTTCCCAAGAAAGTGCTCGTAACCGGTGCCGAGCTTGCTGATTTCAACCGCAGAATGGCGGCCGCAGGGCTGACCACAGGTTCAAAAGTCATGTCATGGTCCAGTCTGATGAGATTCAAAGAGCGGTTGACAGGCACCTATTCCGAGAACGATGAAAGGGATCTTCGGCAACTGGGCATTCATATTTACAAGGGTCAAGCCTCCTTTGTTGACCGGTCTGCAGTGCGGATAGGTGACTTAAGGCTGGAGGGTAGATATGTGCATATAGCTACTGGAGCCCGGCCGAGGAAGTTGGACATTGAGGGAGAGGAACACTTGACCACGAGCGACCAATTCCTGTACCTCGAAAGCCTTCCCCGACGAATCCTCTTTGTTGGAGGCGGCTATATTTCCTTTGAGCTGGCCCATATCGCTGCCCGCTGCGGAAGTGTCGCGGTCATTTTGAACAGGAGCAGTCACGTACTCAAAGGATTTGATCCTGATCTCGCAAAAAGACTGGTGGAAGCCTCGGCAAAAGCAGGTATCACCGTGACGCTGAACGAGACTCTCGAAAGAATCATAAAGAACAAGAAGGGATTTACGGTCATTGCACACAAGGGAACGGAGACGAAAGAATACTCGGCAGATCTGGTGGTACACGGAGCAGGGAGAGTGCCTGACATTAGCGATCTCGATCTGGATAAGGCAGGAATTGATGAGGCGCCGGAGGGAATTAAGGTGAATGTCACTATGCAGAGCATATCGAACGAACGTGTGTATGCCGCAGGTGATGCTGTGGCCGGGGGGATTCCGGTTACCCCCGTTGCGATGAGAGAGGGTGAGGTTGTTGCCGACAACCTTGTCCACGGGATGAAGCGGCAGCGACCCGACTACCGCTATGTCCCGCGCATTCTCTTTTCCCTGCCCAAGTTGGCATCGGTAGGGCTGCAGGAGGCAGAAGCATCGATGCCAGACGAGGAGTTTGATGTTAAGTTGAAAGAGACCTCAGGCTGGCTGCACAATGAGAGAGTGCAGGAGAAGTTTGCGGCATCCAAAATCATTATCGAAAAGGCTACAGGGAAGATTCTTGGAGCCCATATACTTGACAGCCATGCCGATGACCTGATCAATGTCGTTGCCCTTGCGATGCAGCATGGTCTTACGGCAAAGCAGATAAGGGAAGTGCTCTACGCCTATCCTTCCGCCACATCGAGCATTCAATATATGATGAAATGAATGGCATAAGTCCAGATACTCCGCCCCCCGCTGCCCGTAGCCATGACCAGGGTGAACGAGTTCGGGTAGAGATGCCGTGCCTCGCGATCGAGAAGTTCCCTTATGCCCATCTTCATGTGGTTTCCTTCGACTCCCCTTAGGCCCACGGTAGGGCAGAGTCCTCCTTCGATATCCGAGGAGTGTGCCGCGGTTCTTGTCGGGTGTCAAGCTACCCTTCCAGAGAAAGCCAGGAGGCGGCAGCGCTCCCATCTCTATCGTCGTGTCTCCCACGTCCACAACCGATCGCCCAGGAACCGGACTCTGCATCTATCATCTCCGTGTGAGACAGAACAACTACGATTCGTTCATGCGTGATCCCGCTTCTCTAACTCAAGATCGGCCTTTCCCGGA
Organism: Chloroflexota bacterium; assembly: GCA_050257935.1. Classification (GTDB taxonomy): domain Bacteria; phylum Nitrospirota; class Thermodesulfovibrionia; order Thermodesulfovibrionales; family Dissulfurispiraceae; genus JBLMXV01. The sequence goes on from JBLMXV010000106.1 coordinate 6,734, forward strand.
TACGTGACACGCGTTCTCTCGATGTTTGCCCATGGGGTGAGCGTGTGCGCCTGCCGGTGCGTGACTGCCACTTCCGCGGGTTTTCCCTGAATCATCAGGGCCCTGCGATAGATTCCGTTATCCCAGCGGTCAATGATATTGTCCGGCCTTCTGCGCAAGGCCCAGACTGTAAGATCGAGCCTGAAGGGCTTCACGGGCGTCAGTTCAAAAGACGTATGACTCAAGGGGCTCCCTGCTTACACCCGCGTGAGGGCCATAGCCAAACCGATTTGTCAAAGCGCTTGCAGATTCTCCGGTTGGTTATGAGCCCTCAGCCCGGGCAGTCTCCCTGCTGCGGGTCTCTGGCTGAATCTTATCGCACAACGACCCTTTCCACAACAAACCGAGTACGCGTGCGAGAATCCGCAGCCTTCCGGGCGCACCTATTCGCAACTAAAAGAGTGCCCCCTCAAATGTCCCCCTAGACAACTCCCACGTTATGGACTATCATTTGCTTAGATATTGACCGCCAGATAAGGCCTCACCTCCTGTGAGGGTGGGATGAAACGCAGCAGGACACGACAACCATGAGCAGGGCTCCAAAGAGATACACTGACGGTTCTCTTTTGCCGGGACGGGCATCTGACGCCCCGCCCTCGGGCAACGGAACGGACTCACGGGCGAGGCACGGCGAGACCCTCCTCGAAGACAACCATCTTTCAGACGTGTTTGAACAGGCACCGGTCTCTCTCTGGGAAGAGGACTTCTCCGAGATCAAGCGGCGTCTTGACAGTCTCAGAAGGAGCGGAGTTGAAGATCTCGGAAGGCACTTCAGGAAGCACCCTGAGGAGGTCCTTTCCCTCGCCCGTATGGTCAAGATCGTGAGGGTCAACAAGGCTACGCTCCATATCTTCGAGGCAAGGGGGGTTGAACAGTTCCGCGAAGGACTGAGCGTCGTCTTCAGCAAGGAATCCTATGAGGTCTTCAAGGAGGAACTCATCGCCCTGTGGAAGGGCAAGACCCTCTTCTGCAGCGAGGCCACCAACCTGACGCTCAGCGGGGAAAGGAAAGACATACTCATTCGGGTAGCCATTCCTCCGGGCTTTGAAGAGAGCTGGTCGAGGGTCTATGTGGCCATCACTGATGTCACCAACCTCAAGGAAGGCATAGAGAGTCTCAGGGCCACT
>JBLMXV010000107.1:0-7672 GCA_050257935.1 Chloroflexota bacterium
CGGCTGCTCTCTTCCTGAGCGTCGAGAGGGCCTCTCCTGCGGGGTAGGCGGGGATCATCACGTTTTCGACGGCTGTGATGCCCTTGATCAGGTTGAACTGCTGAAAGATGAAGCCGAAGGTATTTCGCCGTATCTCTGTGAGAAAACGCTCAGGTAGGCTCGATACCTCGACCATCCCCGCCTTGCCGTCGGCGCCTCCCCCGTTTCCAGCCTGTTGACTCTTGAGAGACGCGGGAAGGATCGCGCCGGAGAGCATGATTCTTCCGGAGGTCGGCCGTGCCATGCACCCGATGATGCTCAGCAGGGAGGTCTTTCCCGAGCCGCTGGGCCCCTTGAGCACCGTGACCTTCTTCGCCTCGAGGTCGAGGCTCACGCCGCGCACCGCAGTGAACTCATTGGGGTTGCCCTGGTTGAAGACCTTAGTTATGTCCGCCAAGTTAATCATAAAGCTACGTTCTCATCACCGCGTCGGGGTCCACCGTTGCGGCTCTCCAGGAGGGGATGATCGTCGCGACGGTGTAAGGTATCACCGTGAGGAAGAAGAGCGTCGAGATCTGGAACGGGTCGATGTACGGCACGAGCCTGAAGTTCGGATAGAGCACCGCCCATCCCTTCAGCACAGGGGCGAATATCGTCGAGGAGGTGAAGAAGACGTGGACGTAGGCGAGCACGATGCCGGTGAGAAAGGACGACAGCGACACGGCGATGCCCTCCCATGACTTCATGAGTATGATGTCCGACGTCTCCCACCCGATCGCCTTCAGGATGCCGATCTCCCGCTTTTCCTCGGCGCTGAGCCCCGACGCCTTGTCCCAGGCGAAGATGATGAACGCCATCACCGCGCCGAAGAGCGTGACGAGGAGTATTCCGCCGCGCCAGTTGAAGACCGTGTCGTACGTGCGGAGGATCTCGTCCCGGATGATAGGCCGCGTGTCGGGGAGCAGCTTCACGATCTTGCTCGCCACGGTGTTGATCTCTTTCATGTTCCTCACGTTGAGGACGATATCGGTGTAGTACTTGTCAGGGAAGCCGAAGATCTTCCTGAAGTCAGCTTCGGACATCAAGACAAGGTCCGACGACACCAGTTCCGATTCGGACGGTATGATTTCCTTGATCCTGAAGCTCATCAGCTTGCCGTCGAAGGACTTGAAGGGTATGATGTTGCCCTCGGCGGCGAGGCTGCTCCTCGTGAGCCCGCTTCCCACGGAGACAAAGCCTGGGCCATAGGGGAAATCCTCTGGCACCATGATGGTGTAATTGGCGCCGAAAATGGGGTCATAGTAATAACCCCAGAGCCTCCCCCTCACCGAACTCACTCCCCTGATGTCGGCGATCTTCTCTATGTAGCTCTCCGGGATGAGATCGTGCCTTCCCGCCATGAGCTTCTGCACGATCACCTCCGGAGCATTGCGGAGAATGACCGAGGCTTCCCGCTTGATAGCGTAGGTAAAGAACATGACAGAAGCAAGGAGGAAGACGACAAGAGTGTATACGACCGCAAGGGACGCGTTCTTCCCCTTTCTCCTCAAGAGGGACGAGAGGGTGAAATCAATGATGTTCCTCTGCTTGTCAAACCAGGTCATAAGATAGTGTCAGTGAATAGTGTCAGCAAGAAAACAGCAAAAAACGTCAGCGTTGTCACCGGGCGTATATCCTCAAGGTCAGCAAGTGTGCTCTCCTGAAAACCTCCAGGTCTTCGATGGGCCTGGGCGTGCCACTGAGACTTTTTTTATTTCTTGCTGACACTTGCTCACTCACTGACACTCTTCTTCAGATGTCGTGGAGGGAGCACCAGGGACCCCGAGGGGAAGTGCTCGAAGGACATCGGGTAATCCTGGAAGGGCGTGTGCAGATCCGCCATCGATGGATGTCTCGTGTACCTGGCGTCGGTAAAGAGACAGATGTCCGTGAGTCCGTATTTCCCCACGGTCTCAGCCATGTTCCTAAGTAAGGGCGCAGCCGCTTCCCTCTTATGTCCCGCGTGCGCGAACATCGCGACGAGCAGCGCGATGTTCACCGCGATGTATGTCAGAAAGATCGTCGATTTTCTCATTGACTTATGCCCGCTCGGGCAATAATGCCGTGCTCACGCCATCCCGGATATTGCCGCGCGAAAGGAAGACCCAGCGACTAGGTCATTCCAGCTCCTTGAGCGTCTCTGCTGTTATCTCCTTGAATTTGAGGATCGCCTTTCCCTTGTGGTCCTTCTTGAATTCCTGTGCGTCCTTTTCCTTTCCGAAGGGGACGAGCTCCTTGCCCATCGGGCCGTAGACGTCGCTCCCGAGGACGTAGAATGCGGCGTGGCCGTCCACGGGGGTCAGGCTGTAGTAGTCGGTTACGTAGATGGAGTCGATGTCATCCGCCTTCTTCGAAGGGTCGTACTTCGCCATGTCGAAGTAATACTTCATCATGTCCTTGACGCCGTCGAAGACCGCATAGGAGCCGTTCTTGAAGATTATCTCGGCCACGAAGTCAGGGTACTTTGCCACGAACATGCCGCAGACGGGGCATTTGTCCTTCTCCGCAGGCTTGACGGGCTTCCTTTCCCCTGCGAAGGCGAGAGAAGAAACGAGGAGTATAACGATGATTAGGACGAGTGCTCTCTTCATTCAACCTCCCTCAGGTCATGCCACGTGGCGAAGCGGCGTTCTCCGCCACGCGGCATGGTTATGTCGGTTTAGTGATGGTGGTGCCCGCCTTCCTTCATTTCCTTCATCTTCTTTCTCTTGTCGCGGATCATCTTGGAGTCTTCGTACATGTCCTCGTACGAAGCCTTGATCGCCTGGTCGAATGTCGCGGCGCTCCCGCCGTTTTCCTTCATGAACTTGTCGGCCTCCTCCTTCGAGGCGAAGGCCCACTTCGCCTTCTTCGTCATGACGCCGGGCTTGCTGCCTCCGATGACCCAGAATGCCTTCTCGGCGTCGACGAGCTGCTTGGTCATGAAATCGCCGACCCATATGGTGACAGGCGTCTTGTCGATGTTCACGGCGAGATCCACGGCGGAACAATGGATGCTGCAGGTGCCCACCTTCGTCCCGTCGTCGTACTCTATGAGCATCCTGCTGTGGGCGAACTTCTCGCGGTCCATGCCGCAGTACTTGCAGGTCTTGTGCTGGGCTATGTCGTCCTGGGCAAAGGCGAATCCGGCGATAAGAAAAGAGACGGCGAGAACACACGCAATAAAGGCAGTCTTCTTCATCATATCCTCCTCTTGGGATGGCTGCTGGTTTTCCTAAAGCGAGAGCGGCGGCTTGTCAGACAGGAGGCGGCTTTTCAAACGGCTGTTCGTAGCCCCTGGACGGACGAATTTCCGTCCCGCGAACTGCGGCGACAGCGGGATACACCAGTGTAACGCTATCCAATGTTTCAGCCAAGCCAGGCTGAAGCAACGAGGTCGTCGTGGCGTCGTCATCGCAGGAACAGACGGAGAGGGTACTCAAAAGGGCGCGGTGAGCATCGCAGCAGGTGCAGGACCCGTTCTCCGCAACGCAGCACTCACGAGGCGTACTGTGCCCGGGGGCCGACGTCAGCGTCACTCCGCTGGCTGCCAATACACCCAGTCCGAGCACGGCGGCAACCACGATGGAGAGCAGTTTACGCGCCGGCATACCATATTATACACCACGATGCGTCAACTGTGTGGGCGCGAAGAGGCCTGTGGATGCTGCCCAGTATAAGGCGGTTATATGTGGCCGGAAGGCGGACCGAACATGCCTCCTCCCCTACCGGGAGATTTTGTCACAAACGTGTCTCACGCCGGATCAGAGAATTCACGGGACGAAGACCTCCTCGTTCTGCCCGGAGACCGACGATACCTTGTCTCTTATGCTCGTCGCCACATGGTCGAAGTCGAGGGGTTTCTCGAGGAAGTGCGAAACCCCCATCGCCTTGAGCCTCGATTCCGCCTCGTGATCCAGGTGTGCCGACATGACGATTATGGGGATCCACGGCCACTGGAGCTTAATCTGGCCCAAGAGTCCGTAGCCATCGAGGCAGGGCATCAGGAGGTCCGTCACCACAAGGCTGATGTCCGTCAGTTCCAGGACGCGAAGCGCTTCCTCGCCGTTGTGGGCGGTCAGCACCCTGAATTTGTCGGAGCATGATGCGTTGAGGCCCTCCGCCAGGCTGCGAAGGAACCCTTCCTCGTCATCGACGATGAGCACGATCTTCACAATTGCTCCTTTCGCAGGCCGCGGGTCATTTCTTAGTAACAAGAAATATACCAGCGCAAAAAACATTTTCAGTATTCATGATTTCAGTCAGTTAACAAAGCTGCGAAGAGGCACGGGGCAGGTGCTAGGCTACTTTCGGCTACTCATTTTGAACGAGCGGTCTATTTTGAGCAGGCCGTTACTGGAGATGTGGAGTCGACTTCCTCGCCGACCGGGAGTCTCAGTCAAGGTGCTCCCATTCTTCTCGCGCTATGCCAGCTTGACGGAGAATCCGGGCGAGCAGTTCACGACCCACATCGCCTTTGTGAGGATTTGGAATCGTTATGGTCAAGTCGCCCTTAACCATAAAGGAATGCTTGCCTCCAGAGTATGGACCGTCAAATCCGAGTTTCAGCAAACACCTTACCAGGTCTCTCCGTGATATCGGCCCGAACCGCGGCATCAGGCGGTCGCTTCTTTCTCTATCTTGAGTTCTATCCCGTCGATCTTGGGCAGGGGCAGGTTCTTGTGAATTCGGAACAATACCCACTCCTCGAGGACCTCTGCGAGCTCTTCACGACATCCCTCGAGTGTTGGTGCGCTGGCATAGACCCCGGGACACTCGGCTATCTCACCGTAGAAGCTCTGGTCGTCTCGTAGGATTTCGTAGTGGGCGTGTCTCATCCCTGCCTCAAGGTATCGCACGAGCATTCATTCAACCTCCGCGATCATCGTGTCACTGTAGTATACCTGAGACTGAGAATGTCCGACACACAAAAGAGATTCCCGACGGGCGGAAATGATGGGTACTACCGCAGGCAGAAGCCTGCGGCGTCATGCGCCGTCTTTTCAGCTGCCCTACACGCTGGCTTTATCCTTCACTGACACTGCTTGCGTCGCTTTGTGCAGTGGGCATTCGACTTCTTTCGTTGTCATTCCTGCGGAGGCAGGAATCCAGTCCCTTTTTTCGTGGTCTGACCACTCCGGATTCCCGCCTGAAGTCCGCGGGAATGACGAAAGGAGGACGGCAGGCTGAATCCTGAGTACGATGCGTTTCCCCTCTAAATGCTGTCTTTTCAGTTACCCTACACGCTATACGCTGCTCGCTGTCTTTCTCACTGACACTGACACTTTCTTTCTGCCTTGCCGCGAACGCGGGTGCTGACCTTGACAAGAGACGGTTCTCCCCCGAATATATAGGTATCCAGGCTGAGCGGTCCGCCGCGACGGGAATATCGACAGCAGCGCCGCCCGTGTGCATCCGGCTGATCAGGCTGAAAGACTCAAGAAGGCTTTTCGAAGGGTAAAGGCCGAAAATGCTCTCATACTCTTTCCGGATCTTGCGGCGCAAGATGCAAGGGGTTTCTGGCTTGGAACCGTCTCCGAGTGTCTCACGCGCATATAAAGAGGTATGCGCTTTGGCGACGCCGCGATACTGTGGAAAGGAGGAAAGCAGGAACTCGTTACACCGTTCTCAATTGCTTCAGGAGATTGTCGTAGTCTCCATGAGAACCGATCCAGAACCATATTATGTGGTTGTCGTGCTCTATTCCCACGGCGCGGTAGTCTTTCGTGATACGCAGTGAGAATATCGGCCGAGTCGAATGTATTCGCTTGAAATGGAGACTAGGATGGTAAGGGTTCTTTTTGAAGTTCCTGTAAGCTTTCCTGGCCTCCTTCTTTGTCTGTTCAGGGAGTTCCCTGTAGGACTTCCAGAAAGCTTCAGTGGTCCGAGAGGTCACAGATTCCTGAGTTTCAAGGGCTTGGTTTTGCCCTGCTTATGTTCAGCGAGGGCCTCGTTCGCAAGCCTGTCCAAAACGTCTTCGGAGGCTGCAAAAGCCTCTTCCCACCTTCCTTCAGCCTCCAACTCCTCCAACACCCACTTGGCTAGGGCGTTCTGCTCGACTTCTGGGAGTTTGGATGCTTCTTTGAATGCCCTTTCCAACAGTTTGGTCATGGCTTACCTCATGCGCTATGGACATGGATATTTTATCACACTGAAGCGACAGACAAGATGGATTCCTGCCTGAGGTCCGTGGGAATGACGAAGACGGACTCAGGTAGAACACGCTAGACGCTGCACGCCACAATCTGTCTTCCAGCGCCCCTACACGCTATGCGCTATACGCTGGCTCTATTCTTTGCTGGCACTGACACTGATTCACTGACATACAACCTTCCCTTATCCTAAGGGGAGGACGGGAGGGGTTACCCTCTGTTCCGGATGAACTTCATAACTCCCCCTTACCCCCCTCTTAAGGTAAGAGGGGGTAGCTCTTGCTTACCCGCTGACACTGTTCTTATCACTGACACCGTCCGTCCGCGGGAATGACGGACAGGGGGCGCAGACTCAAGCCTGCGACTACACGCTGTTCCTTCCGGTGCGCCAAAACACTGCGTTTCGCCTTTAAATCATATTTACATACTTTCATATAGAGTGTATAATGGAAGAGAAAGGCGGGTGAGGCGGAATGGAATCTGTAATAGTCGGCGAAAGAGGGCAGGTCACGATTCCCAAGAGACTGAGAGAACGGTTCGGCATCAAGTCGAAATCGGTCGTGGTGTTCGAGGCTAGGGAGGACGGCATCATGATCAGGCCGGCCGTCACCGTCACGGTGCGGGAGTTCTCCGAGGAATTCGTCAGGGAGGTGTCTCGATCTGATCGACTCAAGCCGGGAGAAAGAAAGGACATCCTTGCCAAATGGAAGGCCAAATAAAGGTCTTTCTCGACAGCAATGTGCTGTTTTCAATAGCGTACACCGGCAGGGACACGTCACGCTCCCACCTGATCTACGAGATTCAGGATCTCGGCGCGCTCAGGGTGTTCCTTTCAGATCTGGTCTGCGAAGAGGCCCTCTTCAACATCAGGAGGAAGAAGCCCGATGCTGAAGAGTTCCTGAAGGAGTTGATCCGCAGGTCCGAGGTGCTGGGGGATATCTCCGCCGACCTTCAGCACCCGGAGACAGGTCAGTTGCCACCGAACGACCGGATTATCCTCTCGACGGCTGTCTACCACAAGATGGACGTGTTCGTGACCGGAAACGAAAAGGACTTCCGGAGCCTCTATCGAAAGAGGGTCCTCGGCACCCTCATCCTCAGACCGGCCGACTTTCTGAACATGAGGTTTTGAAACAGTCGGACCAAGGCTGAAGCCTGCGTCTACACGCTACCCGCTATGAGCTACACGCTGTCTTTTCCTTACTCATGCTGACACTGATCACTGCCACAGCCTGTCCCCGCTCTTGCCGCGGGCCTTCGGCTTCTTTCGTTGTCATTCCTGCGGAGGCAGGAATCCAGTCCCTTTGTTCTCTTCGTGATCTGACCACCCTGGATTCCCGCCCAAGGACTGCGGGAATGACTGACAAGAAAGAGGAGGAAGGATTCCCGAAGATCGGGAAAGACAAAGAACGACCGCAGGCTGAAGTTCGAGACTGCGAGGGTCACGCTATACGCTCTCTCTTCTGGCAGTCCATCCCTGTTACCACGACAGAAAGATTCTGAGAGAGGATCTCGGGAGTGAG
>JBLMXV010000108.1:0-14766 GCA_050257935.1 Chloroflexota bacterium
TCCAGCCTTTCGTCCTACCTCTCTATTCAAGGCAGTTGTGTGCTTCTTTGCTAGGTAGACGAACATGTCATGGCTTCGTCCGCCCTGCTGTCCTTTCGTGTCAAATCCCTTTTCCCATAATGTTTGCATGTTACCTCATAAAACTCCTGCAGGTCGAGTGCTTCAGTGTAATGTCGTCTCGATGTGGTCTCCTCTCCAATCTCTCCTCCCTTTCTTATCCCCTCCACTACTCGCTCGATGAATTTCTTGCTTCCCGGCACTGTCTGTCACACCACACTGTCGATAGAAATCCAGGGACGATTGGATGCAAGCCTCCAGAAAGGATCAAGGGTAGACCCCTTGCCGATCTGAAAATTGGAGATATAATTGCAAAGAGAGCGACGTCCGCATCCGGAGACTTCGAACACCCTTGCCCGGAGATTGCCATGACAAAGACCACGGAAGAGTATAAGAAGCTATCGATTGAACAGACTTTAAAGGAGTGCGGCACTGACGATGAGAGAGGACTCTCCGGAGACGACGCCGGAGCGCGCGCCAAAGAATACGGATTCAACGAAATCCCGGCAAGAGAGGAATCCCTGATGCATCGGATGGTCAGGAGGTTTTGGGGGCCCATCCCGTGGATGATAGAGGTCGCAGCGGTGCTGTCCGCCGTGGTCCGCAGGTGGGAGGATTTTGTGATCATCACGATTCTGCTCTTCACCAACGCTTTCATAGATTTCTGGCAGGAATCGAAGGCATTGAGCGCGTTGAAAGTCCTGAGGGAGAAGTTGGCCAAGAAGGCGCTCGCATTGAGGGACGGCGCATTTCAGGTCGTGGACGCGAAGGAACTCGTTTACGGGGATATCATAAAAGTCAAAATAGGCGATATCGTTCCCGCAGATGTGAAGCTTATCAAGGGTGACTATATCCAGGCAGACCAGTCGGCACTCACAGGAGAGTCTCTGCCCGTCAACCTGAAGCGGGGCGATGTCGCCTACTCGAATTCAGTGGTGAAGCAGGGCGAGATGATGGGAGTAGTAATCAACACTGGATTGAAGACCTTCTTTGGCAGGACCGTTGAGCTCGTTGCAAGGGCTGGGAGAGTAAAGAAAAGCCATTTTCAGAAGGCTGTCGTGGGCATTGGCAATTACCTCATCCTTGTCACTGTCTTTCTCGCCGCGGTGATTTTGATGGCAGCACTGTTCAGACAGGAGAACATGATAGAAATACTGAGGTTTACGCTTGTTCTCACCGTGGCTGCAATACCTGTCGCACTTCCTGCGGTACTGTCTGTGACAATGGCTGTAGGAGCCATGAATCTGGCGAAGAAACGGGCAATCGTGAGTCACCTCGTCGCCATAGAGGAACTGGCGGGAGTGGACGTTCTCTGTTCTGACAAGACAGGTACCCTGACGCAAAACACGATGACCGTTTCCGGACCCATCGCCTTCGGATCTCATTCCGTGGAAGAACTGATGATGGCTGCTGCCTTGTCCTCCGTTGAGGAGAATCGTGATCCTATAGAAGAGCCCATTTTCGAATATCTGAGGAAAAGCGGGATCGGAGATTCACTGAATTCATACCGACGGACGGGATACATTCCCTTTGATCCCGTGCGCAAGCGAACTGAGGCGACGGTGCAAAAGGCCGGCAAGACCTTTACTGTTTCCAAGGGTGCTCCTCAGGTAATTCTGGATCTCTGCGGAGATGCGGATGATCGGGATGAAATCATGGAAAAGGTGGAAGGGTTAGCCGCAAAGGGTTTTCGCACTCTGGCCGTTGCGTCGAAAGAGTACGACGATACGCATTTCGAACTTCTGGGGCTCATCCCTCTTTTCGACCCGCCAAGGGAGGACTCAAGAAAGACGATAGAAGAGGCGGCGAACCTTGGGCTCACGGTCAAAATGATCACCGGGGACAACATGGCAATAGCGCGTCACATCGGTAACATCCTCGGGATCGGGGACGGCATTCTGGAAGCCGACGAACTGAAGGGGGCGAGCACCAGGGAGCTTGCCGTACTGGGCAGGGTTATCGCGACCGCACTTTACAGGAAATTGTCCCCCGAGGTGACCGAGAGAGAGGCACAGCGTTTCGCGCAGAAAGTGCTGACTGAACTCGAAAGGGCGTTCGAGAACATCCCGATATCGCCCGGTCATGTGAAGCGGCATGAGTCCGAGATCATCGAGATGATCGAGAACGCCGTCGGTTTCGCTCAAGTCTTCCCTGAAGACAAGTATCTCATTGTTGACAGGCTCCAAAAGGCGGGGCACATCGTGGCGATGACGGGCGACGGGGTGAATGATGCACCTGCGCTGAAGAAGGCGGACGCCGGCATAGCCGTGTCAGGGGCGACGGATGCGGCGAGAGCCGCGGCCGACGTCGTTCTCCTTGCCCCGGGACTTTCCGTGATCATTGACGCGATAAAGGGCGCGAGGGTGACCTTCGAGAGGATGAGGAGTTACAGCACTTACAGGATCACGGAGACAATCCGGGTAATCATGTTCATGTCGGCCTCCATAGTTATCTTCAATTTTTATCCTGTCACGGCAATAATGATTATCATCCTCGCCTTCCTCAACGATCTGCCCATTCTGGCGATCGCCTATGACAGGACCAAGGTGGACGATCGACCCGTCAGGTGGGACATGAAAGAGATCATGGTTGTATCCACGGTTCTCGGGACTCTGGGTGTCATCGCGTCCTTCGGACTTTTCTATATCGCCGAAAGATATATTCACCTTTCCGCCGACGTGGTACAGAGCTTCATCTTCCTCAAGTTGGCCATCGCGGGTCATCTCACCATATTTGTGACGAGGACGGAATTACGGTTCTGGAAGAGGCCATTTCCTTCCCCCCTCCTCCTCTGGGCTGCCGTTGCCACAAAGGCGGCAGCGACGCTCTTCGCGGTGTACGGCTGGTTTATCGCTCCGATAGGGTGGAAGCACGCGTTACTCGTGTGGGCATACGCCCTGGTGTGGTTCCTGGTCAATGACTCAGTCAAGCTATGGATATACAGGTTTCTCCGGAGACAGGAATCTCTTGCATGAAGGAAGTGGTCCCCTCCTGATCGATGAGGCAGCTCACAACACGACCGCCTGCACTGTCACATCTAGGATGTTGCAAGACCCTCGCCCAAAACTACTATAATTGAAGCGCACCAATCAAAACAGCCGGGATGCGGCCGGCCATGAAAGGAGATCATGATGGAACGACGTTGTGGAGGCCCCTTGACGGTACTCGTCGTCCTTGTGTGTGCATTGGTAGTGGTTGCGTGCAGCGAGAAGCAGGAACCCTCCGCTCCCTCTGCCAAGCCTTCCGCAAAGGGCGTGAATATGCAGGAGGGCCAGTGGGAGGTCACCACGACCTTCGAGATGGCCGGGTTACCGGCAGGCTCGATGAAACCCCAGACCTTCACCACCTGCTTGAGCCAGAAAGATTACGTGCCTAAGGGAGAAGAGAAGACTGACTGTACCGTGCAGGATTCGAAGATCGACGGCGATACTGTCACATGGTCGCTTTTCTGCAAGGACTCTACCGCCAGGGGCAGGGTCACCTATGCCGGCAGCACTTTCGATGGCGTGATAGAGACAACAGTGAAAGAGGGTGGCAAGGACACGACCGCTACGATGACCATGAAGGGAATGCGTCTCGGCCCTTGCCCGAAATAGGCGAGAGGGATTATCAGGGAGAAGGAGCGGAGCCTGGTCGATGTGTAAAGAGACCCAGGTCGGCCCTTGGTGAAGTATCCAAAGGGCTGAAGGAGGGGCAGATGGGTTACAGCGGTCATTCCCGCGAGGAACTGGTGAAAGCAGTATCCCTGGTGATAGTTATCCTTCTGTTTTTCGCCTCCGTCTGTTACGGAATGAGTGCGTTGGGGCATGCGGTGAAGGGAAAGGAGTGCGTCGAGCGGGGTGAGTGCGACGAGGCCATCGATCATTTCACTCAGGCGATCGCCACGGGGGGGTTCGACAGCCGCAATCTCGCGTCGCTGTACAACAACCGGGGCATCGCTTACTCTATGAGGAAGGACTACGACAAGGCCCTCGATGACTTCACGATGGCGATGAAAGTCGACCCTTCGAGTGCATTGCCCGCGTATAATATGGCCTGCCTTCACTCGCTCATGAAGAAGCCCGAGGAATCATGCTCGTGGTTGAGGAAGGCCATGGAGATGGGATACGACGACTGGAGCCGTATCAAAGCGGATGCCACACTGGACAACATCCGCGACTTACCCTGCTATAAAGAAGTGACGGCGGGCAAGCAATGACACGTCGTGTGCAGGTCCAAGGGGGAGGATGGAACGGCAATCGGACGAGCAAGAGAATCGAATTCTGCCCGTACAGCGAGCCGAAGGGGAAAGAAAGGCAAGGCCGGGCCCCGTGAAAGGCCCGGCCGTACTGTGTTTGTGTTACAGCTTGATGATGTTGGCTGCCTTGGAGCCCTTGTCGCCCTTCACGACATCGAAGCTGACCTTGTCACCTTCGCTCAGCGACTTAAAGCCGTTGCCCTGAATGGCGCTGTAGTGGGCGAAGACGTCACCACCATTGTCCTGGGTGATGAAGCCGTAACCCTTAGCCTCATTGAACCACTTGACGGTTCCTGTTGCCATGGTGCGTACCTCCTTTTCTCAGTGTTTCGAACTTAGGAGGTACTGGGCACAAAAAAACCGCTAGTCTAAAGCTACGGTCGAGATGCAACAACACGCTCCAACAAGCTCTAAGTCATAGTCTAGCACATATGGTTGGCTCATGACAACCGCTTCGATTTCCCATCTGTCCGCCTCACATTTTCTCAGTCACTGTTTCAATTACGTTTCGCGCCTGTAACGCAACCTGCTGACACCCGTGCTCCGAGATCTTGGTTACAGGAAGGACGGAGGCCAATTCAAGGGAGTTTAGTCTTTCTTCTTTCCGTTTCCCTTGTTCTTCTCCCCCCCTTCCTTGGACCCTTTGTTCTCTTTCACCTGCTTGTGCTCCTTGTATTCCTTCTCGCCCTTATCTCCGTGGAACTCCTTTGCCAAGTGGCCCGTACCGCCCTTGTGTTCTCTCGCCTCCCCGCGGCTTCTGTCCTCTTCGTGCTTCGAGTCCCTTCTCTTTTCGATTTTCCTGACCTCATCATGAACCGCCACGAACTCTTTTCCCTTTGACCGGAGACTGATCACCTCTTCGGGCTTGTAGCGGTAGTGGTTCGAGATGAATCCCAGGTTTACCAGGTTCACCACGTCGTCGTCATGGAGCCTTATTTCCTTCCATTTCTTTCTGGGCAACTTCTTGTAATAGCCGTATGCTTTCCCGTACGGAGGACCGGGGACATACGTCACAGGGACGTAGTAGATCTCGGGGCTCAGGCCATAGTGCAAGGTGATGTCCATCCAGGACAGCCCTCTCAGCCTGAGATCGACGATTGTCGCAGGAGCCACGTGGGCCCTCTGGGCGAGAAAGAACACCACGGGTGCGTCGTAATAGGGAACGTGGTGGTCCCTGACTACAACGACCTCGCTCTGCGGCACCCGGTAATAGTCTCCGACTGCGAGATAGAAGCTGTTCAAACCCTCGTCACCTACCGAGAGGCCGACATCGACAGCGGCATGCACGCTGATCACTGAAAAGGACAGGAGCAAAGAAACCCCCGTGAGGATGATTAGAGATATCTTCATTGTTTCTCCTTCCACCTAGTCTTGGTTTGAATCGATCCTTCTGCCTATGCAGTGGCAGGTCTATTTCACAATTAAATCAGATCTATCATCGCAATTCAGTGATCCGGCGCATTGTCAGGCGAATCGAAGGACCATCGCCCCTGTGTCGTACAGACGTGGAGGGCTCGCGAGAGCCGTCTCATGAATTCCGCGCGGGAGATCTCACGTGCCCCGAGGCTGACGAGGTGCCTGGTGGGTATCTGGCAGTCAATGAGGGTGAAGCCCCACGCCTGCAGTTGTGCGACGAGCCGCACGAAGGCAACTTTCGAGGCGTCTCTCATCTTCGTGAACATCGACTCGCCGAAAAAAACTCCCCCGAGGGCGACGCCGTAAAGCCCTCCCGAAAGGTGCCCTTCACACCAGCTTTCAACACTGTGCGCATATCCCGAGCGATGAAGATGCACGTACGCATCTTTCATATCTTTCGTGATCCACGTCCCCCTTTCTCCCTTCCTTGTCACGCGCGCGCAGTTCTCCACTACCTTTTCAAAGGCGCGGTCCAGAGTCACGTGGTACACACCCTTGCTGATCGTCTGTCTCAGGCTTCTGGATACGTGAAGTTCTCCGGGGAACAGCACGAGTCGGGGGTCAGGCGACCACCACATGATGGGATAGCCGTCGGCATACCAAGGGAATATCCCGAGCGAATACGCCAGCAGGAGCCTCCGCTCCTGCAGGTCGCCTCCTATCGCGAGGAGGCCGTCGTCATCAGCGAGGTAGGGTGGAGGGAAGACAAGCTTGCGCGACAACTGAAAGACAGGCATAGGGAATTATACTTCCCCTGCCGGGCCTTCTCCAAACGCCTATGACCTATCCCTTACGTCTCACATCTCTGTGCCCTGCCGAGACCGATGAAGGTCAACTTCTTGTTCATGGCGCGCGAAATGTCTCTGGCAACATGGAGAAAGCTCAGGCAGGCCTCGTCCAACCGTGTCACCTTTTGGAAGTCAAAGACCAAGTGCTCGACACTTCCGAGAGTCGCCATGAGAGCCGACCGTATCTGTGACTCGCGGCGGCTTGTGAGATCACCGTAAAAGGTCAGGACGCCTGTACATCCCACCTGCTCGAAGGTGTAATCGACCATATGATCCTCCCGGATGATCCTCATGTGACAAACAGTCACCCCTTTGAAATGATGTGCAAGCGGTGTTCCATAAACAGGTGATCGCGTAATGTACTGTTCGTGAAGTATTAATTAAGTCGGTTTTCAAGGGCATGTATGGTAGGTCA
Organism: Chloroflexota bacterium; assembly: GCA_050257935.1. Lineage (GTDB taxonomy): Bacteria > Nitrospirota > Thermodesulfovibrionia > Thermodesulfovibrionales > Dissulfurispiraceae > JBLMXV01. The sequence goes on from JBLMXV010000108.1 coordinate 6,914, forward strand.
GACAATCCGCCTCCTACACCCCCGACAGGCGTGCGACTGTCATATTCACCCTACATTCCGAATTCTCGCGTCCGCAGCTCCTTTCTCTTAATCTTTCCGCTGATTGTCTTGGGGAGTTCATCCACGAATTCTATCTTCCTAGGGTATTTGTACGGCGCCGTTTGTTTCTTCACGAAATCCTGAAGCTCCCGGGCGAGTTCCTCGCCCGGATTGAATCCCTTTGTCAGAACCACGAAGGCCTTTGCTACCTCTCCTCTCACCTTGTCGGGACTCGCCACAACGGCAGACTCCTTCACTGCGGGGTGCTCGATCAGTATGCTCTCGATCTCGAAAGGGCCTATCCTGTAACCTGAGGTGAGAAGGATATCGTCGGCACGGCCGATGAACCAGAAATAGCCGTCCTCATCTTTTCGCGCACGGTCGCCCGTCACATACCACGCACCCCTGTACGCCTGTTCGGTGGCTGCGCGGTTCCACAGGTACTCCTTGAAGAGCCCCACCGGTCTGACCGGTTTCACCTTCACCGCTATGTCTCCTTCCACGCCGTGGACACAGGAATTCCCTTTTTCGTCGATCACGTCGACTGAGAATCCCGGTATGGGCACCCCCATGGATCCGGGTCTGACGGGAAGGCAGCGGAAATTCCCCAGAACGATCGTGGTTTCGGTCTGCCCGTACCCGTCGTACGCGAGGAGACCTGTTTCATCCTTCCAGATTGTGATAATCTCCCTGTTGAGTGGTTCTCCAGCGGCTACGCAATGGCGGAGCGATCGGAACCTATAATGACGGGCCTCTGCTTCCTTCACCATCATCCGATACGCCGTGGGAGGGCCGCAGAAGGTGGTCACCGGAAACCGTTGGAGTATTTCGATTGCCAGCGAAGGGTCAAACTTTCCGGGACGGTAAAATGAGAACACCGTGGCCCCCATGTGCCAGGGACCGAAGAGGCTCGACCAGGCTGCCTTTGCCCACCCTGTGTCGGAGAGGTTCCAGTGAAGGTCGCCGGGCCTCAGATCGAGCCAGTATTTGCCCGTTGTCAGGTGAGCGAGCGGATAGGATGCCTGCGTGTGGAGGACCATCTTCGGGGGGCCCGTGGTTCCGGATGTGAAATAGAGGATGCTTGCTCCATCTGACCGCGCTCTCGTGCCCTCAAAAGGCTGGGACAGATCGCGCTCAGTTTTGTAGTTTCGCCAGTGGGGATGTTCATCGAGGGCAATGAGGACCGGTGCGACGCTCTCCTGCCGGATGAATGAGCCAGCCACTGCTGTCTCGACCTTCGGCGCCTCGTCGGCCGTCGCGATGATCGCCTTAAGATCTGCGACCGAGATCCGGTATGTGATGTCCTTTGCGCTCAGGAGGGGGGTAGAGGGGACGGGAATGGCATTGATTCTCATTAGGGCGAGCATGATTTCCCACCACTCGGGGATGTTGGGCAGCATCACGAGGGCCTTGTCGCCCGCGGCTATCCCCATCCTAACGAGGGCGGCGGCACCGCGCGAGGAGAGCGCGGTGAGGTCGCGGAACGTCAGCCTCTTCTCGACAGTTCCGTCCGTCCAAAAAAGGGCGAGACCCTCTCCCCATCGGTCGAAGACGTCGAGGGGAAAGGAGAAATGTTCTGGAACCGGCAGAGAGAAGCTGCCGTATTCGCTCGCATAATCCCTCATGTTGGGCTCGGCAGACACGATACATGGTAGCACATGGACAGGTGGGACGGACATAAGCTTGATGTGTGGATTAGGTAGGATCAAACCCTGAAACAATGATTGCAAAAGAGTAAAAAGTGCACGTATCCTATGGTATGGATAAATCCGGAGAGATCAAGATACCGAAAGGTTTTCTCTTTGCGACTGCAGAGGCGGCGATAAAGAAGCCGGGCAGAAGGGACATGGCACTGATCGTATCGGAGAAAGAAGCCGCAATGGCAGGCGTCTTCACGACAAACAGGGTGAAGGCGGCTCCCGTAAGAATGGATATGAGGCAGATCAGGAAGGGGAAGGGGCTGGCAATCGTCATGAACAGCGGCAATGCGAATGCATGCACCGGGGCGCAGGGTATGGAGGACGCCGTCGAGATGGGGGATCTTACCGCTTCATTGCTCGGCATATCGCCCCGATCTGTCTACGTCTGTTCCACAGGTGTCATAGGGACGCCTCTGCCGATGCAGAGGATACGGAGCGCAATGCCCGGTCTGTGCGCCAGTCTTGGGAAGGGGACCATCGCCGACGTAGCAGCGGCGATCATGACGACGGATACATTCCCCAAGATGGCAGCGAGAACCGTGAGAATAGGGGGAAAGACCTGCATCATCTCGGGGGTGTGCAAGGGAGCGGGGATGATCGCTCCCAGGATGGCTACCATGCTCTGCTCCATCATCACCGATGTCTTCATCGGGAGTGCCCCGCTCAGGGTTGCGCTGCGGGAGGCGGTCGGCCGGACTTTCAACAGGATCACCGTTGACGGCGACATGTCTACGAACGACACGGTTTTGATAATGGCCAACGGGATGGCAGGAAACAGGGAGATCGTAGCAGGAACTCCCGAGCATCGCGTTTTTGCCACTGCACTCACCGGAGTGGCGGGAGACCTGAGCAGGCTTGTTGTGAGAGACGGCGAAGGGGCGACTAAGGTCGTCGAGGTCATAGTGCGGCGGGCGAAGAGCGACAGGGAGGCGCGGAGAGCCGCGCGCGCGGTAGCTGATTCGCTGCTCGTGAAGACCGCCATGTACGGGAACGACGCGAACTGGGGCAGGATAATGGCCGCCCTCGGCTATTCCGGGATCGCCCTCGATGAGCCGAAGGTCGATATATATTTGAACGGCCTCGCAGTTGTGAAGGGGGGTCTGGGCAAAGGCAATGACACAGCGGCGAACGAGCGTCTCCATGCCCGGGAAGTTTCGATCGAGATTGACCTCGGCATCGGGACAGGCTCCGATGCGGTCATGACCTGCGACCTTACCGAAGAGTATGTGAAGATAAACGCCGAGTACAGGACCTGAGTGGCAGGCAGCGTTTAGGATTCATCAGGAGGGGGAGCAGAGTGGGGCGCGGGGATGTCGGCTGGACGGATGAACTTAACCCCGGACCTGCAACGCCCCGGGACTTTCGAGCTCCATACCACCATGCCGTGGGCGGGACGGACAACCTTGAACCTCAGGATCTGCCCCTGCTCGACAGGAAATCCGGTGAGTAGACCGACTCCTCCCTCGTTGACGTCGACGATGCTTCCTGCAAGGTCTTGACGGCGTGACATGCTTTCCTCGACGGTCCCCATGAAGCTGAGGCTGACACGTATGTTCGACTCCGATCTCGCGCAGTAGCGCCTTTCCCGCGGTACGGGGCTCACTGCGCGGATGCCTCAGCGCGCGTCATTTCGGGACCACTTTCACAAATTTCCTCTTGCCGGCCTTGAGGAGGTACGTGCCCCTCGGGAGTTTCTTATCGGCGTCCACCTCCCGGAACTCATCTATGTGCACTGCTCCCTGCTTTATGAGACGCACCGCTTCGGTAGTGCTCGGTGCAACTCCCGCGGTCTTCATGATCTTTGGCAGCCACATTTCATCCTCATCCCACTGGACGGAGATGGTCGGTACCTCGTCAGGAAGACCCTTCTCCTTAAAGATCCGCTGAAACTCTTCAGCAGCGCGCAGCGCCGCCTCCCTGCCCCAATAGCGCTCGACGATCTCGGAGGCGAGGCTTTCCTTGGCCTTCTTGGGATGAACGGTCCCGGTCTTCAGGTCTTCTCTGAGAGACGCCAGCTCTTCGAGGGAGATATGGCTGAGCAGTTCGTAATATTTGAGCATGAGATCGTCGCTTATGGACATGAGCTTGCCAAACATCTCCTGAGGCGGATCGAAGATACCTACATAATTTCCGAGACTCTTGGACATCTTCTTCACACCGTCAAGCCCTTCAAGGAGAGGCATGATGAGCAGCACCTGTTGTTCCTGGCCATATTCACGCTGCAGTTCTCTGCCCATAAGGAGGTTGAACTTCTGGTCGGTTCCGCCGAGTTCAACGTCGGCCTTCAGGGCGACGGAGTCGTATCCCTGGAGCAGAGGGTACAAGAACTCGTGTATCCCTATCGGGGTTTGCCCCACGAACCTCTGCTTGAAATCCTCCCTCTCGAGCATCCTCGCGACGGTCTGGGTTGCGGCGAGCCTGATAAGGTCGGTTGCTGCCATCGCGCCGAGCCACTCGCTGTTGAATCGTATGACGGTTCTTTCCGGGCTGAGTATCTTGAATACCTGGTCCTTGTAAGTCTCGGCATTTCTCAGGACATCTTCCCTTGTGAGGGGCTTTCGCGTCTCCGATTTCCCTGTAGGGTCTCCTATCATGCCCGTGAAATCGCCGATGAGAAACAACACGGTGTGTCCCAGTTCCTGGAACTGCCGCATTTTTTCGAGCAACACGGTATGTCCCAAGTGGATATCGGGAGCAGTGGGGTCGAAACCGGCCTTTATGAGGAGCGGCGTTCCGTCTTTGTGAGACCGTCTGAGTTTATCGAGGAGTTCCTTTTCAGGAAGGATCTCCACCGTACCTCTCTTGACGATTTCGAGCTGTTTTTCCGGTGAAAGCATGGCTGATATATTAAAGCGGTCGTTGCTGAGAGGTCAAATCAGGCCGGATGCTGACCTTACATGATTCTCGACCAAATTGATCGCAAGACCCCCCTGAGGGTGCTGGTGCACCGCACTCGCAGTCAGTTCGAGGACAAGTCACCCTGAATGGATCTCATCGCATTCAGAAAGGATTCGAGGCGCTCAGCCCTGCTCCCTAATGCAGACTGTAAGGCAATCTGACCGTGATCTCATGATGCGCAGGTGTGGTCATTGCTCCAGCTGGGTGCACTTGACTACATCGAGCTTCGTAAACCGTAAGCACCCGTTGCACGAGATGCAGTCAGCCGTCTCTTTCCCCTCCCTGAATTTGTTCGGCAGGTCGGGTTCTCGTATGAGGGGCCGCGACATGGCGACGAGATCAGCGTCTCCCTTCCTGATGATGTCCTCAGCCACGGTTCTCGAACGTATGCCGCCGACGAGCATGATAGGGATGTTCACCGCACCCTTGAATTCGCGTGCCGCCGACCTGAAGTATGCTTCCTGCTCGGGCCTGAGAATGTCGGGCTGCGCTGTCTTGCTGCCCGATTCATATATGCCGCCGCTCACCTCGATCGCGTCCATGCCCAGCGCCTCGATCCGTTTTGCCATCCGGGCGCTCTCGCCGACTGAGATGCCATTTTCGACAAAGTCGTCGGCATTCATCTTTATCATCACAGGGTGCTGGTAGCCGACCTCGTCTCTCACCACTTTGTAGACCTCTTCCACGAAGTGGAAGCGTCTCTCCTCATCTCCTCCCCAGTAATCGTCTCTCCGGTTCGTGTGTGGCGAGAGGAACTCGCTCACCAGGTAGCCGTGTGCGCCGTGGATCTGCAGGCCGTCAAACCCCGCATGCATGGCCCTCCTGGCCGCGTCGCCGAAGGCCTCGATGACCTCCCATATCTCTTCGTTCGTCATCTCTCTCGGCGTTACCTTCGTGGAGGGGTCGTAGACCGCGGAAGGCGCGATCGGCTCAAGACCACCGAGGAGTGCGGGAAAGCACTGCCTGCCTCCATGCACGAGCTGGATCACTACCTTGCCGCCGCGGGCGTGAATCGCATCGGTGAGACGTCTCAATTTGGGAGTGTAAAAGTCGTTGTGTATGCATAGCATTTTCTGCACCGATCTCCCCGAGACGTGGACGAGGACGTTGCCGGTGATGATCAGCCCGACTCCACCTTCCGCCAGCTCAGTGTAGAACCTGACGAGGGAATCTGTCACGAATCCGTCGATGTCCGCTCTCTTCTCGTAAGTAGCGGAACGTACCAGACGGTTATCGAGCCGCAGTCCCCTTAGTGAGAATCCTTCGAAGAGCACGTGCACCTCCTCAGTTGTGTCGCGAGCCGTATCGCTTCCGTCATGCTCGACGGGTTGGCGACCCCCTGCCACGCTATGTCGTAGGCTGTTCCGTGGTCAGGGGACGTGCGCACGATCGGCAGGCCTACTGTCACGTTGACACCGGTATCAAAGGCGATCATCTTGAGGGGGATTAGCCCCTGGTCGTGATACATGCACACGACTATGTCAAAGTCGCCCTTGTACGCCCTGTGGAACAGCGTGTCGGCAGGGAGAGGCCCTGACACCGCCATGCCCCGGGCCTGTGCCTCCTGCACCGCAGGCGCTATCGCCTCAGTCTCTTCGGCCCCGAACATGCCTGCCTCGCCTGCGTGAGGATTGAGACCGGCAACGGCTATCCTCGGTGTCTCCAACCCGAGCATTTCGCCGGCCCGCACCGCGAGTGCGATAGTCCCGAGCACCAGCTGCGTGGTGATCAGCCTTGGCACCTCGCGAAGCGGGACATGAATGGTCGATAAGACGACTTTCAGCGGCCCACCGCACAACATCATGGCGAACTCCCTGGTTCCTGTCATCTCGGCGAGCATCTCGGTGTGGCCGGGCCAAGGGAGGCCGGCCATCTTCAGTGAAGCCTTCGTGATCGGGGCGGTGACGATCGCGTCGACCACGCCGTGCATCGCGAGCTCGACGGCCTTCCTTATGTAAGATACCGATGCAATTCCTCCCTCTCTTGTCGCCTTCCCTTTCGCGAAGTCTCTCTCCTTCACTTCACCTGTGCCGATCATGTCGAGGTCGCCAGCATCGAGCGGGATGTCCATTTGCCGAATGGCTTCCCGGATCACGACGGAATCGCCGATTACGAGAGGGCGGCACGTCTCGCGTATTCCTTCGGCGAGCAGTGCCTTCAGCGTGATCTCGGGGCCGACTCCTGCAGGGTCGCCGATGGTCAGGGCGATTTTCTTCCTTTTCACGGTTTGCGCCTCAATGAAGGTCAACAGAAAATCGGGACTGCATAGTTATGTCTCAGTATCATCAGGAGGGGAACGGCTACCGGCCGGTCTCGATTGCCTCGAAGTAGGGGCACTTTGTCCTCCTGCACCCGTGGGGGTGCCGCTCGCTGAGCCTGCAGGAGATTGGTGAGTATGCTGCGGGGAGGGAAATGCCAAGGAGTTCTCGCAGGAGGCTCACCGCGTGCCAGAGGGAAGCCCTCACATAAGCTTTGCAGCAACTCGGGCCGCTGAGGTCCGCGATTACATGGAGGATATGCGCCACCGCCTCCACAGTTATCTTCTGTTCAATATCCTTGCCGCACTTCGATCCCGTGATAATGGAAAAGCACGCCCCGAGTGCAGGTGCGATTCCACAGACTCCGGTGAGGCCGCAGTAGCCGCCTACGGCCTGCTTCTCGGTACGCCCGAAGACCTCCCCGATTGCTTTCTCGGTGATCCCCGGCACGCGGACGTTCCTGAGCGCCGCCATTAAAGCTCCGCCGGCGATATATGCGTGGTGGCACCCGAGCATGGGCAGTCCGGGATAGCTCATCATTACCTCGGCGATCCCGAGTGGGTCCTTCAACTGAGTGTTCAGCGCGATCTTTTCTATGACCCCTATTGAATTCCCGTTGTGGCAGGTGTCACAGATGTAATGCCCGCGCGGGCATGTGGTATGGCTGTAATCCTCTTCCCCGCAATGGCTGCAGACGACCGGTCGGGCATAGTCGAAGTACTCCAGCGCCGTGCCGCATACCGCGCAGTCCCGCGGTACGGACTTCCATGCAGGCTGAGTCGATTTGCAGTTTGTTTCACCAGAGGGCTGCGTATGCAGGTCACAATGCCACCCGGCATCGGATGCCGGGCTTCAGCAAGGAGCCTGTTTGTCTCTGTCATCTGCCATGGTATTGCTCCTTTGCCGTGCGATGGGGTGTTCACAAGGGGGCAGCCATCTCAAACACCTGGCAGGCGTA
>JBLMXV010000109.1:0-2679 GCA_050257935.1 Chloroflexota bacterium
CATCCGAAGCCTGAAACCCGATACCCCGTTGCTCAAGAAACTCCGGAGGCGGGAGATAGAGATCGGAACAAAGACCGACACCGGCGAGATTGGCGTGATGCTCAAGGAGTTCGTGGATGACTACCCCGGTGAACTCGATATGAAACTCCTGTATGCACGACATCTCGAAAGGCAGGGCAATCATGATGCCGCACGGAGGCTCTTCCGGGAGATTTATGTGACCGCATCACCGCTGTCTGAGGTCGCCGCTCATGAACTCACCCCTGCAGGTATCTCGACGCAGGATCTTGTGGTACGCGGAAAGAACCTCAACGCCGCGTTCCTGTTCAGTGATGCCGAGCAATGCTTCCGTGCTGCTCTCCATAAGGGCATCGTCGATTCGAGGACGGATATCGAGCAGGGGCTCGCACGCTCACTTTTCGGACAGAAACGTTACAGGGAGGCCGCCGAGCTCTACAAGAAAGGGCGATCTCCCCACTGGTACGCCCGCTCCCTTCTCAGGGCAAGGCAGATCGAGACCTTCGAAGCCGAACTCCCGAGCCTCCGTCAGCACCGGGATAGCCGCCTGGCCCCGGTTTTCATAGCTTATGGGAACGTGAAACGGCGTGAAGGTGACACGAAAAAAGCTCTGTCGGTCTTCAGAGACGTCTCGGCCCGCTATCCCGCCGCCAGGGAGGATGCGATCTGGGCCATAGGCTGGATGCAGTACCGGTCGGGAAACTACAAGGCAGCCCTCAGGACATTTTCGGACCTATATAAGCGCCACGGTGACACCCGATACCGGTACTGGGTAAATAAATGCCGACAGCGCCTCGATGAGGAGGTCACGCACAGTTCTGCTCAAGAAGGGGATGTCAGTCATCGGGACTTCTATGGATTCCTCTCCCTCTTGAGTCGCGGAGGCAGCCTGCCAGCTGTGGCGAAAGCCAGTGAGTCCCGGGAGGAAACTCTGCCACCAAGGATCTCCATCCTCATCGCCTTAGGTCTCACAGACGATGCAGCCTCTGAACTCCTTTCCCTGTCCCGCAAGGGCAAAACAGCCGAACAGCTCCGCTCTGTGAGTCTGGAGCTTCAGCGCCTCGGCAAGTTCAATTCCGCAATCTCGGTCATATCAAGGACTCGCTACGACGAAGAGAACCATCGGCTCTTCTACCCGCACGGGTACTGGAAAGAGGTCGAATCGGCATCTCGCCGCGCCAAAGCAGATCCGCTTCTTGTCCTTTCGGTGATCAGGGAAGAGTCCAAGTTTGATCCCCATGCTCGGTCAGCAGCGGGAGCTGTGGGACTCATGCAGCTGATGCCGAAGACGGGCGAGCGCATCGGCAGGGATCTGGACATAGACCTTCGCAACCCGGCAAGGCTTATCGAGCCCGGCAGCAATGTCCTCGCCGGCGCCTATTATCTCTCGCAACTGCTCTCGTCCTTCAACTCCGTCCCGGTCGCCCTCGCCGCCTACAACGCGGGGGAAGAAATCGTGCGCGAATGGCTTTCTAAGGGGAACTACGGAGGCGCTGACGACTTCATCGAGGACATCCCGTATGATGAGACGAGAAACTACGTAAAGCGCGTGATCGCGACCTACATGGAGTACCTGAGGAGCGCCGGCAGGACAGATTCCTCGGCAGCCCGGAGACTCATTCTCAATCTCTGACCGGTGACAGAGACTTGCGGTGGCATGACGGAGTGCTACTCTTTATGCGTCCCGCCATCTCCAACCTGCTGCTGTAAAAGCATGAATGATCCAGGCTTGAGAAAACAAGCCTTTTCTGCCCCGTTTCTCTGGGCAATTCGCATTTTGTTTTTTGACGCTGAAATTTTGTATTATGTGTGACTATATTAAAGGGAGGGCTTCGGTGGAAACGCTGAAAACGATAGAAGACAAAATAGCACAGGCTCTCGAAAGGATACGTCAGCTCAAAGAGGAAAAGGGCAGCCTCGAATCGCGGGTGAGAGAACTGGAGCGCACACTGGCACTCAGGGAGCAGGAAATAGAGAGACTTTCAGGAGAAAAGGTGTCAATTAGAAAACAGATCGAGGACCTGATCACCGAACTTGAAGGCGTTGATGTGAAGTAGGAGTATGGCAGTCACTGAGGTTTACATCCTCGGCCAGAAGTACGCGCTAAGGGGAGACGAGCCGCCCGAGTATCTCGAGGACCTTGCCAGGTTCGTCGACGAGCGACTGAAGGAAGTGTATGCCCATGCCCCAAACATCACACCTCTCAGGGCTGCCATTCTGACGGCCTTGAACATTGCCGACGAGATGCACAAGATTAAGAAAGAATATACGCTCATCTCACAGAGCATCAAGAGCATTGAAGACAAGGCGGACAGCATCATCAGCCTTTTCGAGTGAATACCCCTTCGGCCGTTGCATCTCCGGCTCACCCCGGTCCGACACCCCGCAGTCATTAGCCTTATTATTCCGGGATTCCCGCCTAAACACGTTGTGGGATAAGGCCGAGATGCCGCCCGGAATGTCCTTTCGCCGCCTCCACCCTGAATTGGATGGCTGGACTTGTGAATTACGTCGCCGATGCTGCTATCTGTCTGAATAATCCTAACCGGCTGGCCTCGCCGGGGGCCCGGCGATCCTGTTCGTCTTCCTTGCAGAAGGCACAGCAATCTGATATTCTGTAGGAAACACAAAAGGGGGGCAGAATGAAGCAGGAAGCTCGAG
>JBLMXV010000110.1:0-14972 GCA_050257935.1 Chloroflexota bacterium
CAGGGAGATAGGTTCGTACGATTTCGAGTTCTTTCGTCTCTTTGTCTGCGAGATCTGCCCTTCCCGCGGCAAGGAATTGTTCAATCGATTCCCGGCGCTGCTTTGCGAGAGAGGTGAGCACGGAGACTATCTCCTCGTCCGACAGGCTTGCTCGCTTTTCGATTTCCTTGTTCTTGAGGGAGGCCTTGATCATCCTGATCACCGAAACCCTCAGGTGATCCCTCGATTTCAAGGCCTCCTTGAGGTCTGCATCGAATTGTTCGAGTCGCGGCATCCCTACCTCGATGACATGAATCGGGACCGTTTCGCTGCCTTCTTGCGTGCGGCGATTATCTTCTTCTTCCTCTTGACGCTTGGCTTCTCGAAATGCTCCCGTTTCCTGACCTCGGAAAGTATCCCTTCCCGTTCACATTGCTTCTTGAAAGACTTGAGCGCAGACTCCAACGAAGCGGTGCCCCTCACTTTTACAGAGGGCATATATGGCTCACCCCTCTCCGGTTGTATGATGGTGCGATACTCTAGCAGTTATACTAACTCTCTGTCAAGCAAAGGAAAAGGGCCTTTTCCGGTGGTTCCCTGGCCGCCTGGGGTCGGAAATGCTTCTTCCCGTGTTGAGTTGGAACCGTCGCACATTCGGGGCTATATCAGGGTGGGGTGGCCGTGATCCCAATATCTTGATTTCTGAGGCGCAGCGGGCGGCATGTTTCAGTGGTGGCCTCCCTCCGAGTGACCTCCTGCGATGACGTAGAGTGCCTCGGAGTCGCCGGTGTTTTCGAGAAGGCATTCCTGTTCCCCGGAGAGATGGATGGCTGAACCTTCCGTAAGGGTTCCCGCAAAGAAACCCGTTACCACGAGATCTCCTTTTATGGCGAGCAGAATTTCCTCGTGGCCCCTCCCGGGCTTTACGACCCGCCCCCGTTCGCCAGGCTTCAACACGCCGTACAAGAGATAGCATGCATGGCTTCCTGTACGCTGAAATCCGACGATTGCTTCACCTTCTGCCGATTCACGGGCATCGCGGGCAATATCGTATGTCTTCATGCCGGTTCCTTAGACAGGGAAATTCAAGGAAAACGCCCTGCTGGTTTCGCCTCGACTCGGTCCCCGTGTCTCATGCCGCAAGGCGTCGTGTGGAAAAAAAAACGCGCCCAGGAGGATTCGAACCCCCGACCTGCGGATTCGTAGTCCGACGCTCTATCCAGCTGAGCTATGGGCGCATTGCTACTGCGCTTGTATGATAACATATCGTGCCGGCGCAGTGTCGTGTTGACGCCTCTCTGGGCGTGTGACCGGAGCAGATGGGACGTCTCCGGACTTTCCTGATTCCACCGGTCGCGCCGTTCATCCGGGCGGACAATTCGACGGGCTCAGCCCACCGCGTGTAAGGCAGGAGGGCACGATGGATGAAGTATTGAGGGCTGCGAAGGAGAGGCGGAGTGTTCGGGATTTCCAGGAAGGAGAGATCCCCGAGGATGTGGTCAAGAAACTCGTTGATGCCCTCGTCTGGGCGCCAAGCGCGGGCAACCTTCAGAGCAGGAAGTTCTACTTCGTTACGACGGGTTCGCTTAAGAGACGTCTTGCTACCGCAGCCCTTGGCCAGCACTTCATCGCCGAGGCACCGCTGGTGGTGGTCGGCTGTGCCGACGCGCGGATTGCTACCCACTACGGAACGAGAGGAGTAACCCTGTATGCTCTTCAGGACGTCGCGTGCAGCGTCATGAACATGATGCTCGTGGCATTCGAGAACGGACTTGGAACCGTGTGGGTGGGCGCTTTCAGGGAGGCAGACGTGGCCGAGATACTGCAGTTGCCTGCCGAACTCAGGCCGGTGGCGATAGTGCCTGTCGGGTATCCTGGAAGGATTCCTGCCGCGCCACCGAGAGTTCCGGTCAAGCAGGCGGTCGAATACAGGTGAAGGCTGAAGTAAGAACACAGAATTCAGAATACAGAATTCGGGGGGAAGCGATACCGGCCGAGCCGGACTGACCGCTGCGCGCGTACTGAATGCTAACACGGGAACGGGTCTGGATTTCTTATATCTTCTTGACTACTGGATTCTGAATTCTGGATTCTCGTTTCTTCCCTCCAGTCTTTCGATCGCCTCTTCCATGTCGGCAGGCAGGGGGCTCGTGAATTCCATCGCGCGCCCGGTCACCGGGTGCACGAATCCCAGGGTTGCAGCATGGAGCATCTGACGAGGGAAGGTCAGGTGGCGGTCTTTCATCTCGACGGAGATCTTTCTGCCGTACGTCCGGTCTCCGAGCACGGGATGGCCGATAGCCGCGAAATGGACCCGTATCTGGTGAGTCCGGCCGGTCCCTAGCTTTGCCTCGACGAGCGTGGCCTGAGCGAATCTCCTGAGCACCCGCCAGGTCGTCAAAGCGGTCTTGCTCCTGCGGGTGCGGGTCGACATCTTCTTGCGGTCGGTAAGAGAGCGGCCGATACCGAGCAGGATCTCCCCGGAGTCGTTCTTGAGGAGCCCGTAGACAATCGCGAGATAGCTCCTGGTAACTGCCCGTTTCCTGAACTGCTCGACAAGACCGTAATACGCCGCGTCGTCCAGTGCCACAACCATGACGCCCGAGGTGTCCTTGTCCAGCCGGTGCACGACACCGTTGCGCAGGGGCCCTCCGATCCCGGCGAGTGCGCCGCAGTGAAAGAGGATGCCGTTGAGTAACGTTCCGCTTTCGTGACCGGCGCCGGGATACACGACCATGCCGTGAGGCTTGTCCACCACCACCAGGCAGTGGTCCCGGTGGAGGATGGTGAGGGGAATAGGTTCAGGGGCCAGAACGTGCGCGGGTTCTTCGCCTCTGACGACCTCGATGCAATCATCGGGGCGCACCCTGTAGTTCTGTGCCTCCCTCTTCTGATTCACGACGACGGACCCTTTGCGTATGAGTCTCTGCGCTTGGGAACGGCTCAACTGCAGCCCCTCCGCGATGAACACGTCGAGTCTGAGGGATGTATGTTCGGCGTCGACTTTGAGTAATGCGACGGGCATATCCATGGTGAAAAATGGTTGAAAATAGTATACCAGAATGATAGAATGACCCTTTACCTTATTGTCCCGGGAGGCTCCGCCTGAAGCTCAATCAATTGACTGTGTCCGAGTTGAGAAGCCTGCTCGACAACAGGGAGGTCACGTCCGGGGAGGTCCTCGCCGACTGCTACAGGAGGATCGGTGAGGTGGAAGACAGGGTGAGGTCTTTCATCACGCTCACCGAGGAGCACGCGCGCGGTATGGCAGCCGGGGCCGACGAGCGGATTATTTCGCAGAGGACATCTCTTCTCACCGGGATTCCCGTCGCCGTGAAAGACAACATGTGCACAAGGAATGTCCGCACGACCTGCGGTTCCAGGATACTGAACAACTTCATCCCGCCCTATGAGAGCACCGCAACAGCACGGCTCAATGAAGCTGGTTACGTGCTGGTGGGCAAGACGAACCTCGACGAGTTTGCGATGGGTTCTTCGACGGAGAACTCGGGGATGCATGTGACGAAGAACCCCTGGGACGTCACCCGCGTGCCTGGCGGGAGCAGCGGCGGCTCGGCCGCGGCGGTCGCTGCAGACGAGTGCATCGCCGCCCTGGGGTCAGACACGGGAGGATCGATACGGCAGCCTGCGGCGCTCTGCGGCGTAGTGGGGTTCAAGCCGACATACGGCCGCGTCTCAAGATACGGCCTGGTTGCATACGCGTCATCCCTGGACCAGATCGGGCCGATCACCAAGGATGTCCGTGATGCGGCGATACTGCTCTCCGCCATTGCAGGTCATGACCTACATGACTCCACTTCGGCGCCTGTCGAAGTGCCGGACTACGCGGACACTCTCGGCCGCGGGGTAAAGGGCCTCAGGATCGGCATTCCCAAGGAATACTTCATAGAAGGCATGGACGGCGAGGTGAGGGACGCGGTGCTCGCCGCTGTGGGGACGCTTGAGTCTCTCGGAGCGGTTGCGACCGAGGTCTCCCTGCCGCACACGCCGTACGCGGTCGCTACTTACTACCTGATCGCCACCTCGGAGGCCTCGTCCAACCTTGCGCGGTATGACGGGGTGAAGTACGGGTCTCGCACCGAGGGAAAGGACCTCATCAGCATGTACCTGAAGACCAGGGCCGGGGGGTTCGGGCCTGAAGTGAAGAGGCGGATCATGCTTGGCACATACGCTCTGTCGGCAGGTTACTACGACGCATATTACAGGAAGGCGCAGCAGGCGAGGACGCTGCTCAAGAGAGACTTCGATGAGGCGTTCGCCGATGTCGATGTGCTGGTGACGCCGACGTCTCCTACGCCTGCGTTCCCGATAGGCGAGAAGGTCACGGACCCCCTGCAGATGTACCTTGTCGATATTTTCACCATCTCCGTCAATCTTGCGGGCGTGCCGGCGATATCGGTGCCCTGCGGTTTCACGTCCCTGAACCTGCCTGTGGGCCTTCAGGTCATAGGCAGGCATTTCGATGAGGAGACAGTTCTAAGGGTCGCTTACGCCTACGAGCAAAGCACCACGTGGCATGTGAGGAGACCCCCGCTGTGAGCAGCGAGGCAAGGGCAAGGGGAGTGGATGAATCGAAGTATCAGGCGGTGATCGGCCTTGAGGTGCATGCGCAGATGCTCACCGATTCCAAGATGTTCTGCGGATGCTCGACACTCTTCGGGTCGGAGCCGAACACCCAGACCTGTCCGGTCTGTATCGGTATGCCGGGCGTCCTGCCGGTGCCTAATCGGAAGGCTGTCGAGTTCACCATCAGAACAGGCCTGGCCTTGAAGTGCTCCGTGTCCCGCTTCAGCCGCTTTGCCCGCAAGAACTATTTCTATCCCGACCTGCCGAAGGGCTACCAGATCAGCCAGTACGAACTTCCGCTCTGCGAGGGGGGAGAAGTGGAGATCGTAGTGGACGGCACGGTGAGGAGGGTGGGCATCACAAGGATCCACATGGAGGAAGACGCGGGAAAGAACATTCACGAAGGAGCCGGTGATCACAGCTTTGTGGACCTCAACCGGGCAGGTGTTCCCCTCATGGAGATCGTGTCGGAACCTGACCTTAGGAGCCCCAGGGAGGCGGCTTCGTACATGAAGAAACTCCGCACGATCCTCCGGTATTTGGGGGTCTGTGACGGCAACATGGAACAGGGATCCCTCAGGTGCGACGCGAATGTGTCGGTCAGGCCTGTGGGCCGGAAGCAGCTTGGAGTCAAGACCGAGTTGAAGAACATGAACTCTTTCCGTTTTGTCGAGAAGGCTCTGGAGTACGAGATCCGTCGTCAGGTGCGGATTCTGGACGAGGGGAGCGCAGTTGTGCAGGAGACAAGACTCTGGGACGTCGCATCGGGGACCACGCAGTCGATGAGGTCGAAAGAGGAGGCCCACGATTACCGCTATTTCCCCGAGCCCGACCTGGTCCCTCTCGAGGTGACCGCGGAGTGGGTGGGCGACATACGGGCATCGCTTCCTGAACTGCCTGACGAGAAAAGAGGCCGATTCATCGAGTCTTACAAGCTCCCGGAATACGATGCGGAGATGCTGACCTCTGAGCGGGCACTCGCGGACTGGTTCGAAGAGGCCGTGAGATCAGGCGGGCAGCCCAAGGCTGTCTCGAACTGGATCATGGGCGACCTCATGAGGGTGCTAAATGAGGACAACAGGACGATCGAGGAATGTCCCCTCAGGCCTGCTCAGCTCGCCGGCATGCTTGCACTTGTTGACAGCGGAACCATCAGCGGGAAGATCGCCAAGACCGTCTTTGATGAGATGTACCGGACCGGCAGAGACGCGGAAGCCGTTGTACGGGAGAAGGGGCTCGTCCAGATCCGGGACGAGGGAGAGATAGAGAAGTCTGTCGACGAGGTGATCGCGAGGAGTCCGAGAGAGGTCGAGCGTTACCGTGGGGGGGATGAGAAGCTTCTCGGTTTCTTCGTTGGGCAGGTCATGAAGGCAACCAGGGGGAAAGCGAACCCTCAGGTCGTCAACGAACTGCTGAAGAAGAAGCTCGCATAGCTTGGAATGTGCCGACGTCTGAAGGGGTGGGGCGGATGTCCCGGGGAGCTTGGAGCAGAGATGAAGCAGGGAGCCCCGCACCCTTGAATTATTTGTGGCCGAATCAGTAGAATGTCCCGTCCTCCGTCAGGACGGGAGCGGACCTGGGGAGTTTCCTAAATGGGGGATGAATATCCCCAAATAGGAATCGTATGGGACCGAAAGGCCTGCAAGATATAGGTTTTACAAGAAGTTTCCAGTTGGCGCGGGTCTTGCTTTGAGGGACTGACAAGGGTCTTGGAACCACGGGTCTCACGGATGAGATCCCTAATAACGTGGAGGTGACGCAGATGAGGATTCTTACCGCGGTTCTGGCAATGCTCATCGCGGTTGCATTCATAGGCAGCGCAGTCGCGGTTCCGCCGGGAAAGACCGTCGAATATGATGGCAAGGGAAACGGCAAAGTGATATTCGACGGGAAGGTGCACGCGGACAAGGGGCTGAAGTGCAACGACTGCCACACGAAGATCTTTCAGATGAAGAAGGGAACGGCGAAGATCACGAAGGATGACCATGCGAAGAAATACTGTGGAGAGTGCCATAACGGGACGAAGTCTTTCTCCATGGCGGATGAGGGAAATTGCGCGAAGTGCCACAAGAAGTAGGAACGCGCATCTGAGTATTCATCTCACATTGCGTACTCGAGAACACCCACAGGAAAGGAGGTGAAACAGGAATGAAGAAGATCATCGCACTCGTAGTAGTATTCGCATTCGTGCTGGGGCTCGGCGCCCTGGGTTTTGCAGAGACGAAGTGTGACAAGTGCCACAAGGGCGACAAGGCTCTCGACAAGATCGTCGCAGCCAAGAAGATTGACTCCGCGGCCGCTTTGAAGAAGGCGCTGAGGGAGGGCCCCAAGGCTAAGTTGCACGAGAAGCTGACTGACGAGGATATCGCCGCCGAAGCTGCGGTCCTCAAACTGAAGTAATTTTTTTCAGACCAGAAAGGGGTGAGGAACCGAGTTCCTCACCCCTTTCTTTTTTCTTGCCTTGATGCTGCGGGCGTATGAGTAATCCCGACTGGTACAGCCCAAATGGCGTCCGGGTCAGACGAAGGTGAGCCACCGCTTGTAGCGGCTGTTCTTTCCCTTCACGACCCCGAAGAAAAGGGTCTGGATGCGCTTCGTGATTTCCCCCGCCCCTCCGGCTCCTATTTTCCGGCCATCGAGTTCTCTGATCGGCGTCACCTCTGCTGCCGTGCCGGTGAAAAAGGCCTCGTCGGCAATGTACACCTCGTCTCTCGTGAACCGCTCCTCAACGACCGTGAGGCCTGAATCCCTGGCAAGAGTGATCACGCTGTCCCTCGTGATTCCCTCGAGTATGGAGGTGAGCGGAGTGGTCTTCAACACGCCATTCCTGACGATGAAGATATTTTCGCCGCTGCCTTCCGACACATATCCCTCGGTGTCGAGGAGAAGAGCCTCGTCATAGCCGCAGGATATGGCCTCCTTCTTCGCGATCTGGGAGTTCACGTAGTAGCCTGTCACCTTGCCGCGGCACATGTTGGAATTCACGTGACTTCTTACGAAGGAAGAGGTCTTTACCCGTATCCCGTTCTTAATGCCCTCCTCTCCGAGGTAGGCGCCCCAAGGCCAGACGGCGATCGCCACATTCGTGGGATTGCCCTTCGGGTAGAGGCCCATCGCCCCGTAGCCGATGTAAGCGAGAGGCCGGATGTAGCACTCGTTTATCCTGTTCACCCTGACGGTCTCTGTGATCGCCTTCTCTATCTCTTCTTGACTGAAGGGCATGTCGAGAAGAAAGATGTGAGCCGAAGAGAAGAGCCGTCTCACGTGTTCCCTGAGTCTGAAGACCGCAGGGCCTTTGGGTGTCTGGTAGCACCGTATACCCTCGAAAACCCCGAGGCCGTAATGGAGTGCGTGGGTCATCACGTGCACCTGCGCCTTGTCCCAGGATACGAATTTGCCGTCCATCCAAATCTTTTCAGTTTTAGCTATCATGGGTTATATTTATAGCAACAGCGTTACGATCATGTCAACGAGAAAGCGTGTGACCGTTATCGGCGGCGGGCTCGCGGGATGTGAGGCGGCATGGCAGGCGGCACGTCAGGGGGTTGACGTGGATCTCCTGGAAATGAGGCCAGTGCGGATGACGGAAGCGCACAAGACGGCCCTGCTCGCGGAACTTGTCTGTTCCAATTCACTCAGGTCCAGGGACAGGACCACCGGCGCCGGCCTCCTGAAGGAGGAGCTCGCCATCGCCGGCTCGCTCATAATCCGTGCGGCGCTCGAGACAGAGGTCCCTGCAGGCTCCGCCCTTGGAGTCGACAGGCAGCTCTTTGCCGAGTATATTACCGGAATGGTCGCGTCTCACCCTCACATAGAACTTGTGAAGGAAGAGGTGACGACACTGCCTGCTGATGAGGTGGCGATTGTCGCGACGGGGCCTCTCACGTCGCCTCCTCTCGCCCGGGAGATTGCGGCACTCATCGGGGACGAACATCTCTTCTTCTACGATGCCATCGCCCCGATCGTGAGCGCCGAGAGCATCGATTTTTCGAAGGCTTACCGGGCATCACGTTATGACAAGGGAGGCGATGACTATCTTAACTGTCCCATGTCGCAGGAGGAATACGGCCGTTTCTACGATGCCCTTGTCGAAGCCGACACCGTGGCTGCCCGGGAGTTCGAGGACATGAAAGTGTTCGAGGGGTGCATGCCTCTCGAGGTGATGGCGGGCCGGGGACGGGACACGCTCAGGTACGGTCCGTTGCGGCCGGTGGGGCTCAGGGACCGAAGGACAGGGGGGATTCCCCACGCGGTCGTTCAGCTGAGGCCCGAGAACAGGCAAATGAGCTCATACAATATGGTCGGCTTTCAGACGAGGCTGACCCGACCCGAGCAGACGCGTGTCTTCAGGATGATCCCCGGCCTGGAAGGCGCGGAATTTCTCAGGTACGGGAGCATTCACCGCAACACCTTCCTGAATGCGCCGAAGCACCTGAGGGAGGATCTCTCCCTCAGGGTGAGGGACACGCTTTACTTTGCAGGGCAGATTACCGGCGTGGAGGGTTACATAGAGTCCACGGCGATGGGGCTGCTCGCCGGAATCAGCGCGGCCCGGAGGGTGCTCGGGGTCGGTACGCCCTCTCCGCCGCGCGAGACGGCCCACGGCGCTCTCATCCATCATATCATCGCCTCCGATTCCCGGACCTTTCAGCCGAGCAATATCAACTTCGGTCTTCTCCCTGAGGACGGGGAAACGCCGCGGATCAAGGACAAGCGGCGGAGAAGGGAAATGCTGGCGGAAAGGGCGCTCGACGCGTGGCGCCGTTATGTCGGCGCTGTGATCGGGGATCGGCAGGAGCCGTAAATGTCGGCGAAGCCCGCGATGGGGGAACACATCGAGAAGTTCCTGAGGCACCTCGAGTCTGAGCGGGGAGTGTCACCGCACACGCTACGGGCGTACGGCAGAGACCTGCGGGAATTCGCAGCGTACTGCAGGTGCGGGCCCGAGGAGGTGGATCTCGTGGACATTCGGGGGTTCATCTCGAGCCGAATCACGGCGAAGCGGGCGAAGACGACTGTGGCAAGGCAGCTTGCGGCACTGCGGTCTTTCTTCAGGTTCCTCCACCGGGAGGGCTACATCAAGGTAAACCGGGCCAAGCTGGTCGCCTCCCCGCGTACGCCGAAGCACCTCCCCCGTTTTCTCACCGTAGACGAGGCCTTCGATCTCGTCGAAACACCCCGGGGCATGGGCCTGACGCCGGTCAGGGACCGCGCCATCCTCGAACTTCTGTACTCGAGTGGCCTGAGGGTGAGCGAGGCGGTGGGTCTGAACGTGGACGAGGTCAACGTGAGGGAAGGACTGGTGAAGGTAAGGGGGAAAGGCATGAAGGAGCGCATTGTGCCGATGGGCGACAAGGCTCTCGCCGCGCTGAAATCCTATATCATAGAACGGATGCTCTTCAGGAAGAAACGGGGGGGGCATGACGATGAACCTGCGCTCTTTCTGAACAGGATGGGGGGCAGGCTTACGGACAGGCAGGTGAGGCGCATCGTGAGCAACTACGGCATGAAGGTCGGGATCGGGGGACAGCTCGGACCCCATACCTTGCGCCACACTTTCGCGACCCACCTTCTCATGGGGGGGGCGGACCTGAGGGTCATCCAGGAACTCCTCGGCCACTCGTCACTGTCTACGACACAGAAGTACACTCACGTCGATATCGAACACCTGATCGAGGTCTATGATCGCGCCCATCCCCTCGCGGAAGGCGGCAAGAGGCCCGAAGGAGGAAAATAGGAGATGTTCCAGGGTACGACCATTCTCTGCATCAGGAGGAACGGAAATGTGGTGATTGCGAGTGACGGACAGGTTACGATGGGGTCTACCGTCATGAAGCGCAATGCGGTCAAGGTACGGAAGATGTATAATAATACGGTGCTCGCAGGGTTCGCCGGCGCCACAGCCGATGCCTTCACCCTCTTCGAGAAATTCGAGGCAAAGCTCGAGTCATACCGCGGAAATCTCAAGCGGGCAGCGGTGGAACTCGCCAAGGACTGGCGGACCGACAAGATCCTGAGGAGACTCGAGGCCCTCCTCATCGTAGCGGATCTCAATTACACGCTGATACTGTCCGGAACGGGTGACGTCATAGAGCCCGAGGGAGGGTATGCGGCCATCGGATCAGGCGGTCCCTATGCCTTGGCCGCCGCCCGCGCCTTATACGAGAACACCGGACTGACGGCCCGGGAGATGGCGGAGAAAGCTATGGAGATCGCGTCGGACATCTGCATCTACACGAACAAGTACGTGTCGATAGAGGAGCTGAATGGATAACTTCACGCCGAAGAAGATCGTCGAGGAACTCAACAGGTACATTATCGGACAGGACAAGGCGAAGAGAGCCGTAGCTGTCGCCCTGCGCAACAGGTGGAGGAGGCAGCGGCTCTCACCGGACCTGAGGGATGAGGTCCTGCCGAAGAACATCATCATGATCGGGCCCACGGGCGTGGGCAAGACCGAGATAGCGAGGAGACTGGCGAAGCTCGCACACGCGCCGTTCCTGAAGATAGAGGCGTCGAAGTTCACCGAAGTGGGATACGTCGGCCGCGACGTGGAGTCGATGATACGCGATCTCACCGAGATCGCGATGAACATGGTCAAGACCGAGCACGCGGCGCAAGTGCAGGAAAAGGCCAAATCCCTGGCTGAAGAGAGGGTGCTCGATATCCTGCTGCCCCCCCACAGGCTGCCAAAGGGGGCCGAGCCCGACACCGAGGAGAAGAAAAATTACAGGGACACGAGGGAGAGGCTCCGCGAGCAGCTCCGCGCGGGTAAGCTCGACTCCCGTTACATCGACATCGATGTGAAGGAGAAGATGATGCCTTTTGGCGTGATCTCCAACGTTGGCCTCGAGGAACTCGAGATCAATCTCAAGGAGATGCTTGGCAGCTTCCTGCCCGAGAAGTCTAAGAGGAAGAAGGTGAGAGTCTCGGAGGCGCTCGTGATGCTCACAAACGAAGAGGCGGGTAAACTCATTGACATGGAACGGGTGACCAAGGAGGCCATAGAGAGGACGGAGCAGGCGGGCATCGTCTTCGTCGACGAGATCGATAAAATCGCGAGCAGGAGCCACGGCCATGGGCCGGACGTGTCGAGGGAGGGGGTCCAGAGGGACCTGCTGCCCATAGTGGAAGGCTCCACGGTTACGACAAAGCACGGCCCCGTGAGGACTGACCACATCCTCTTTATTGCAGCCGGTGCATTTCATATGGCCAAGCCCTCGGACCTGATTCCGGAACTGCAGGGCAGATTCCCCATACGGGTCGAGCTCGAGTCCCTCGGGAAGGAGGACTTCGTGAAGATACTCACGGAGCCCCACAATGCGCTGATCAAGCAATACCGTGCGCTGCTCGGCACAGAGGACATAGATCTGGAGTTCCGCGAGGATGCCGTGGACGAGATCGCCGGAATTGCTGCCATAGTGAATGAGAAGACCGAAAATATCGGTGCGAGGAGGCTCCACACCGTGCTCGAGAGGCTCCTCGAGGACATCTCCTTCAATGCCCCGGAGCTGCGTAACGGCAGGATCGCCATCGACAGGGTCTATGTGAGGGAGAGGCTCTCCGATATAGTCAGGGACCAGGACCTTAGCAGATATATTCTGTAGCGTGACGGCAAAGGGGAAATGACGGAGGGAACTGTGCGGAAGAGGGATGATGAAGAGCTTCGATGAGGTGGTAGCATTCCACGGACACAGCTGCCCCGGCCTTGCCCTCGGGTACAGGGTCGCTCTTGCTGCGATGAGGGAGGCGGGGATGGCCGGCAGGTCGGAAGACGAGGAGCTCGTCGCCGTTGTAGAGAACGATTCTTGCGCCGTTGACGCGATCCAGGTAATGACGGGATGCACGTTCGGCAAGGGCAACCTCATTTTCAGGGACTACGGGAAACAGTCCTACACGTTCCTCAGGAGGCCCTCGGGAGAGTCCGTGAGAATCGCCATCGATTACGAGGGGCCCAAAGAGACCGATGGCGAGAAAGCGATGTGGCAGAGGTACGCGGGGGGAGACCGGTCCGAAGAGGTGCTGAAGGCCGTGCATGACAGGAAGGCGAGGAAGACTCAGGCAATACTCAGCTCCTCAGAAGCAGATCTTATGAAAGTGACAAGACTGAGGACGGCGCTGCCTCCCGAGGCACGAATATATCCGAGCATCAGGTGCGAGGTGTGCGGGGAAAAGGTCGCCGAACCGAGGGCGAGGGTGCGGAACGGCAGGATCGTGTGCATCCCCTGTTCAGAGGGCGCAGCGCCGTGAAGAAGCTTCTGGAGAAAGCGAATGTGCTTGTCGAGGCGCTGCCGTTCATACGCAGCTTCTACGGCAAGACGTTCGTGATCAAGTACGGCGGCGCCGCTCAGGTCCAGGAGGAGTTGAAGGAGTCTTTCGCTCAGGACATCGTGCTCTTGAACTTCATCGGCGTCAGACCCGTGATCGTGCATGGCGGCGGGCCGAAGATAAGCGAGACGATGAAGCGCATGGGCAAGGAGCCCACGTTTGTCCATGGCCAGCGTGTGACCGACAGGGAGACCATGGACATCGTGGAGATGGTGCTCGGCGGTCTCATCAACAAGGAAATCGTCTCGCTCATCAATAGCCACGGCGGCAAGGCGGTCGGTCTGAGCGGCAAGGACGGGGGTCTCATCAGGGCGAAGAAGAAGCTCCTCAGAAAGTCGTCGCAGGAAGATCAAGAGGCAGTTGACTTGGGGCTCGTCGGCGAGGTCGACGCGATAAACCCCGACATAATACGCTCCCTCGAGAGGGACGGCTTCATACCCGTGATTGCACCCATAGGTGTGAGGAAGACAGGTGAGGCGCTCAACATAAATGCCGACTATGTGGCCTCGGCGATGGCGACTGCGCTCAAGGCGGAGAAACTCATGCTCCTCACCGACGTCCCGGGCATAAAGGGCGGGGACGGTTCCGTGCTTTCCACTCTCAGCCGGTTGGACATCCTCGAACTCATCAACGGGGGGATCGTGTCGGGCGGCATGCTCCCGAAGGTCCAGGCCTGCACACGGGCCTTGGACGGCGGCGTCAGCAAGACCCACATAATCGACGGTAGGGTGCCGCACTGCCTCCTTCTGGAGATATTCACGAAAGAGGGAATCGGCACCGAGATAGTCGCGTAGCCCGCCTACGAATCTGATTGAGACACCGGATTTGCCGACGGCAGAAGCGGTGTTTTCAACATGAGCCACAGCGTGAATTCATTACTGTTTGTTGTCGATGGCACGGCGTCGAGATACCGCTGGTGGCCAACGGAGAGGGACAATGTCCCGCCTCCTCGGGCTGTGACGTGTAGTGCCCTGACAATGCCGAGTTCAGTATAGACGCACTTGGTGTCCATACCCCACGCTTGATTCTTTTCGGCGTAGTACGACCCAAAGGCCCTGTAGCCGAGATTCTTCGATGGCCAGTAATCCAGGGCAACGGAAGTGGACCGGCGATGCGTCTCCGATGCCGAGCCTGGGTATCTGTCGATGCCGTAACTTATCTCCGGCGTGACACTCAATGTCTTTGTGGGTCTGAAGGTCGCCGACGCATAGTACGAAAGCATATCTGCGTTTCGTTCGACAGGTTGAAGCGTGTCTCTCTGTCTTGAGTACGAAGTGTACAGTGCGATGTCTATGCGTTCACTTGAGTAAGATAAAGAATTCTCGACCGTGCTCACCGGTCCCTTGTACGGCTTGTAGTCGACCGGCTCCCGGGAACTCTTCCTTTCCCCTTCAGAATACGAGACGGTGTAGCCAAGGTACGGCCAGGCTGACAGCATGTAGGTCAGCGACGCTCCTGCCTCGGTCGTTGTGAATCGGGGTTTGTTCCGGTCCAAGTCCAGATTATCGTGAAGACTCCGCACGAATACGGACAGTCCCACTCTTCCGGGACTCCAGGTTGCCCACACCTTGGGCCCCTCCCTGTCAGCGTCGAGCCTATTCTTCATCGAGAGAAGGCTCGTGAAGGCCTTTCGGACCGACGCATAGTTCGCGCCGTAGCTGAACTCCTTCTGGCTTCCTCGCATCTCCAGACGATATGCGTCGAACCGACTTTCTCCGAACCCTGAAGTCACATAAGGATCAAAGGGCCAGAAAGCAAACTCTGCTTCTGCCTGGAGTTTCCCGACAGCTGAAGGTGATGTCATGCGGAAAGACCAGACTGACTGATTCCTGTCCTGGCTCGTGAGAACCCGCAGTGAACTGTCCGGTCGTGATATCCCGAAAGCAGGGGAGTCCTGGGACAGGGGAAGGAGGGTGGGGAGCACATTCCGTGCGTCGTAATAGGCGGGTGGCATGGCGAGCAGACTTCTCAACGGACTGACGAGTTCAGTCCTCAGGACATCGATTGACGGCCCCCCGCCTTCTTTCGCTGGTTCGGCGGGGGCGAGTGTCTTCTCCAGTTCGATGTCTTCAGCACCA
>JBLMXV010000111.1:0-5312 GCA_050257935.1 Chloroflexota bacterium
CGCGGCCATAGAATAAACACGAGAACAGAGGGTGAGGAGGGACCATGGAAACACTTCTTGGTTTGGCCGTCGGGATTGGGCTGAGTGCAGCGTGCGGCTTCAGGGTCTTCGTACCGTTCCTCGGCATGAGCATCGCGTCGCTGGGCGGTCATCTGACTCTTTCACCGGGTTTTGAGTGGATAGGCTCATGGCCCGCGCTTGTCGCCTTCGCAACGGCCACAGTGCTCGAGATAGGCGCCTATTACATACCTTGGCTGGATAACGTCATGGACTCGATCACCACTCCCGCTGCGGTCATCGCCGGGACAATCGTGACCGCCTCGATGGTGGGTGACATGTCCCCCTTTCTGAAATGGTCCCTTGCTCTCATCGCCGGAGGCGGGACTGCAGGCATGGTGCAGGGTGCCACGGTGATGTTGAGAGGAGCCTCCACTGCGACGACGGCGGGCCTCGGCAACCACCTCGTGGCAACCGGCGAGATGGCGGGAGCGGTCCTGATCACGGTTGTGGCTTTGTTCTTGCCCCTCTTCGCGGCGCTTCTTGTGATCGGCATGTCCCTGTATGTTGCAAGGAGAATCGGCATGAGAATGCGGGGTGAAGCCGTGCAAGCGGGCAAATAGAACTTCCTCAGGCGACTGAGAGATCTCTTGGTTCCTGCAAAGCTCTCAAGCCGTTTCGATGAGAAAGGAATCAAAATGGCGCTTTGCCGTCGACCGGGGCGGGACTTTCACCGATGTCATCGGCCTCGACCCCGACGGCTGCTTTCACACTCTTAAGTTGCTCTCGGAATCCGCGGAGTATCACGATGCATCTGTAGAGGGCATCAGGAGGATACTCGGTCTCTCCGCTCATGAGCCGCTGCCCGGCAGCAGGATTGAGGCGATCCGATTCGGGACTACGGCGGGGACCAATGCATTTCTCGAAGGAAAGGGCGGCAGCGTCGCGCTCTTCATCACCGAAGGTTTTGCAGACCTCCTCGAAATAGGCTACCAGAACAGGCCCGATATCTTCAGCCTTTGTATAAGGAAGCCCCGACCTCTCTTTACCAAAGTGGTGGAGATAGGAGAGAGGATCAACAGCCGGGGCGAGATCACAAAGCCGCTTGACATCCAGAGACTCGCGAAAGACGGAAGGAGCCTGAGATCCCTGGGTATCGACACCGCGGCAGTGGTGACACTCCATTCCTGGATGAACCCCGAGCATGAGGTCCTCTGCGGCGAGATCCTCAAGCGGGAAGGTATCCGTGAGGTCTTCCTCTCCCACATGTCAACGAACCTCATCAAAGCGGTGAGCCGGGGGCAGAGCACCCTGCTGGATGCATATCTCAGCGCGCCGATCGCACTGTTTATCGAGACTCTCAAGGCCAGCACGGGCGAGATCAGGGTCGAGTTCATGCAGAGTTCCGGGAGACTCACTGCTCCAGACCGGTTCACGGGAAGGAACGCGCTTCTCTCAGGGCCCGCAGGAGGCGTGGCTGCAGTGGCCCGCGTCTGTGATGAAGTGGGAATAAGCGAGGCGATCGGGTTCGACATGGGCGGAACCTCCACCGATGTCTCTCGTTTCGACGGCGACTTCGAAGTGGTCCTCGAGAAGGAGATCGCGGGCATAGAGGTACAGGGCGAAATGCTCGCCATACAGACCGTTGCTTCCGGAGGAGGGTCGGTGTTGTGGTTCGACGGACAGCGGATGAGAGTCGGTCCCGACTCTGCGGGGTCCCATCCGGGACCGGCGTGCTACGGCTTTGGAGGCCCTCTGACCGTCACCGACGCGAACCTGCTCACGGGTCGTATATCGCCCGCACATTTCCCGAAGACCTTCGGTCGAGACATGAGGTCCTCCATAGATCGCGAGGTGGCGAGGAAGAAATTCGAAATGTTGGCGGATGAGATGAGCAGGTTGACCGGGATCGAAACGACGGTAGAGGAAATGGCCCTGGGATTTCTGCGAATCGCAAACGAAAAAATGGCTCTTGCCATCAAGGAGATATCAGTCTCACGGGGATACGATGTCACGGGGTATAGCCTCATCTGCTTCGGCGGGGCAGGCGGGCAGCATGCATGTGAAGTGGCACGGTCTCTGGGTATGAGGAAGATTGTAATCCACCCGTTCAGCGGTGTCCTGTCTGCTTACGGGATCGGCATTTCTCGAAGGGCCGAAAAGGGGGCGCGTACTGTCCTCCGCGTCTATGATCGCGAGGCCCATGAGTGGCTCAACGGGCAGTATGCGGAACTCGAGGCAGGGCTTACGCTCCGTCTGTCCGGCACCACTCCGCCTCTTGTAAGGAGGCAGATCGATCTGCGACCGCGCGGCAGTGAGGCGGTAATCGGTGTTGACTACCAGGGGTTTGACGATACGGTGGCCGCTTTCAAGGCTCGCTATCGAAGGCAGTTTGGTTTCCAGCCCGATGAGGCTGACCTTGAGGTCGCGAACCTGAGGGTAGAGGTCCTGGAGGGGGAAGCCTTCTTCCCGCTGCAGAATGCAAGCTCGTGTGGAACAGGTCAGACGCCTGCCTCCGTCGTATGGCAGCATGTCTTCTATCCCGGCGGATTCCGGAAGGCCCCCGTATATCTGAGGGAGTCGCTGTCCGAGGGAATGAGGATTGCCGGGCCCGCTCTCGTGATTGACGAGTACGCAACGGTCGTGGTCGATCCTGACTTTACCGCGGCAGTTGACGATTCGGGGATCCTCGTGCTGGAGAGGATCGAGGCGTCCAGCGCTTCCGCCAGGCTTCAAAGCAACGGGTCGGATCCCGTACTCCTGGAGGTTTTTCATAACCTCTTCATGAGCATCGCGAAGGAGATGGGCCACACCCTGAGGAACACTGCGCATTCGGTCAACATGAAAGAGAGGCTCGATTTTTCCTGTGCCGTCTTCGACCGGCACGGAGACCTCGTGGCGAACGCCCCTCACATCCCCGTTCATCTGGGCGCCATGGCTGACACGGTAAAGGCCATCATGACCGTCCGGGGGAGGGACATGATGCCGGGGGACGTCTACCTCTCGAACAACCCGTACAAAGGAGGATCGCATCTGCCGGATGTCACCGCCGTCAGCCCGGTTTTCTCGGGGGAAGATGTCATTTCTTATGTTGCCGCCCGGGGACATCATGCGGATATCGGCGGCATCACACCGGGTTCGATGCCGTCGCAGGTGAGTCACATCGACGAAGAGGGAGTGCTCATCGACTGCCTCACTGCCGTAAGGGATGGACTCTTCCAGGAGGTGCTCCTCAGGGAGGTCCTCTCCGGCCACCGATACCCGGTAAGGGATTGCGACGAGCGTATACTCGACCTCAGGGCACAGGTCGCCGCCTGCGAGAAGGGCAGAGCCGAGGTCCACGCGGTCGTGGCTAAATACGGGCTCGAAACCCTTCAGGAATACATGCGCCACATCCAGGACAACGGCGCGGACGAGGTGCGACAGGCACTTGGGCTGTTTGTCAGGGATGCCGGCACATTCGATGCGTCCTTTGATGACGTTCTAGATGACGGAACCCCGGTGCGCGCGCGAGTCGTCATCACCGCGGGAGATAGTCCACCTGAGACAGTGCAGGCGGTCGTTGACTTCTCCGGCACGGGGGCGCAGCACCTCGGTGACAACCTCAACGCTCCTCTTTCGGTGACCCGCTCCGCAGTGCTGTATGTCTTGAGGACCATCCTTGGCAGCGACATACCGTTGAACAGCGGGTGCCTCAGGCCGGTTCGTCTGATCGTCCCCGAAGGCTCTCTTCTGAACCCGGCGTATCCCGCACCGGTCGCGGCAGGCAACATCGAGACGTCACAAAGGATTGTCGATGTGCTGCTCGGGGCGCTCGGAGTTGCCGCAGCATCCCAGGGCACGATGAACAACCTACTCTTCGAGGTGGAGGGTGACGCGCCCTACTACGAGACGATAGCAGGAGGATCGGGCGGCGTGGAGGGTTGCCCCGGGGCCTCGGGGGTCCAGGTGCACATGACGAACACCAGGATCACCGATCCCGAGGTGCTAGAGTTCCGGCACCCTGACGTGAGACTGGAGCGATTCACTCTCCGCAGAGGGTCAGGGGGGACGGGGGCTTTTCCGGGCGGTGACGGTGTAATCAGGGAGATTCGGTTTCTCAGGAGGGGCCATGTCACCCTCATCACCGAACGGAGGACACGCGCACCATACGGGGCACAAGGCGGAGCGCCAGGCGCAAAAGGTGTAAACTTCCTGAGAGGTGCCGACGGGAAGATCGTCACGTTGCCTCACAGGGTCTCACTCGAGGTGAGTCCGGGAGATTCGATCATCATAGAGACTCCCGGCGGAGGGGGCTTCGGCAGGGTCACATGAGGTGAGCCGATGTGCCGGAGCGGGTCTTGCCAATGAAAATGCAGGAGGTTGATATGGCTGACTTCACACGTGATCAGGTGGACGCGTTTCTTGACGCCATTGGTCTCCGCGAGGAGCCAATGGGCATGCACTATACCGGCATCAAGCCTGAACGGGGATTCGCGCCGAAGGAGGGTCCACTACCGACTGCGGAGGACGAGAAGAAAGGGCAGGTCGATTTCAGAACCCTCTTCCGAGATTTCTCGTGCGTTGTCGGCAAGATCTGGCTTGCACGGAAGCAGAAGAGCGTCGCCTACTTTGACCGCGAGCATTTCGGCTGTCTGGGGGGGGCTTTCTACCTCGGGTTTCTCAAGCCGCAGCTTGACTTCATCGCTCACTACGTCTCCGCGGGGATACCTGGGCAACTCGAAGGAGAGCACTACCTCGAATCTCCCGAAGCGGTCCGAAGCTTCTTCTCCGCTGTCGATCCCCGCCCCGCGCCTGCGCGCTACTGCGTGTTCAAGCCCGTGGGCATGTTCTCCGACGGCGAAAGGCCCGAGGTGGTCATCTTTTTCGCGAGGGGTGAAATAATCGCAGGACTGAACCAGCTTGCGACGTTTGTGACGAATGATTTCGAAGCGGTCTCCTCTCCTTTCGGCGCGGGATGCACGAACATCGTCACATGGCCCTTGAAGTACTTCTCCGAGGGCAAGCTCAAGGCAGTGATGGGAGGGTGGGACCCCTCTGATCGAAGATTCCTGAGGCCTGACGAGATCACCTTCGCCGTACCCTACGAGATGTTCAGGCGCATGGTCATCCGCTGGCAGGAGTCGTTCCTCACGACACGGACATGGGATATGGTGAAGAAAAAGATCGCCTTAAGCCGCAAAGTGTGGGGAGAAGACGCACGCGGCCGCGACTGACTTCTCACGATAACGACCCGTCTCGCAGACATTGTTCCGAAATCAAGCTATCAAGGTCAGGGTGAAGATGGCGAAAGGACAGTCCGAGTGATACCGCTG
>JBLMXV010000112.1:0-17455 GCA_050257935.1 Chloroflexota bacterium
GCCGAATGGTGTGAAGGGAATAACGACGGCTATTGCAACCACCGCAAGGGAGCAGACGGTGAGCAAGAGATTGGGACGGCTTTTCAGGGGGTTTTTGTGGGTGCGTATGATGAATATGACCAGAACCTGGGTAGCCATGGACTCTACGAACCAGCCAGTACGGAAGAGCTCCTCTCCCGCGTGAAAAATCTGGATCATGACGAAGAACGTCAGAAAGTCGAAAATAGAACTGACCGGCCCGATGGTCAGCATGAAGTTGCGTACGAAGTCTATGTCCCACCGTCTCGGCCGAACCAGAAACTCTTCGTCGACGTTATCGAGGGGAATGGGGATTTCCGAGAAATCATAGAGCATGTTGTTCAAGAGGATCTGAACCGGCAGCATCGGCAGAAAGGGAAGGAGCAGAGACCCCCCTGCCATGCTGAACATGTTGCCGAAGTTCGAGCTTGTCCCCATCATGATGTATTTCATGACGTTGCCGAAGGTGCGCCGCCCTTCCATGACGCCTTCGTGTAGTACCGTCAGGTCGCGTTCAAGCAGGATCATCTCTGCGGCATCCTTCGCGACATCGACTGCGCTGTCAACAGAAATGCCGATGTCTGCTGAATGAAGCGCCGGGGCATCGTTGATGCCGTCTCCGAGGTATCCCACCGTATGGCCCCTTTTCTTCAAGGCAAGAATGAGCCGGTTCTTCTGGGCCGGTGTGACACGGCAAAACAGGTTTGTCTTCTCCACCTGCGCGGCCAGGGCCTGGTCATCCATGTGCTGAATCGCTTCTCCGGTCAAAAGCCCGCTTATCGGCAGCGACAACTGCTTACACACGTGTTGAGTGACCAGCTCATTATCTCCCGTCAGGATCTTGATGGATACCCCGCAGGCTGTGAGCTTGGTCAACGCTCCCGTGGCACTTTCCTTCGGAGGGTCAAGGAATCCCGCGAAACCTGCCAAAACGAGATCTGTCTCATCTCCGATGGCGGCATGGGGGTGATCCGGTTCCACCTTCTTCCATGCAACACCCAGCACACGAAAGCCTTCACGCCCGAGATCTTCGAAGACTGCGCGGGCAGACGCTGAAGCTATCTCGTCAAAGGGACAGGTCTCGCCATCACCATGGCTTTCGCAGGCAGAGGACAGGCGCATGATATCCTCGGGGGCTCCTTTGACCACGAGAAGCCTTGTCGTGCCGTCGTCAAGCAGCACTGACACCCTGCGGCGCTCAAAGTCGAAAGGGACCTCGTCGATTTTGCGCCACCGTGAAACATCGATCTCTCCGTGTTCGAGGATGGCATCGTCCAGCGGGCTCTTCAGCCCTGTCTCGAAAGCGCTGTTCAGGTAGGCGAGTTCCAGGACATGCTTACTGTCCCGCCCCCCGCAGTCCACATGGCGCTCCAGGCGGATACGCGCCTCGGTCAGTGTGCCTGTTTTGTCTGTGCAGAGGACATCCATGCTCCCCAGGTTCTGGATGGCTGCCAGCCTCTTGACTATCACCTTGCTGGCGGCCATTCGCTGGGCCCCGCGGGCAAGTGTCACAGAGACCACCATGGGCAAAAGTTCAGGAGTGAGGCCCACAGCCAAGGCGACGGCGAAGAGAAATGATTCGAGCCAGGGTCTATGGAACAGCGCGTTGACCATGAGAACGAACAGTACTAACAGAACCGTCAGACGCATGATCAACAGACCGAACCGGCGGGTTCCCTGTTCAAAGGCGGTAGGGGGAGGCCTGGAAATCAGGGTGTCGGCGATATCACCAAGGACGGTGTGTGCTCCCGTACGGCATATCATGACCTTCGCGCTGCCGCTGATTACCGACGTTCCCAGGAGCACGGTATTGTTGGCAGATAGGATTTCCGTCTCCCCGGGGAGATCCCCAGGGATTTTTTCGACCGGATAGGGTTCTCCGGTGAGAAGTGCCTGATTCAGGAAGAAGTCTCTTGCCTCCAACAGACGCCCGTCACCGGGTACGAGGTCGCCTGCCGCGAGCAACACGACATCACCGGGCACGAGGTCAGCCAGAGGTATTTCTTTGGGCACACCGTCGCGCAGCACCCGCGCATGTACCGCTACCGACTTGCGCAGGCTTTCAGCTGCCTGTCCAGCCCTGTGTTCCTGAACAAAATCAACTGTAACACTGATCAGAATGATGACGGTGATTATAACGAAGCTTCTGACATCTCCGGTAAGGGCTGACACAAAGCTCGCGAAGAGAAGAAGAAGGACCAGCGGGTTGCGGAACTTAGCTGCGAACTGCAGAAACAGCGTCCGCTTTCTGACCGGGTGCAGCAGATTTGGACCGAACTCGACAAGGCGGGCAGCGGCGTCACTGCTTGTCAGACCGGAGGGACTCGTGTGGAGGAGATTCAGGATCTCAGCAACGTCCTGATTCCAGAAACGAGGTTTTTTCTCAAAGGACTTTGATACCACGTTGTGCCTTCCACGATGAGTATACGGGCATTGCCACACCCGAAAGCTCAGGCTGAGATTGGCACCGGGCGCACATGTTCGGGTAATGGACAGCCTCATTATATCAGGCACGTGAATCTGTGAGCCAGCACCAGAGGGCGGCTACCAGGGAGACGCGGGACAGGCTGGAAAAATAGTGCCATGCGGGCTTTCCCGGCACATCCTCTGCAAATATGCCGTGATCACGGTACAATGTATGTGCCATGCTTGAGTGGACCGAGTACATCAAGATCTTCACGACCCTGATTGCGATAGTGAACCCCTTCGGGGCGATCCCTATCTTCATCAGTCTCACGGGTAGCCTGGCGACGCAACAACGCAAACGCATCATCAATACCTCGAGCATAACCGTCTGCGTCGTCCTGATAGTGGCTGCTCTCCTGGGCAAGCCCCTGCTCACATTTTTCGGCATCAGTATCGCGTCGTTCAAGGTGGGCGGGGGCATTCTCCTGCTGCTTATGGCGATCTCGATGATGCAGGCCAAATACGCACAGACAAGACAGACCCCTGAAGAGGAGGCCGAGGCAGAGGAGAAAGAGAGCATCGCGGTGGTGCCCATCGCCATGCCGCTGCTCTCGGGGCCTGGAGCCATATCCACCGTCATCATCTATGCAGATGCCTCCCCCCACGCCCTCCACGTCGCCCTGATGATCTTGAGCAGCATCCTGGTGGCTCTGTTGACCTGGGTTGCACTGAACCTTGCCATCCCGGCCAGAAACATGCTGAGCAAGACCGGTATCAACATCGCAACCCGCCTCATGGGACTCCTTCTGGCGGCAATAGCTGTGGAGTTTATAGCAGGAGGACTGACTGTGCTCCTGCCGGGGCTGAAATAGGTCAGTGGCTCGACCTTCGGGAAACATTCCGTACCTGCCGTCTGAACTGCCCCCTTTGCCGGTTGACTTCAACCTCCCGGAGGAATGGCAGGTTCTCGACCAGGGTTCGCTCAACGGCACCGTCATGCTCGTCGGCGCCGCGGACACCGGGAAAAGCACTCTGGCCCGCTGGCTGGTCGAAAGGGCCTGCAGCAGCGGGCAGAGAGCGGCTTGGCTGGATGCAGATCTAGGTCAGACGAGTCTGGGAATTCCCGGCACGCTGAACGTCGTCACAGTGGCAGGGGAGTCTTCAGACGTAGTGGAGCGGTCAGCCTTCTTCGTCGGAAGCACTTCACCGCGGGGACATATGCTCCAGGTTCTCACGGGATTGTGCAGACTGCGCGATCGCGCGCGATCCGAAGGCGCCGATCCTATCTTCATCGACACCTCAGGGCTGATTGCGGAAGAGTCCGGAGGCAGTGCCCTGAAGGAGTGGGAAGTCGAGCTTCTGGTTCCGACCACTATTGTCGCACTGCAGCGCGGACGGGAACTCGAACATCTGCTGTCACCATGGCGGCATGATCATCGCTTCAGGGTGCACCTTCTCCCGGTTGCTCCGGGTGTGCGCCGACGGTCGCCGCAGGAGCGAGCGGAGCGGCGACGAATCCTTTTCCACCGCTTTTTCGACGGCGCTCGGACTCTTCGTATTTACAAGGAACAGAAACCTATTTACGGGCTGAAGAGCGCGGAACCGGGCTGCCTGGCGGGCCTGATCGATCGGGAGGGACTTCTCCTGGCCGTCGGAGTAGTGAGGCAGATCATGTCCGACGGGATAGAGTTGGTCAGCCTGTGCAGGTCCCCTGAGGAGGTCGCCGCGCTGCGCCTGGGGAAGCTCCGCATAGACCCCCTGACCGGGAAGGAATTTCACGCGCAGTAGATGATGGGATGCTCATCCTCGGGGGACATCACTTCAGTCGATCTTTGGGCTATCCGGCGGATCGAGGAAGTCAGTCGGAGGCATAGTAGCGCCAGTTGCCAGGACCGTTATTCAGATATTCCCGTTACGCATCCCCGTCATGTCCACGACCCTTGCAGTGGGGTCGCGTCACCTGGGTGCGTCAATGCCCTCTTGACGTTCCCCCTTTCTGATGACGAGTTGTCTTAGGGAGAAAACAATAAAGTCTCGACAACGACAACTTTGAAGTAGTCTGCCACATCCGTGACATTGTCGGTCTGCTTCAGTAAAGGCTGCGATGTACCGTACGCCTTGGCATGCCGAATGCAATAGTTCGAGATCAAGTTCGTCAAGGACAGGCCGCGCTCTTCTTGGCGTAATGCCTGGCAGGCAATTCCACGATTGCGGTCATCAGAGCGTCCGGCATAATGGTGTGAAGACAGGAGGACCTGAAGATGAAAACATCGCTGGTAGCACTCGCAATGCTCTGCGTTGTTTCGTTATATGCGTGTCTGTCTGCTGCGTCGGCTGATGAAGTTACGGTCTCGGCCGCCCTGAGCCTGAAAAATGCCTTTGAGGAGATTGGCAGGATGTATGAGGCTAAATATGCGGGAGCAAGGGTACGCTTCAACTTCGGGGCTTCCGGTGATCTCGTCCGTCAGATTGCGGCAGGCGCACCGGTTGATGTGTTTGCGTCCGCGGCTCAGAAGGACATGGATGACATCAGCGCAAAGGGATTCCTTCTGGCGGGATCACGAGTGGATTTCGTAAAGAACCGTGTCGTTCTCATCACCCCCGAAAAGGGTATCGTTAAGTCGTTTGCAGACCTGGCATCCGGCAGGATAAAGCGTGTTGCTGCCGGGAACCCGAAGACGGTCCCTGCAGGCCGTTACGCAGCAGAAGTATTTGAGTATTACAAGGTAGCGTCGGCGATTAAGGACAAGCTGATTTACGCGGAGAATGTGCGACAGGTGCTCGACTACGTTGCGCGCGGCGAGGTGGACGCGGGAGTCGTCTATGCTACCGACGCGGCGACCAGGACTAAAGAAATGAGGATCGCTGGTGAAGCACCGGATGCGAGTCACAAGCCGATAGTGTACCCCATCGCAGTGGTGAAGGGAACGAGGAATGAGGCGGCGGCGAAGGCGTTCATTGATACCGTTCGTTCCAGTGAGGCGACAGCCGTCCTGAAGAAGCACGGATTTGGTATCCCGTGAACATGGATACTTCTGCAGCATTCTCGCTGCGGCTTTCGCTGCAGGTTGCGTCCGCTGCCACGGTGCTGATAGTTCTCATAGGAGTGCCGATTGCTTATCTCCTCGCGAGGAAGAAATTTCCGGGCAAAGAGTTGCTCGACGTCATTCTTACGCTGCCGCTCGTGATGCCTCCGACTGTAACAGGGTATTACCTCATCGTTGCCTTTGGGAGAAACGGGTTTATCGGCAGATACCTGCACGACTTGCTGGACTGGGGCATCATGTTCACGTGGTATGCAGCGGTGCTCGCCTCATTCGTCGTTGCCCTGCCTCTCATGATCAAGACAGGCCGGGCGGCACTGGAGGGGGTAGACAGAAACCTCATCAACGCGTCCCATACTCTCGGATATTCTGAATGGGAGACGGCCATCAAGGTGACGTTGCCGCTCGCAAAGCGTGGGCTTCTTGCCGGCATCGTCCTTTCATTTGCCCGTGCCCTCGGCGAGTTCGGTGCAACCCTGATGCTGGCAGGCAATATTCCGGGAAGAACCGACACGATGCCGCTCGCGATATACTCCCTTGCGGGAAGCGGCGACTGGGGGCAGGCAGCAGGGATGGTTGTCTTACTCACACTCATGGCCGCACTTTTCCTGTACACCGCAAATAGATACAGCAGGAGGATACTCTGAATGGGACTGTCGGTTCGCGTACAGAAGAAGGTGAAAGGCTTTTCTCTCGACGTCTCGTGGGCAATCGGCAATGAACTGGCCGTGCTCTTCGGTTGCTCGGGGTCCGGCAAATCATTAACGCTTCAACTCATCGCAGGACTCATGAAACCGGATAGCGGTACTATCACTGCCAACGGGTCGACCTACTTTGACAGCGCACGCCATATCAACGCGGCTCCTCAGCGACGGTCGCTTGGCTATGTGTTTCAGGATCTGGCTCTTTTCCCGCACATGACAGTCAGGCAAAACATCCTGTTTGGCGCCAAAGGAGTGCCTGAACACGAAAGATATGAGCGATACCAGGGGATGATAGAAGCCTTTTACCTCGACAGACTCGAAAACAAATACCCGCCTGAAATATCCGGCGGACAGAAACAGCGCGTCGCCTTTGCCCGTGCGTTAATGCGACGCCCTGAAGTCCTCCTGCTCGATGAGCCTTTTTCGGCTTTGGATACGCCCCTCAGAATCGAGATGCGTGCGTTTCTGAGAGAATTGCGCAGCATGTTCCGGGTGCCCGTCGTGCTGGTGACACATGATGCGGCCGAGGCGGCCACGTTGGCAGACTCAATCGTCGTCTATTTCGACGGCTCTGTTGTTCAGAGTGGTAGTGTAGCTGCTGTCTTTGACAATCCCTCAGATGGGCGCGTCAAGCGCTTGTTATCGGGCCAAGAGGACGCGCGCAGCGCGCTATGCGCATTGCACCAGCCCGGATTGTGATTTATTCCCGCGATGCAGATGTGGCCTTTCTGAGCCGGCGAGACTTCGTCGCACGGTGTCCACCGAAGGTCCCTCTCTTCGTCTTCGTTCATCCGGCGTCTGTCGCTAATCGGGAAAGCAAAAATCCGGATTAATCGCGAAGGGCGCATACTTGAAGTTGCTGATTGGCTTGGCGTTGACTTGATAGCCCTGTTTCTGGAAGGAAAACCTGAAGTCTCTCCTTTGCTCTGAGCTGAGACCGGCGTAGATCTTCTGCACTTCCCCTTTTGAGCGATCGGCGCACGTCGAACGATATATGGCAACCTTCGTCTCTGGTGGCAGCGCAGTGCCCTCAAGCACTCTCGCGATATCTCCCGAGAGGCAGAGCATCTTATACGTGGTATCATTTGCCTCTCCGAAAAAATAGGTCTTGCAGTCTTTTGAGATGAGGAATGTGGACGCACACCCCGCAATCAGAAGAGCAAGCAGGCACGGTATGAGCAAGGCGAACGATTCCCCTTTGCGTCCTAAAGTCGTGATCCCAATTCGTATCAACAGGTTCATCTTGTAAATCCCCTTCTTCGTCATAGCGGTATCCCTGTCAAATCACATGACACGGCCCTGCCCGGTTCTTCCGATGCTCACGGCGCGATGCATGACCTGTTCAAGAATAGTATATCCTGCCTCTCATTGCGATAAGCAAGGCTATGTCTCCTTGTGTCTTCGCGTTTGACTTTGTTGGAGTCCATTCCTGACGCCGATCTGTATAAGAAGGAGATGATCATCTCGATGAGGTAGAAGAAGGATCTAATGCTCCGACTGCTCCGTAATGTGACTACAAGGCTTACTCACATTGGCTGGCACTGATCGTGATTTCCTTCTCGTCCACTATTGTAAGCAGTGAGCCATTTTTGTCCTGATAAGCAATCTCTTCTCCACGGGTTGCCTTGTTTTAAACCGCAAAAAGATGTGGCACGGAGATTGCTCATCTGGCATGAAGGTTGCGTCGTCGGAGTTGTATATAACATTTCAGAGGAGGATGACATGAGACAGATAGCAATCTACGGTAAGGGCGGTATCGGCAAGTCTACTACTACGCAGAACACGGTAGCCGGTCTTTCCGAAGCCGGCTACAAGTGCATGATAGTGGGATGTGACCCAAAGGCGGACGCGACTCGCCTGATACTTCATAAGAAAGCACAGGCGACGGTCATGGACATGGCAAGGGAACGGGGAACTGTCGAGGATCTGGAGATAGATGAGGTGTTGCTCGAGGGTTTCAGGGGCATTAAGTGCGCTGAGTCAGGCGGGCCGGAACCCGGGGTGGGATGCGCGGGCCGTGGTGTCATCACTGCCATTAACTTTCTTGAAGAGAACGGTGCGTATTCGGAGGACCTGGACTTCGTGTTCTACGACGTATTGGGCGACGTCGTCTGCGGTGGTTTTGCAATGCCGATCAGGGAGGGCAAGGCAAAGGAGATCTACATCGTCACCTCAGGCGAGATGATGGCCATGTATGCAGCGAACAATATTTCACGCGGCATTCTCAAGTACGCGCAGTCGGGCGGGGTCCGCCTCGGCGGCCTGATTTGCAACAGCAGAAAGACGGATAGGGAGTATGAGCTCATCTCTGAGCTGGCAAGGAGGCTCGGTACGCAGATGATCCATTTTGTGCCGAGGGAAAACCAGGTGCAGAGGGCGGAGCTGAGGAGAATGACGGTCATCGAATACTCACCGGATCATCCCCAGGCAGACGAGTACCGGGCGCTGGCGAAGAAGATAGCGGAGAACAGGAACCTTGTCATACCGAGCCCGCTCAGCATGGACGAGCTCGAGGCCCTACTCATGGAATTCGGAATACTCGAAAATGAGGAGGCGGCGGCATGACTTCGGTAAGCGACGATCGGGCTTCCGATTCGGCGCGATCTCCGAGCTGAAGTGCAAGACCCGAGAAAAGGAGAACACGATGAGCACAGCGATAAAAGATGCACAGAAGATGATCGAGGAAGTCCTGGATGCATATCCGGAGAAAGCGAAAAAAGACAGGTCAAAGCATCTCGCCGCGAACGATCCTACAGGCCAGTGTATCACCTGTCAGGTCAAGTCGAACATCAAGTCGCGCCCCGGGGTCATGACTGTCAGGGGCTGCGCATACGCAGGCGCAAAAGGGGTTGTGTGGGGGCCCGTGAAGGACCAGCTCACGATCAGCCACGGTCCGGTCGGTTGCGGACAGTACAGCTGGTGGTCGCGAAGAAACTACTATAACGGCCAGACTGGCATCGACACCTTCGGCACCATGCACATCACTACCGACTTCCAGGAAAAGGACATCGTGTACGGCGGGGACAAGGGACTCGATGCCGCGCTTCATGAACTCAAGGAGCTTTTTCCGCTCGCAAAGGGTATAGGCATTCTTTCCGAATGCCCGGTGGGGCTCATTGGCGACGACATCGAGGCGGTGGCGAAAAAGGTCGAGAAAGAGTTCGAGATACCGATCGTTCCCGTGCGCTGTGAAGGGTTCCGCGGCGTGAGCCAGTCCCTCGGGCACCATATCGCCAACGACACGATCAGGGATTATGTCATGGGCAAAGGCAAGCTCGAGAAGACAACGCCGTACGACGTCGCGCTTATCGGTGACTACAACATTGGCGGAGATGCCTGGGCCTCGAGGAAGATGCTTGAGGAAATGGGACTGCGTGTCATCGCACAGTGGACAGGCGACGCTTCAGTCAACGAGCTCGGGATCGCCCAAATGGCGAAGCTGAACCT
The DNA here is from genome assembly GCA_050257935.1 of Chloroflexota bacterium. Lineage (GTDB taxonomy): Bacteria > Nitrospirota > Thermodesulfovibrionia > Thermodesulfovibrionales > Dissulfurispiraceae > JBLMXV01. The sequence continues at coordinate 9,620 of JBLMXV010000112.1, forward strand.
CATCCACTGTTACCGCTCCATGAACTACATCTGCAGGCATATGGAAGAGCAGTACGGCATCCCGTGGGTCGAGTTCAACTTCTTCGGTCCGACCAAGATCTATGAGAGCATCAGGAAGATTGCATCCCGCTTTGATGACACGATCCAGGAGAAGGCCGAGAAGATGATCGAGAAGTACAAGCCGGTCATGGATGCTGTGATCGACGAGTATCGGCCCCGCCTTGAAGGCAAGAAGGTGATGCTGTACGTGGGCGGACTGAGACCGAGGCATACGATCGGAGCATACGAGGACCTCGGCATGGAGGTCGTGGCATCAGGATATGAGTTCGGCCACAGCGATGACTACAAGAGGACGTATGGGGTGATGAAGGAAGGCGCCGTCATCATGGATGACGCGACGCTATACGAACTCGAGGAGTTCACCAGGAGGCTGAAGCCGGACCTAGTCGGTTCCGGCATCAAGGAGAAATACTCGTACCACAAGATGGGCGTGCCGTTCCGGCAGATGCACTCGTGGGACTATTCCGGTCCCTATCACGGATTCGATGGCTTTCCAGTCTTTGCCCGCGACATGGATATGACGGTAAATAGCCCGACTTGGGGGTTGATACGGAGGAAGAAATGACGCTGCGAGTAAAGGACCATAACGAGCTGTTCCTGGAAGAGGAATATCTAAGACAGTTCGAGGACAAGAAGGAATTCGAGAACGGGCCAACTTGCGAAGAGATCAGAAAGGTCTCGGAATGGACCAAGACCGGGGAATACAAGGATCTCAACTTCAGGCGGCAGCACATCAAGATCAACCCGGCAAAGGCGTGTCAGCCTCTCGGTGCGATCTTCTGTTCCTCCGGGTTCGATGGCACATTGCCCTTTGTGCAGGGCGCTCAGGGATGCGTCGCCTATTTCAGGAGTCATCTGAATCGCCATTTCAAGGAGCCTCTTGCAGCGGTGTCCACATCGATGACGGAGGATGCGGCGGTCTTCGGCGGACTGAACAACATGCTCGAGGGCATTGAAAACGCCTACACCCTCTATAAGCCGAAGATGCTTTCGGTGTGCACTACCTGTATGGCGGAAGTCATCGGCGATGACCTCAACGCATATATCAGGGCAGCAAAGGACAAAGGGCTCATTCCGAGGGAGCTTCCGGTGCCGTTTGCACATACCCCGAGCTTTGTCGGTTCTCACATAACCGGATATGACAACATGATGAAGGGAATCCTTACCGCGGTGACGGCGGGCAGGAAGAAGGAGCCGAACGGTAAGGTCAATATCATCATGGGATTCGATACATATACAGGCGACTATCACGAGATCAAGAGGTTGATGAAGACCATGGATGCAGATTACACGCTCCTTTCGGATGCGAGCGCGGCATTCGATTCTCCGAATACAGGAGAGTACAGGCTTTATCCAGGCGGCACACCTCTTGACGCTGCCGCCGATTCCATCAACGCGACAGCGACCGTCGCCTTGCAGAGGTATTCGACGATAAAGACCATGGACTACATTCAGAAGGAGTGGGGTCAGAAGACGATAGTGCTGCCGATGATTGGCATCCGGAACACCGATCGCTTTTTCAAGGAACTGACCGAAATCACCGGTAAGCCCGTACCGCAGGAGATAGAAGATGAACGGGGCCGTGCGGTAGACGTCATGGTCGATTCGCACGCCTATGTGCACGGCAAACGGTTCGCGCTAGTCGGCGACCCCGACCAACTCCTCGGCCTGATCAGCTTCCTGCTCGAGATGGGAGCAAGGCCGGTGCACATTGTCTGCACAAACGGGGATAAGAAGTTCGAGGAGGAGGCAAACGTGCTTCTTTCCGGGAGCAGCTTCGGCGCAGAGGGGAAGGTCTATATCAATAAGGATATGTGGCACCTCAGGTCTCTCATGTTCACCGAGCCGGTTGATTATCTCATCGGGAATTCGTATGCGAAGTTTCTCTGGCGGGACACCGGCACCCCGATCATCAGGGTAGGATTCCCGCTCTTCGACAGGCATCATCTTCACCGCTACCCGATCATCGGATACCAGGGCGTTATCAATCTGGTGACCGCGATAGTAAACGCCATTCTTGACGAAATGGATCGCAAGACAATAGATACGACCAGTTTTGATGTGATCAGGTAGCCCCAGGGCTGCAGGTTGACGGATGTGAGAGTCCAGTGAAACGGAGACGCTCGCCGACCTTGCCGGCAGGCCCTTGCACGAGGTGATGGATGTGATTGCCGATCTGGATAAGTTAACCGAACACGGGTGCGGTACCGAGAAGAAGGACAAGGTTTGTCGGTCCCGCGGGGGAGAGTCCTGCGCTTTCGACGGAGCCATGATCGTGCTCCAGCCTATCGCCGATTCGGCGCATCTCGTTCACGGGCCTATCGCCTGCTGCGGAAACTCTTGGGAGGGGAGGGGGACACGGTCGCGTGTAAGGCCGCATGGTCGTACTCTCTCTCACATTCCGCTATACCGGATGGGGTTTACCACCGACATGGGCGAGATGGATATCGTCTACGGTTCCGAGGCGAAACTCGCCCGCGCTATAAGAGAAACGTTCGAGCGAGTGGCGCCCAAGGCGATCTTTGTCTACGCGACCTGCGTCTCGGGACTTATCGGCGAGGACATCGATGCTGTCTGTAGAAAAGCTGAAGAGGAAATTGGAGTTCCGGTGATTCCGGTGAACGCACCGGGATTTGTGGGGCCAAAGAACCTCGGTAACCGTATTGCCGGAGAAGTGCTGCTTGACAAGGTGATCGGGACAGGACAGCCACCCTGCGCGACCCCTTATGTCTCCCTTCCCCAGGTAGACGTAGAAGGGGTTGGCATCGATCGCAGACGACAGGTGTCGGTCAACCTCATGGGGGAATATAACATCGCGGGCGACCTCTGGCTAGTAGAACCGGTGTTGAAACGAGCGGGGCTCTCGGTGCTGTCACGACTGACCGGAGACGCGACCTTTGAAGAGATCACGTGGGCGCACCATGCGCAACTGAACGTCGTGGTCTGCAGCAGGGCGCTGATCAACGTAGCCAAGGGCATGGAGCAGAAGTATGGCATCCCCTATGTCGAAGTCTCCTTCTTCGGGAAGACCGAGATGGCGAAGGCTTTGCGGCTCATGGGTTCGAGCCTCGACGGATCCCTCGCTACAAGGGAAGGTCTCAGGAAGAACATTGAGGAAGTCATTGCTGACGAAGAACGGATGCTGCAGGAGAGACTAAAGTCTTACGCACATCTGAAAGGCAAGAAGGCGGTGTTGTATACCGGAGGTGTGAAGAGTTGGTCGTTCATTTCAGCCCTTCGGGATCTCGGGATAGAGGTTGTTGCAGTCGGCACAAAGAAGAGCACCCATGAGGATGAGGAAAAGATGCGCGAACTCCTCGGACCTGATGCCCCCCTTGTCGAAGACGTCACGCCGAAGAATCTGAAGAGACTGCTCAGCGAGCGAAAAGCAGACGTCCTCATCGCAGGCGGCAGGAACCAGTACCTTGCGATCAAGGAGGGCTACCCCTTTGTCGACGTGAACCAGGAGCGGCATCTTGCCTACGCAGGGTACGAGGGACTCGTCAATTTGGCGGAACAGATCAGCGCGGCCATACGGTTCTATGAGAAGTGCGAAGGGAAAAAGACAGGGAACTCACAGGGGCCGCGGGTCGAGGTTCCAGTCACACGGGGGTGCTCGATAAACCCCCTGAAGCATTCACCATCAGTCGGTGCGGCGATGGCGTTCCAAGGCATCCACAACGCTTTGCCCGTCATCCACGGCGCTCAGGGATGCACTTTCCTCGCAAAGGTTCTACTGACCAAGCATTTCAGGGAGCCTATTGCCCTCGCCGGCACAAGACTCTTTGCCGAGGACGTGGTCATGGGCAGCGAAGAGGCTCTGGCAAGAGCGATCCACGGGTTTATCGACAAGGACAGACCTGACGTGATCGGCGTACTTACCTCCGGCCTGACCGAGGTAAAGGGCGATGACGTGTCGGCAATCGTCAAGTCCCTCGATCTCGGAGCTTCGGCGTCGAGGGTGCTTTACGTCCCTACGCCAGACTATGAAGGCGGACTCGAGTCGGGCTACGCCGGTGCAGTTGAATCGTTGATAAGCCTGGCGGCTCCGTCTTGGGGTCAGGGAGAAGTCCGGAAACGCCAGATCACGGTGCTTGCTGGGTGCCACCTGACCCCGGCTGACTTCCTCGATCTCAGGGAATGCGTCGAGTCCTTTGGCCTCACGCCGGTAATCCTACCCGACCTCGCGTGTCTTGATGGGAGCAGGCAGGGCATCTCGCCTCTTGCATCCGGAGGTACTCGCATGCAGGAGATCCTATCGATCGGGGCATCGGAATTTGCCATTGCGATAGGTGCGAGCCTCGACCCGGCTGCACGCATCCTGAAAGAACGGTTCGGCACCGGCTACCGTGTCTTCGAGAGTCTTGCGGGACTCGAGGACGTTGACCGTTTTATGGAAACGCTGAGTATGGTGAGCGGAATGAGGATACAGGAACGATATGCGCGCCGGCGCAGGATGCTCATCGACGGCATGAGGGACGCACAGGTTTTCCTCGGCGGCAAGAAGGTCTGCGTCGCTCTCGAGGCCGACCTGGCTCTCCAGACGGCGCGCTGGTTGACCGGGGCTGGGGCGAGCGTGTCTCTCGCAGTGCTGCCTGCAGCAACCGCAGCAGCCGGAAAGATCGAGGCACAGCGCGTGGTCGTCAGTGACCTCTTTTCGATTGACGGTGATTTCGACCTTCTCATTTCGAACTCTCATGCAGAGGATGTTGCCGCGAGACTTGGCGTTCCGCTGTTTCAGGCAGGCTTCCCTGTCTATAAGGTCATCGGCGCCACGAACAAGGTGACGGTTGGGTATCACGGGACACTCTCGCTCATACAGGAAGTTGCATCTGTGCTCATGAGGAACCTGCACAGATGAAACGCGATGAGCGGAGATGTGAAGTAACGTTTGCTGACAATAACTGAAGGGAGGTTTCAGCATGAAAGTCGCATTTGCTACCAATGATGGCGTGTCGGTGGATGAGCATTTTGGCAGGGCTGGTGCCTTCGCTATCTACGAACTCGGAACGGAGGGGTACACATTCGTCGAAATGCGCAGGTTTTCCGACGGTATCGACGAAGGGATCGTTGAGTCGAGAGGGATGGGCCGCGTCCATGACGAACGGGTCGAGGGCAAGGTGGAGAAGCTTGCTGACTGCAAGATCGTATACCTGACCGAGATCGGTGGTCCGTCAGCAGCCAGGCTTGTCAGGAAAGGCATGATGCCGGTGAAGGTGAAGGAGGTCGTATCGATCGAGGAATCCTTAAAGAGACTTCTCGAAACCGTGCAAAAGTCCCCGCCACCGTGGCTGAAAAAAGCGATGCACGATGAAACACAATCATAATCACACCCTTTCCCACCATGTGTGGCTGGGTCGTGAGGTGATGTCATCACACCCGAAAAGGAGGAAGCAACTATGAAAATGATCAGGGCTTTCATCAGGCCGGAAAAAGAGCAGGAGGTGGTGCTCGCGCTCGAGGGTGCAGGTTTCCCGTCACTCACGAAGGTGCCGGTGTTCGGCCGCGGCAAGCAGAAGGGGCTGACGGTGGGGCCTGTCCACTACGACGAACTGCCAAAGACCATGATCATGACTGTCGTGTCGAACGAAGACGCGACAAAGGTGATCAGCATCATTCAGGACAAGGCCCGTACGGGCTTCATCGGCGACGGCAAGATCTTTGTCAGTCCTGTTGAGGCTGCTTACACGGTCAGGACGGGTGAGGTTGCCCTATGAAGGAGATCACGGCCATCATACGGAGGGACAAGCTTCCCGAGACCAAGAATGTCCTCGAGGAACTGGGCTATCCTTCACTCACTATCCAGAGCGTCGAAGGGCGTGGCAGGCAGAAGGGACTAATGTGCGCGGAGATGGATTCTGAGCTCCCCGACAGCTTCTGCACTGCGGTGAAGCTCACGCCCACGCCGTCATCCTACGCCCTCGAACACACACTGCCGAAGGTCGCCCTCTTCGTGCCGAAACGGCTTCTCACCGTTGTCGTTCCTGACGATGTCGTGACAAAGGTGGTAAAGGCGCTCATAAAGGTAAATCGCACCGGCAGAGCGGGGGACGGCAAGATCTTCGTATCGCCGATCGAAGGCGCAGTGAGGGTCCGAACGGGGGAGACGGACGGAGAAGCCATAGCCTAACGAGGAACGGGCTTAAAGAGGTGAGTGTCTGGCCTGGTCTTGTTCTCGATGGCCCACGATTCTTCACTGCCCACAACCGGTATTCAGGAGGACACATGGCAGTCATAGGTTACACGCGCGGCGGCCAGGTCTGGACCCCGCGGTTCATTGAGTCAATTGATGTCGAGAAATGCATCGGCTGCGGAAGGTGTTACAAGGTCTGCAGTCGTGAGGTACTGGAGCTTATCGAGAAGCCTTTCGAGGGTGAGGACGAGTTCGGGGACGATATGGGCAACAAGGTGATGTCCGTCGCCCATCCAGAAAACTGCATAGGCTGTGAGGCCTGCGTCCGCACGTGCACCAAGCGATGCCAGGCTCATGTTGAACTATGATAGTCTTTTCGGATCGGTACAAATAAGTAGCAAGTCAATCAAGATTGTTAGCTCTTTGAGACCGGTCGTATGTCTTTCTGGCCCGGTTCGATTTGGCATCGCAGTTGCAAATGAGAAAGTAAATACAGATCGAGAGGTGCACGATGGGTGCAGGCATAGCTGTCTCGAACGTAAAAGACATTAAGAAGACCCACCCCTGTTTTTCGAAGGAGGCGCACCACAGATTCGGCAGGATACACCTGCCGGTTGCACCTGCCTGCAATATACAGTGCCGCTACTGCATCCGCAAGTACGACTGCGCCAATGAGTCGAGACCGGGCATCACGAGCAGGGTCATGAAGCCGCACGAAGCGCTTGAGCGTGTCCGGGCAGTGCTCGAAAGGAACGATAATCTGACCGTGATAGGCATAGCGGGTCCTGGAGATCCGCTTGCCAATGACACGAGTTTCGAGACGATGGCCGCTATCCACCGGGAGTTCCCGGACCTGACGCTCTGCGTCTCGACAAACGGTCTCTGCCTGCCTGACAGGATTGAAGACCTTATGAGAGTCGGTGTGAGGAGCATCACCATAACCATAAACACTCTCACCCGCGACACCGGGGAAAAAGTCTATGCGTGGGTCAGGCATCACGGCAGGACACTTGTGAGCAGCGAGGCTGCCGAACGGCTTATTATGAGCCAACAGAGGGGTCTCATCAACGCCATCGACGCCGGCTTCATGGTGAAGGTCAATACGGTATATATCCCGGGGATCAACGATGCGGAGATACCGCTGATCGCCCGCTTTGCAGGAGCAAAAGGAGCGGACATCATGAATGTGATACCGCTGATCCCGCAAGCCGAGTTCGAAGGACTCAAGAGACCGTCACACGAGATGGTGGGGAAGATGCGATCTGAATGCGGGCCGTACATCGAGCAGATGACCCATTGCAGGCAGTGCCGGGCCGACGCCTGTGGCGCCCTCGGTGAGGACAAAGATATGGAACTCGAATTGTTGCACGCAAGGATTGGGGAGGAATACTGTGAAATGGTATGAAGGCAGTTCTTCTCCCATGAATGGGCCATACCGCATACTCTGATCACGCTGCAGAACGCCCGTGGACCTGCCGACGGGATGGGCGCCTGCCCGAGCGTGGCCCGCGATAACGGGTAGGAGAACACTATAAGAACCATGGACGCTACCGCGCATTTTATAGACGTAACGAACAGGGACGGCGTTCAGACCTCGCGCATCCTCCTTCCCAAACTCGCAAAGACCATGATAAACCTCTACC
>JBLMXV010000113.1:0-9406 GCA_050257935.1 Chloroflexota bacterium
TGACTACTGCGTGAACAACGAAAAGGCGGACTCGTTCTACGAAGGTGCCAGGAGGATCATACGGGGGCTTGACAGGGACGCCTTCGTTCCTGACATGGCGGGCATACGCCCGAAGCTCGCCGGCGGCGGCGTCAAGGACTTCGCAATCACCCACGAGGCCACTCGCGGGCTTGAGGGCGCCATCAACCTCGTCGGGATCGAATCCCCGGGACTGACGGCATGCCTGGCCATAGCGCGCCATGTGGGAAAGATGGTTCAGGAGATCTTGACATAGTCACGACATCATAAGAGCAATTTGAGGGAGATATGAAAATACTGATTACCGGAAACATGGGTTACATAGGCCCGGATGTAACCGCCCGGCTCCGCGAATCCTACCCGGGAGCGGTGCTCGTCGGCTACGACACCGGGTTCTTCGCGCAGCACCTCACCAATGCGGAGATTTTTCCCGAGTGCCGGGTTGACGTCCAGCATTTCGGCGACGTGAGAGAGTTCCCTCCCGTGTTGCTCGAGGGAATCAATGCGGTCGTGCACCTTGCAGCCGTGTCAAACGATCCGATTGGTAACAGGTTCGAGGAGGTGACTCTGGCCGTCAACCACCGCGCAAGCGTCGAGATCGCCCGTCAGGCAAAAGAAGCGGGGGTGTCAAGCTTCGTTTTTGCATCAAGTTGCAGCGTGTATGGCTTTGCAGAGGAGGGTGCGAGAACGGAGAGATCTACGGTGAACCCTCTCACCGCATACGCAAAATCCAAGGTGTTCACCGAGAGGGACCTTGGCGAACTCGCCGATCGAAACTTCAAAGTAACGAGCCTCAGATTCGCCACGGCCTGCGGGATGAGCCCGCGGTTGCGGCTCGATCTGGTGCTCAACGACTTCGTGGCGGGAGCCATCGCCTCAAGAAGGATTACCATTCTCAGTGATGGGACCCCCTGGCGCCCACTCATCAACGTCAAGGACATGGCCTCCGCCATCGGCTGGGCGGTCGCCAGGGACGCCGCCTCAGGGGGCGATTTCCTCGTCGTCAATGCAGGCTCAAACGAATGGAACTATCAGGTGCGAGATCTCGCAGCCGCTGTGGCGCGGGTGATACCCGGTGTGGAAGTGTCGATCAACAGCGACGCGCAGCCCGACAAACGCTCCTACAAGGTCGACTTCGGACTCTTCAGGTCCCTTGCACCGCACGCCTATCCTGTCTACGACATCGAGAGGACAGTGGCGGACCTGAGAGATGGCCTCCTGGCGATGGGTTTCAACGATCAGGATTTCCGCAACTCCCGGTTCATGAGGCTGAAAGTTCTCGAAGGTCTGAGGAGCAGGGGACTGCTCGACGAGCAGCTTCACTGGACGTTCAGGTCGCCCACAGTCGCATAATGGCACCAGTAAGAGTGTCACATCGCACATCCTGCCGCCTCTGCGGAGGGTCCCGACTCGTGAGATGGGTACATCTGCCCCTGATGCCCCTTACGGACGACTTCAGGGTTCCTGGCGACTACGAAGATGAATTACTTTACGACGTGGACGTCTATTTCTGTAAGAGCTGCCACACGTCCCAGATCCTGCACGACATAGACTACGGAGGGTATTACCGCAACTATGCCTTCACGGTGGGAGGGTCTCCCTTCGCGTTGAAGTGCATGTCGAGACTCGCGCAGGCGGCGCTCGAAACCTACCACCTGAAAAACGGCTGTAGCGTTGTCGAAGTTGGTTCGGGAGACGGCACACAGCTCTCATTCTTCCGGGACTTCGGGGCAAGAGTCTTCGGGTACGAGCCTTCCGGTGCGCTCTGCAGGGCGAGCGAGTCGATCGGCGTTCCGGTGCATCAGGGCCTCTTCGACGAAGACTCGACTGGGGACATCCCCCGCGAATTCCTTCCCGTCGACCTCCTGCTCCTGACTTACACCTTCGATCACATTCCCGAACCAGCCCGGTTCCTTGACGCAGCGCGGCGGATACTCGACCCCGACAAAGGGCTCCTCATCATCGAGGTGCACGACCTCGAAAAGATTTTGCAGCGACGCGAGTATTGCCTGTTTGAACATGAACATGCGATCTACCTCTCAGCCTTGACCATGCAACGACTACTCGACCGGTGCGGCTTCTCATTGATCTCAACGAATCTACTGCCCGAGAGCGAAAGAAGAGGGAACTCGCTTCTTGTGGTAGCTGCACCTGAGGGATCCGGGCATTCCCGTCGTGCCCTTCCCCCTCTGAGCAACCCTACGGTCGAAGCGTGGACGACGTATGAATCCTTTGGCGAGGAGATACATGCCGCAGTCAGGAAGCTTGACCATTTCGTAGACGGGCATGCCGCTGCGGGCCGACGATTGGCGGGTTACGGCGCAGGGGGCAGAGGAGTGATGACTCTCGCCGCTATGCACTCATCGAACGAAATACGGTATCTTTGCGACCGCAATCCGGCTTTTTCCGGGCGGGTCACACCGAAATCCCACGTGCCGGTCGTGACCCCGGAGAGATTGGAAGATGACCCGGTTGACGTGCTGCTTGTCTTCAGCTTCGGGTATATCGATGAAATTCGAGAGCATCTTTCCCGGTTTCCCCGTGCACCTCAGGAAATCGTCTCTCTCCTGGACGTGCTCTGAGATGAACGCGTTGGTGACAGGGGCAACAGGCTTCGCCGGACAACCGCTCGTTCGCAGGTTACTCAGCCATGGGGGACAGGTAACCGCAATAGTCAGGCCGGGCTCGCCGTACCGAAATTCCCTGCCTCAACACACACGTCTCACAATAGTCGAAGCTGACCTCGACGATTTGGAGCAGTGGCCTTCCATTCTCGGCAGCTCTCATGCCGACGTCTTTTACCACCTCGCGTGGAAGGACGTGCGAACCGGGAACCGCAATGACGTCACGCAGGTGAGCAATATAGAACCTGCCGTGAAATCGGTGGCACTCGCGCGGGAGATGGGCTGCGGCTGCTGGATCGGCGTGGGCTCGCAGGCCGAGTACGGTGTCCTGAACAGGAGGATCTCCGAAGACGATCCTGTCAATCCGACGACCATCTACGGGGCATCGAAGCTTGCAGCGTGCATGCTCGCGCAGATTGTGGGCAGACAGGTCGGCATAAGGACTGTGTGGATACGGATTTTCAGCGCCTACGGCCCCGGAGACCGCAGCAAGAGGCTCCTCGACTATGTAATAGAGAACCTCCTGGAAAGGAAAAAGCCCCTCCTCACTGCCGGCGAACAACTCTGGGACTATATCTATATCGACGACGTCGTTGAGGCCCTGGTGGCAGTTGCCCTTGCCGAACAGGCATCGGGGATCTACAACGTGGGCTCTGGGCAGGCCAGGGTCCTTCGCTCGGTCGTGGAGGAGCTGCGGGACATGATCGATCCGCACCTCCCCTTAGGGTTCGGCGAAAAGCCTTACAAGGCAGACGAGGTCATGCACCTCGAGGCGGACATCGAAAAGATCATAAAGGATACGGGCTGGCAGCCGAGCGTGCCGCTGAGCAGGGGACTTCGAGTCCTCGTTGATGAATACATGAGGCAGGGGCGACCCGCTGTCCGCGTCCCTGCCCGCGAATGAGGGACGTCGTGCGGTGCAGGATCTGCGGCATGAAAACGGAACTCTCCGGGACGTTCGAAAGATCGGCAGTGGAGGTAGCAAGGCTTTGTCCCCGACCGGCGGAATCAGGGGGCGTCCTGATCAATCTGTATGGCTGTCCCTCTTGCGGTCATTACCAGATTCCCGACATTAACACCCCGGGGTATTACGACGACTTCGTGCTGACAGGCAGCCACTCCCCAAAGATGCAGGACCTTCAGGAAGAACAGGCAAAGACAATCTCCTCACTTGCCCCCAGTACGGATCGCTTCATGGACATTGGATGCGGCGACGGATCTTTTCTTGCTCACGCGGCGATGCACTTCCGGGAGGTGCTCGGGATAGAGCCCTCGAAACCCTATTTCGAACTCAGCAAGAAGAGGGGTCTCAACGTGATAAACGACTATCTCACCGATTCCCTCGACTGCGGACATCCCTTCGATGCCTTCGCGTCGCGACAGGTGTTCGAGCACCTCACAGATCCCGTTGCGATGCTCGGGACGATACGCAGACTGCTGACTGAGGATGGTGTGGGACTCATCGAGGTTCCGAACGCCCAGAAGATCATGAACGAGGGCCGGTACTTCGATGTCTTCTCGGACCATCTCAACTACTTCACTCCGGCGAGTCTGTGCCTTATGGGGGCCCGCAGCGGCTTCGAGGTCATCATGCTCAGGGAGAGCTTCAACAGGGATTACCTCGAGCTTTATCTAAGAAAGAGAGGGACCCCGCTGCCGCTGGAATCCAAGAGAGAGCGGGATATTGCTTTCATAAAGGATACGGCATCGAGATATGCTCGAATCTCCGCATGGGGTGCAGGCTCGAAAGCCCAGGCGATCATGACCGCCCTCGGGGACGTCCTGAACTTCGAGTACATATTCGACACGGACGTGCACAAGCACGGCAGGTATGTGGTGAATTGCCCGGCTGAGATCGTGGCTCCGACTTCGAAAACGATAAACAGGAATGACCTCATCATCATCTTTGGCGTATCATACCAGGAAGAGATTCTCGCCCTCCTGAGGGATACGTACCATTACAGGGGCGACGTGCTTTGCCTCGAAGGAACGGCACCATGCATCGTAAAAGCATAAAGAAGGCAATTATCGGCATGACCCATTACTCATATTCGTCCCATGTGGGGAGTTGTCTCTCGATCGCGGACATATTGTATGTGTTGTATTTCAAGATCCTGAAGATCGATCCTGGAGAGCCCCTCAAACCTGACCGTGACAAACTCATCCTCAGCAAAGGCCACGGCAGCGCGGCCCTTTATGCAACCCTTGCAGAGAGAGGCTTCTTCCCCAAGACCTATCTCGATCAGTTTCACATAGACGGAGGTCGCCTGCCCGGCCATCTCGACAGGGAAGCAGTACCGGGCGTGGAGGCATCAGCGGGGTCGCTGGGACATGGCCTCTCAATCGGCGTGGGGATGGCACTCGCCAACAGACAAACAGCCAACCAGGGACGGGTCTACGTGATTCTTGGAGACGGTGAGTGTAACGAGGGATCGGTCTGGGAGGCGGTGATGCTTGCATCGACGCTGAGGCTCTCGAATCTGACGGCCGTCGTTGATTACAACAAGCTCCAGAGCTTCGGCAGGACAAACGAGGTAATCAACCAGGAAAACATGGCTGAGCGCTGGAGATGTTTCGGCTGGGAATCATACGAGGTGAACGGGCATGACATCTGCGAGCTGGAGAAGACCTTCAGCCTGCCACAAAGCGGTCCGAAGGCGATCATCGCCCACACGGTCAAGGGCAAGGGCGTCTCCTTCATGGAAGACAGGCTCGAGTGGCACTACAAGTCTCCGAATCGCGAGCAGTACGAACAGGCGTGCAAAGAACTGGAGTGCGGCGAATGAGAACCGCGGTCATCAATTGTCTCGTCGAGCAGGCCCGTATTGACGATCGAATCTTCCTGGTGAATCCTGATGTGGGGTTCTCGGTCCTCGAAAGATTCAGGGACGAGTTCCCGGACCGTTACGTGAACGTCGGCATCGCAGAACAGAATGCGATCGGCGTTGCCGCGGGCCTCGCCCTCTCCGGCAAGATCCCGTACGTATACAGCATGATCCCGTTCGTTACCATGAGGTGCTTCGAGCAGGTACGTCTAGAGGTGGCCTACATGAATACGAACGTGCGGCTGATCGGTCTGGGAGCAGGCCTCACCTACGGCGCCCAAGGGGCAACCCATCACGCAATAGAAGACATCGCGATCATGAGGGCCTTGCCGAACATGACCGTCTGCTGTCCCGGAGACCCTCATGAGGCGCGCGAACTGCTGAGGCGGAGTTTCAGCCACCAGGGGCCGATGTACTTGAGGCTCGGAAAGAACAACGAGCCTGTGATACACGGAGAAGAAACGCCAATCGAGATTGGGAGGGCCGTCTGGGTTGCCGAGGGAGACGATGCCGTGCTCATCACCACAAGCAACACTCTTGAGCTGGGAGTCAGATGGGTCAAGGAATGGGCGGTGAGAGGGAAACGAGTCGCCCTGCTCAGCATGCCCACCATCAAGCCGCTCGACATTGAAACCGTCCGCGCAATCATCTCGCGTGGCACCCCTATCGTCACTCTTGAGGAGCACAACATCCTCGGCGGCTTAGGAACAGCCGTTGCGGAGGTCATCGCAGAGAGCGGCAAGGGGATAAGGTTCAAGCGCGTCGCAATTCCTGATGCATACTCACACCATGTGGGAGGGCAGAATTACCTGAGAGAGAAGTTCGGACTGGAAAGACCGCCGCTCTCTTTCTTGGATTGAAGAGAAGCGGTGCACACGATGTCCTCTCATGAAAATATGGTGCGACTCAACTCCGAACATAACGCTACTCGCAAACTCATCAGCATCGTCACTATCACGTACAACGAAGAAGACAACGTCAGGGAATGTTATGAAACGGTGAGGCGCCTTTTTTCATCTGAGCTTATCGGCTATGAGTACGAACACATTTTTGCAGACAATTGTTCCATAGACAGAACGGTTGCCATCCTCAAAGAATTGGCAGCAGAGGACAAGCACGTCAAGGTCATCCTCAATGCGCGGAACTTCGGGTCTTTTCGTTCGCTCTTCAATGCCCTCCTCACCACAAACGGAGATGCCGTGCTCGTCCTTCTTGCCGCCGATTTGCAGGACCCGCCCGAACTCATACCCGATTTCGTGCGTAAATGGGAAGAGGGATACCAGGTGGTATACGGTATAAGAAAGAGCAGAGAAGAGGGCATTGTAATGCTGTCAATGCGGAAGCTTTACTATCGCCTTGTGGACAGATTCGCCGATATTCACATTCCACCTGATGTGGGAGAATTCCAACTAATCGACCGGGTTGTGATGGACGCGCTCAGGAAGTTTGAGGATTACTATCCGTACGTCCGGGGCATGATTGCGAGTTGCGGGTTCAGGTCAACCGGCATTGAATACATGATGAGGGCACGAAAGAGGGGATTCTCAAAGAACAGGCTCTTTCATTCAATAGACCACGCCATTAACGGTTTGATCTCCTTCACAAACATCCCGCTGCGGCTCTGCATGCTTTTCGGCTTCCTCATTTCGGGAGTGAGCGTCGCTTATGCAGTGGTTTCTCTTATCATCACCATCCTCCAGATGAAGTTCGCACTGCCCGGCATCCCGACGCTCATCGTCGCTCTCTTCTTCTTCTCAGGCATTCAGCTCTTCTTCATCGGTCTACTCGGCGAATACATCGGCGCCATCCACGCACAGGTAAGGAAGAGGCCACTGGTGATTGAACGGGAGCGGATCAATTTCGAGAACCCTCCCCCCGTGTGATCACGTGGACGCTGCGGCTGTCTTTGTCATGTAAATGAGATATTCCCTGTTTCCCTTCTGTCCGGGCAGGGGTGATTCGATAACCCCTTTCGTGTGAAGGCCGAGGGACTCGAGTTCAGACCGGACGGATTCAAGAGCCATCAGTCGTTTCCCCTCGTCTCTCACTATGCCTCCCTTGCCGACCTCCCCCCTGCCAACCTCGAACTGGGGCTTGATGAGGGCGATGACCTCACCTCCCTCTCGCAGGAACTCGAGCACCTTCGGCACTACCTTCACGAGTGATATGAAGGACACGTCGATAGTAGCGATGTCGACAGCCTCGGGAACCCGCTCACGCTCCAGGTATCTGATGTTCGTTCTCTCAAGGAGGATGATCCTCGGGTCGGTTCTTAATTTCCACGCGAGCTGGCCGTACCCGACATCGATGCAGTAGACCTTCGCCGCACCGCGTTGGAGCATGCAATCCGTGAAGCCGCCGGTGGAGCAACCCACATCCAGGGCGACCTTACCGCTCAGGCTTATGGCAAAGGAGTCGATGGCAGCCGAGAGCTTGAGCCCGCCCCTGCTCACGTAAGGCATCTCTTCACCCTGAAGGTCAACGGCGGCATCGACCGTCACAAATGTGCCCGCCTTCGTGACTCTGAGTCCGTTGACGAAGACCCTCCCTTCCATGATCAGTGCCCTGGCCCTTTCACGAGTCGTGGCGATTCCACGATCGACGAGAAGCTTGTCAAGCCTTTCTCTCATAGAACCTCTTTCCGCTCGGACCTTCAACGCTCACGAGAACATCGTCCCATCTGGTACAATACATGATCCGAATGGATTTGGAAGAGTTGTGCACAAATTTGACAAGACCAGGCGAGGGAACAACCGCTGACATGACTAAGAAGGCTGGCGCACAATGGTCATGAGAGTCCTCGTGACGGGGGGTGCAGGATACATCGGAAGCCACGTGGTGCGCGCCCTGCACATGCGTGGCCACACAATCCTCACCTACGACAACCTCTCGACAGGCAACAGGTGGGCGGTGTTGCACGGCGAATTTGCCGAAGGGGACCTTGCGGACAAGGAGCGCCTGAGAACCGTCTTCACGGCCTTCTCTCCTGAGAGTGTCATGCACTTCGCCGCCTCCATCGTCGTTCCAGAGAGCGTGAGGGAACCGCTCAAATATTACAGAAACAACACCGCAAACGCTCTGAACCTCCTGGATGTCATGCGGGGGTCTGGCGTGAGGCTCTTGATCTTCTCTTCAACCGCTGCGGTGTATGGCATCCCGGAAACTATTCCGGTGAGCGAAGATGATCCACTCACGCCGATAAACCCTTACGGAACCTCGAAGGCGATGGTGGAAACGATGCTCAAGGATATTGCGCGCTCAGAAGAACGGTTCAGATATGTATCTCTTCGTTACTTCAACGTGGCGGGAGCCTCCGGGGACGGGAAGATAGGGCAGGCATACAGGGAGGCGACCCATCTTATCACACGGGCTCTGAAGGTCGCCAAGGGGGAGTATGACAGTCTGGAAATCTTCGGGACAGATTACCCCACACCTGACGGCACCTGTATCAGAGACTATATCCATGTAGACGATCTCGCAGATGCCCACGTGCGAGCTCTCGCGCACCTCGGCGACGGGGGGAGCAGCGAAGTCCTCAACTGCGGTTACGGGCACGGCTTCTCGGTGCGCGAAGTAGTGCATACAGTGAAGGAAGTGACAGGCGTCGACTTCAGAGTCGTCGAGACGGGACGCAGGGAGGGAGACCCTCCCGTGCTCGTAGCAGACAGCCGGCGCATCAGGAGAGAGCTTCGCTGGACCCCGCAGCATGACGACCTGAGGTACATCGTGAGAACCGCATGGGAATGGGAGCGGAAGAGGTAAATATCCTCATCTCTCACTCGGATGGCTCAGCGCAAGAAGAAAACCGCCGCTAAGGCGCCCAGTCCTCCCCGACGCGGTTCAGCAAGAAGGCACTTCGTCGCCGCTGCGATCCTCGTCGTCGCGATAGCTGCTGCATACGCAAACTCTCTTGACGCCACATGGGCCCTTGGCGACGTC
>JBLMXV010000114.1:0-8374 GCA_050257935.1 Chloroflexota bacterium
TTTCTGGGACGAGAGTTCGCCCGATTATATTGCAGTCAGGCAGTGGATTTCGGAGGGCGCCCAGAAAAATTAACCCTGGCGCTGTATAAAGAACGCTGCATGGGGGCAGGGCGGAGATGCCAAAAACCTTTCAGTATTGAATCTCATCGCATTCAGAAAGGATTGGAGGCGCTCCGCTCTGCCCGCTATGTCACCCCGATTCGCCTTTCTGCTACAGCATCAGGGCGGAGGCGGTCCGAGTCTCTTCGCCTTAGCCCCGACACAGGTCTGCCCGATCTGAAAATCGTGTGGCGTCTTGCGTCAACCGTAACTCTATTTCCGGCCTTGCATCACGAAGAACGGTGCGTGGTTGGAGGTGAACAGAGGGGGCTCGCGGTTCACAACTGAGGCGACCGCAGGGTGCCTCTTGAACTCGCTTTCGAGAAATTGACGGACATCCTTACGGTTCCATCCTTTCGGATGGACAAAATCGGTATACAGGGAGAGGTCGCCCTCATAGAACTGACGGGTTCCCATTAGCCGCGCTTCGTCTCCGTGGGCGGGCATGTTGAAGATGGCGAGATTCAGAAAGTCCACGGCAGCTATATGGGAGACGGTGAAGTCCAGCGTCCCTCTCGCCGCCTGAGGCGTTTCGGCAGGGGTCCCGAATATGAGGTAGACGTACGTGGCAATGCCCGCCTTCTTCAATGCCTGCAACGATCCTGATGCGGTCCTGAGATCAATGCCCTTCTTCATGGCGTCGAGCACGCCCTGATCTCCCGATTCCAGTCCGAGCTTGAGCATGACGCAGCCTGACTTTTTGAGTGCCTTGCAGAAGTCCTGGTCGGCCAGTTCCTCCGTGACCCTCGCAAACCCGTACCACGGGGGACCGGGGGGGTCGTGGATGAGGGCCTTCATGACCTCCGTGCTGAGAGAGTTGTCCAGCATGTGGACGAGGGAAGGTTTTAACGAGGCGGTAAGCGCCGCAAGGTCAGCGGTCACTCTTGCAGCAGGAACGGGAACGTATGGATTAGCCTCGGCCCTCTCCGGGCAGAAGGAGCACCTGTGCCAGGAACACCCGCTTGAGGCGCTGTATGGGAGGATGGTCCCCGGGGCAAGGTAATCATGAACAGGCAACTGGTCGTATTCGGGAGTGAAATGCCTGGTCTTGTCTTTCGCGGCTGTGTGCAGCGAGAGGAGTTCGTGTTCACCGGGTCCGGCGATGATGCGGTCGGCCAATCCCCGGAAGAGGTGACCTCCGAGGCCGGTGCGGACCCAGGAAGTCATCAGCCCGCCTCCGAGAATGATCGTCACCCCAGGAAACTCCCTTTTGACAAATCCGATCATGGCGAAGGCAGAAAGCGCCTGGCTGAGGTAGGTGATCGAGAATCCGACGAGCCCAGACCCGTCCGCCTCGATGGTTTCTCTGAGCCGCCCCGAGAAGTAAGGGTAAAAAGGGTCATCCTCAGGGCGTTCGGCGGCCTGCAGAAGGTCCTCGCTCCTCAGAGGTGAAAGGTGCCGGTGCCGGTAGTTTGCGAGGCCCACGGTCGCGCCGTATTCCGCCGCGGACATTTCCAGCACGCGATTGACGTCACGGACGGCACGGGCGTAGCGGGAGAAATTGAGATATCCCTCCATAGTCCTCAGTGATCCGAGGTTCTTCGGGAGATGACGGTGCGCGCGGGTCGTCCAGGTGTCGAAGCGCACCTGCCGCTGTCTCAGCAGGAACGAAAGCCCCTCGATATTGGCGTCCAGGACGCTGTGGCGTATCCCTGACGACGCGAGTGCGCCTGAGAGCTTTGCGATGCCTGCGGGCGGCTCAGAGGGCTTCGCTACGGGCGGGTGGATAATCAGCATCGCGCGGCAAAGCGGGTCTCAGCCCCTGGTGAGATGGCGGTATTTTATGCGGTGCGGTTGGTCCGCAACGGCGCCCAAGCGCCGCCGTCTGTCGGCTTCATATTCTGAGTAGTTCCCGTCGAACCAGACAACACGGCTGTCTCCCTCGAAGGCGAGGACATGGGTGGCAACGCGGTCAAGGAACCAGCGGTCGTGGGTGATCACGACGGCGCAGCCCGCAAAATTTTCGAGAGCCTCCTCAAGGGCGCGGAGGGTGTTCACGTCGAGGTCGTTGGTTGGTTCGTCGAGCAGCAGGACGTTAGCGCCTTCCTTAAGCATGCAGGCGAGATGGACACGGTTGCGCTCACCTCCGGAGAGCATGGAGACTTTCTTCTGCTGGTCAGGGCCCGAGAAATTGAAGCGTGCCACATATGCCCGTGAATTCACCTCTCTCTTCCCGAGCTGGATGAGATCGTTGCCTCCCGAGATCACCTCCCAGATTGTCTTGTCAGGGTCGAGGGCGCTGCGGCTCTGGTCCACATAGGCGAGCTTCACGGTGTCGCCTATCCTGAAGGCGCCTCCATCGGGCTTCTCCTGGCCGGTGATCATCCGGAAGAGCGTCGTCTTTCCCGCTCCGTTGGGACCGATGACGCCAACAATCCCTCCCGGCGGAAGGGAGAACGTCAGGCCCTCCACGAGGACCCTGTCACCATAGGATTTGCTCACGTCTTTAGCCTCTACGACGACATTGCCCAGGCGGGGGCCGGGGGGAATGTATATCTCCAGTTCCTTAAAGCGCTTGTCGACGTCCTGACTGAGTAGCGCTTCATAGGAATTGATGCGTGCCTTCGATTTTGCGTGGCGTCCCTTAGGCGACATCCGTATCCACTCGAGCTCCCGCTCAAGAGTCTTCTGACGCTCGCTTTCAGCCTTCTCTTCCTGCTGCAGGCGTATTCTCTTCTGCTCCAGCCATGAAGAGTAGTTACCTTTCCAGGGGATGCCGTGTCCGCGATCGAGTTCCAGTATCCACCCTGCCACGTTGTCCAGAAAGTACCTGTCGTGTGTCACGGCGATGACCGTGCCTGCGTAGTCCTGCAGGTGGCGCTCCAGCCAGGCTACAGTCTCGGCGTCGAGGTGGTTGGTCGGTTCGTCCAGCAGCAGGATGTCAGGCTTCCGCAGCAGGAGCCTGCACAGTGCCACGCGACGCCGCTCTCCTCCGGAGAGCACATTCACCGGCGTGTCCCCTGGGGGGCAGCGCAGGGCATCCATCGCCATGTCGAGACGGGAGTCCAGGTCCCAGGCATCGAGATGGTCCAGTTTCTCCTGCACTTCACCCTGACGCGCAATCAGCCTGTTCATATCGTCATCTGACATGGGTTCGGCGAACTTCTCGTTGATGAGGTGATATTCGTTAAGTGCATCGACTATTTCCCGGACGCCTTCCTCCACGACCTCGCGCACCGTCCTGGCATCATCGAGTAAGGGCTCTTGTTCGAGGAACCCGACCGTGTGGCCGGGAGAGAGTACCGTCTCGCCGTTGAAGTCCCTTTCGAGTCCGGCGAATATGCGGAGAAGTGTGCTCTTCCCTGACCCGTTGAGCCCGATCACGCCGATCTTCGCTCCGTAGAAATATGAGAGAGAGATGTCTTTCAATACCGGCTTCTTGTCGTAATACTTGCTCACCCTGATCATGGAGTAGATGATTTTGTTCGGCTCAGTGCTCATAGCGTTTCTCTTTCCTCCCCACCGGCGATCACATGCCTGTCTATAATACCACTAGGCGGGAATTCCTCCTTACCGCACCACCGCACGCAGCGGCAGGTATGCCTTAATCCGGATCATCCGATTGCTTGCTTTGGTGTCAGGGCGTAGGCGGCACAGGTGCAAGAGTACCAGTGATGAGTGCCAGTAAAGAATTGTCGCGACCGTGTGGGGGGCGTAAAGCGAGGCGCGGTATCTCGGGGCGCAACAGGTGGCGGCTCTTTCACCGATAGTAGCGGTTGACTGCGGGATCGTCTGATTCGAGATACTCGATGGCATGGTTGATATTCTCCCGCTTCCCTATGAGCAGAACCACATCCCCTTTCCTGAGGATGAAATCGGGAGAGGGATTGTGATGCACCTTTTCGCCCCTCTGCACCGCGATGACCGTTGCACCTGTCTCGGACCTAAGCCTGATGTGGTGGATCGAGTGTCCGTCCACAGTCGACTTCTCGCTGATCCGGTACGTCTCCGTGTCGAGCCCCTTGAGGAACTCCCGTCTCTCGTCGAGGAATTTCCTCGGCAACTCGATGGTCCTGAGCATCCTGTAACTGTCCTGACGTACGTGCTCGATATAGTCATGTATCGTATTCCGCGGCACGTGGTAATGGTGAAGGACCCGCGAGAATATCTCGACCGAGGTCTCGAATTCCTCGGGGATCACCTCGTTCGCGCCGAGGCTCCTGAGATCCTCGACCTCAGCAACGTACCTGGTCCTTACGATAATGTGGATCGAAGGATTCTCATGACGGGCGATCTGGGCGATCCTCCTGGTGGCTGCAGCATCGGAAATCGCGATGACGAGCGTCCTCGCAAACTGGATCCTGAGCCGGTGGAGAATCTCCGCGCTCGTCCCGTCGCCGTAGTAGATCGGCTCGCCTTTCTTCTTCATCCGGCGGACCGTGTTGCTGTTAAGCTCCAGTATTACGTACGGTATGTCGGACTGTTTCAGAACGCGGGCCAAATTTCTGCCGTTGATCCCGAAGCCGACGATGATGACATGGCCGGACTTCTTTTTGGGATAGGTGTCGCGTTCCGCGGCGTGACGCGGCCGCTCGAACTTGTGAAGAAACCGACGCGACGAAAGCCATCCCGAGGCAGGCTCGGCAATGTTGACCATGAGAGGAGTGGCGAGCATAGTGAGGATGGAGGATGAGAGGAACGTCTGGTACATCTCCTCGTTGACGAGACCGAGGGCCTTGCCCGCTACGGCAAGGACGAACGAGAACTCGCCGACTTGCGAGAGATAGAACGACGACCCGAAAGATGTTTTGAGCGATTGCCCTAGAATGAGCGCGGAGACCGCCGTCGTCAGCGTCTTCAGCACCAGGATGACCAATACGACGCTGATGATGACGGCGAAGTGATTCCCGAGAAAGCCGAGGTTCATCAGCATGCCCACTGAAATGAAGAAGAGCCCGATGAAACTCTCCTTGAAGGGCAGGATGTCGGAGAGCGCCTGAGATGCATACTCCGACTCGGAGATGACGATGCCTGCTAGGAAGGCGCCCAGGGCGAGGGAGAGGCCCAACTCGGAGGTGAGGAGCGCTGTGCCCGCGCACATGAGGATGATCGTGATGACGAAGAGTTCGCGGCTTCTGGTGTGAACGACCTGGTGGAGGAGGCGGGGGACTCCCCAACGGGCCGCGAGGAGAACGGCGGCGACCACGGTGATCGCTTTCAAGAGGATGAGCGTGATGTCCTGAAGGTCACCTCCTTGGCCCGAGAGGATCGGCAGGAGGAGCATGAAGGGAACAACGCAGAGGTCCTGGAAAATCAGGATGCCCACTGAGGTGCGGCCGTGCGGCGCATTGATCTCGCCTCTGTCCATGAGAAGTTTCATGACGATTGCGGTGCTGCTCAAGGCGATGAGAAAGCCGTCGAAGAGCGATGCCTGCACACCCTGGTCGAGAATGAAATAGCCGAGACCGGCGGTGGCCAGGACGGTGAGAGACACCTGGAGGGTCCCTCCCCCCAGTACGGTGCTCTTCAGGGCGATGAGGTTCTTCAGGGAGAACTCGAGGCCGATGGTGAACATCAGCAGTATCACGCCGATCTCGGCGAGCATCTCCACCACATGGACATCATGGACCAGTTCAAGACCGTGGGGGCCGACAATGACCCCTGCCACGAGGAAGCCCACGATCGAGGGGATCTTGAGCCTTCCCAGTACGAAGACCACAAGGGCGGATACACCGAAGATAATGACGAGAGAGGTGAGGAATTCGAGCTCCATAAGGTTATTACTACCTTACCACATCATCGCTCACCTGCAAAGACGCCCGCTACAACCACGGCCGTCAACAAGAACTGGAAGTGCCCATATCCTGTCTGGTAGAATTCACGGAGGCTGCGCTGCGTTAGCAGCGAGATCACCTTTACGCGATGGTTGGAGATGAACAGGGTATCGCTCATAAAGTCTTTCGGGCATCTCTGTCGACAAATATTCTATTTTGCAACGTGGTAGATCAGTAACAAGCCCTGCGGGAGTGTAGTCTTGGACAAGACAGTCATAGCGGTGCTGGGTTACGACAGACCAGGGATCATCGCCATTGTCTCGAGGGTTCTCTTTGAACAGGGGTGCAACATCGAGGACGTGAGTCAGACTATTCTGCAAACCGAATTTGTGGGTACATTCATCGCGAAGAAACCCGACGCGGTTTCCGATGAGAGTCTCCTCGCGGCACTACAAGAGAGGTTGAAGGCGCTCGGTCTTCTCGTGGTACTGAAGCCTATGGGGAAGGGCGGCGAGTGGAATCCGCCGGCTAGCGAGCCCTTTGTCATCACCACGGTCGGGCCTGACAGACCGGGTCTTGTGGCGGGAATCACGGAGGTTCTTGCCCACCACAGGGTCAACATCACTAACCTCAAGGCTGTGTTCAGGGGAGGACGGAATCCGGAGGACAACGTGATGTGCTACGAAGTGGACGTGCCCCTCGCGGATGATCATCACTCTTTCAGAACGGCGCTCTACGAGCGGGCGCGTGAACTGGGGCTCGAGGTGAGTCTGCAGCACAGGGACATCTTCGAACAGATCCACAGGATATAGGGATGATAACCGATCGCGAAGTGATCACCACACTCGAGATGCTCAGGAATGAGCACCTCGACGTGCGCACCGTGACGCTGGGCATAAGCCTCTTCGACTGCGTCAGTCCTGAGGCGGAGCGCTTTGCCGACAACATCAGGGCCAAGATATCGAGATTCGCACGGAATCTCGTGGACGTCTGTGACGAGATCGGACTGAGATACGGTATCCCCGTCGTCAACAAGCGGATCGCGGTAAGCCCTATCGCGGTGGTGGCCTGTTCCTTTTCCGCTGAGGAGATGTGCAGTACCGCCAGGGCGCTCGACGATGTGGCTCGTGACCTGAGGATTGACTTCATCGGGGGGTTCGGGGCGTTGGTTGAGAAAGGCTTTACGAGGGGAGATTTCGCCCTCATCGAGGCGATCCCCGAGTCGCTGTCCGCGACCGGACGTGTCTGCTCGTCGGTGAACGTGGCCTCCACCCATGCCGGCATCAACATGGACGCAGTGTCGCTGATGGGCAGGACAGTGAAGCGCGCTGCCGAACTCACCGCGTCAAGGGACGGTGTGGGCTGCGCGAAGCTCTGTGTCTTTGCGAACATCCCCCAGGACGTGCCCTTCATGGCAGGTGCCTATCTTGGTGTGGGGGAGCCCGAGGCTGTCATAAACGTGGGTGTGAGCGGTCCCGGCGTGGTGAAGAAGGCGATAGAGCGGGCCCGTGCGACGGAACGGGACCTCGATCTCGGGCGTCTCTCGGAAGTAATTAAACGGACCGCGTTCAAGGTGACTCGCGTCGGCGAACTCATCGCGAGGCAGGTCGCGGACAAACTGGGCGTTGCCTTTGGTGTTGTTGATCTGTCGCTTGCGCCCACTCCGAACGTGGGCGACAGCGTTGGAGAGATATTCGAGATGCTCGGCCTGAAGGTCATCGGTGTTCCGGGGTCCACAGCAGCACTTGCCCTCCTCAATGATGCGGTGAAAAAGGGCGGGATCTTTGCCAGTTCCTATGTCGGCGGACTCAGCGGGGCTTTCATCCCGGTGAGCGAGGACCTCAATATCGCTGAGGCAGCACGGAACGGCTCCCTGTCGCTCGAGAAGCTGGAGGCGATGACGAGCGTTTGTTCCGTCGGCCTAGACATGGTGGCCATACCCGGGGAGACGTCGGCAGAGACGATATCCGCCATCATCGCAGATGAGATGGCGATCGGTGTCATCAATGGCAAGGCCACGGCGGCGCGGCTCGTCCCCGTCCCGGGGAAGAAGGCAGGTGAAAGGGCGTCCTTCGGGGGTCTCCTCGGCGAGGCTACGATCATGCCGGTCTCGGGCGAGGGAGCCTCGGACGTCTTTATTGGTCTTGGGGGGAGAATCCCGGCGCCCGTGCAGAGCTACGGCAATTAGCCCTCACTCGGCTACTCGACAACCCAGACGCAGCAGTCGTGAGCCGAGTGCAGAATCTTGTTTGACGTGCTGCCGAATATGAATTCCTCCCGTTTTGACAGCCCCCTCCTGCCTATGACGACGGTCTGGGCCCCGAGTTCTCTGCGGGCATCAAGAATGCATTCCCCTATCGAGTTGCACTGCCTCACAACGACGAGCGCTGCGACGCTTTCTTCGGGAAACCCTCCCTGCACCATGGCTTCGCGATGCTTGGCGACAAGTTCATCTGCCTTCCTGCGGGCCTCTTCCATCCACGAAGTCTTTTCTCTCTCCGTTGCGAAATAGTCCTCCAAGGGTTCCTGGACAATCGTGAGCAGTGTCACACGGAAGCCCT
>JBLMXV010000115.1:0-18393 GCA_050257935.1 Chloroflexota bacterium
AAGGAATTGGCTGACTCACAGCGGCAATTGCGCAACCTCTATGCACATCTGCAGTCCCTCAGAGAATCGGAGCGGATGAATATAGCACGTGAGATACACGATGATCTTGGGCAGACACTGACGGCTTTGAAGATGGACTTGTTGTGGATAGCGGGAAAGCTCTCCGATGACGAAAAAGTGCTTAAGGGAAAATTACAAGCCGACGTGGAGCACATTGATGAGACCATACAGGCAGTCAAAAGGGTCTGCACAGAGTTGAGGCCGGCAATACTGGATCATCTCGGTCTTGCCGCAGCAATCGAGTGGCAGTGTGAGGAATTTCAAAAACGCACGGGAACGAAATGCAAAATCGTGATTGATCCAGGGGACATGGACGTCGAAACAGATTTGAGGACTGCTCTCTTCAGGGTCTTTCAAGAGGCACTTACCAACGTAGTCAGACATGCGAACGCAACGGAGATGGAGATATCTCTCACCGGAACACCCGGCGGCATTATGCTGAAGATTGCAGATAACGGCATCGGGATAACAGAGGATGAGCTTTCGAAGCGTGGCTCCTTCGGACTTCTAGGCATGCGAGAGCGTGTGTATCCATGGGGAGGCACAGTGAGTGTTAGCGGCACGAGAAACAAGGGTACCATAGTTGAAGTCACCGTACCCATTACGTCGGGAGACTCATTATGACAGAGGTGCTGGCTGCCGATGACCATCCAGGCAGGCGGGAAGGGCTTAACCAGTCTTCCAGGGACAACACGTGGGGCACGCATCTTGTGAGTGCTTGATATGCTGATATCGTTGTTAAGTGACGGGTGATAGTTAGGCATGGATAAGGTTGAATCAGTCCTCTCGTCTTTCAGGGACGGGTTCAGTTGCGCCCAGGCTCTCCTCTCGGCGTATGGCCCGGAACTCGGTCTGGACCGTGAGACCGCCCTGAAGGTCGCGGGAGCCTTCGGCGGCGGCATGGGCCGCATGGGGGAGGCATGCGGTGCGGTAACAGGCGCTATCATGGTCATCGGGTTGAGATACGGAAGCACAGACCCCAAAGACTTCCGGGCAAAGGAGGAGGCCTATCGCCTTGTGAGGGCCTTTGCGGAGAGATTCAGGGCACTCAACGGTTCGATAATCTGCAAGGAACTGCTCGGCTGTGACATCGGAACTCCTGAAGGCATGAAGATCGCGAGGGAGAGCAAGGTCTTCGGCACACGATGCCCGAAATATGTCAAAGACGCGGCGGAAATCATAGAAGAACTCCTGCGATGACAGGCTGAAGAGAAGTGACCGCGGCTCCGCGGGACTGCCTCTGCGAAGGACCCTTTCGCTTCCGAAAGGTGAAATTGCCGCCTGCTCGGTACTAGTCCTGAACGGGGACAGGGTTCCCCGGAGATCTGTCCTTGAGGGGAATCCGCAGTAATACCGTCGTTCCTCCCCCCCTGTTCCTTTTGATCACGACATGCCCGCCTGCGTGTTCAGCCCGTTCCTTTATACCCATGAGCCCGAAAGTCAGGCCGGAACCGGAGATATGCTCTTCTTCTATACCCTTGCCGTTGTCCGTAACTTTTAATACTACTGTCCCTCTTTCTTTCTTGAAGACCACGATGATCTCGGAAGCTTCGGCGTGGCGGGCAATGTTCGTCAGCGCTTCCTGGAAGATGCGAAAGACCACCGTCGAGAGGTCGCCGTCGAGGACGATCACGTCAGGTTTCACCGAGATCGTGCATGCGATTCCTGACCTCTTCTGAAACTCTTCTGCCTGCCACTTGACCGCTTCTGATATGCCGAAATGGTCAAGGATGGAAGGCCTGAGTTCCGTGCATATCCTCTTGACCGTCTGCAGGGCTGCGACGATCTGCCTCGATATCGACTCCGTCCTCTCTATGACAGGTTTGTGGTCATGGTACTTCGCTGCCAGCGTCGACACGTCGAAATTCATGCCGGCAAGCACCTGCCCGAGTTCATCGTGGACCTCCCTGGCGATCCTGGCTCTCTCATCCTCCCTCATCGACTGCAGATGTGCCGCCAGGTTGCGGTAGCGTTCCTCGCTCTGGCGCAAGGCCACCTGTGCGTGCATACGGTCGACGACCTCCGCCTCCAGTTCGGCAGTGCGTTCTTGAACGAGTTCCTGCAGGGTCTCACGTGTTCTCACGCGCTCAATCGCAATGGAAACCAGGTCAGCAATGCTTTTCATCAATGCCTGTTCTTCCTCCGTAAACGCGCAGCGAGATCGGCTGCCGAAGGAGACGGTCCCCTCAACGGTTCCACGGTATATGATGGGATAGCAGGCATATGACTGGATCCCCAACGACTTCACGAAGTCAGTCCTGTGATCAGATGTATCAGGTATGTTCTCGCAGACAATGCCGTTCCCGTCTTTTGCCACGCAGCCGCACACCGCCTCGCCGTATTCGAGCCATGCTATCTGCCGGGACGTCTCTTCGGGAATCCCCGCGCAGGCGTTCAGACGGAGACGGCCCTTGCTCTTATCTACCAGGAAATTGAAGAAGACATCGCAGCCAAGATAGGACATGACCTCCATGCAAAGACCGCGAATCGCCCCCTGGGGGCTCTCGCTCTCGAGCAGCCGTCGGGCCGTCTTCGAGAGGAGCTCGAACCTCTCAACGGCTTTTCTCAGCTGATCTTCGTTGCGCTTGCGCGCGGTTATGTCGCTCACGAAGATCACGATGCCGTCCACGTCGCCGCTTCTGTCACGATGAGGCATGTAGACCCCGTGGACCCAGCGCCCGCCGCCTGCACGATAGGGAAGATAGTCGTCGAACTCCACCATCTCTCCTGACATCCCCTTCAGCACACGCGGAAGGATACGCTGAAACGCGTCTTCGCCGAGCACGTCCCGCATGTGCCTGTCGGCAATCACATCGGCGGACAGCTGGAACCACTCATGATACGTGCGATTGTGCAACCGGTAGCGCAGGTTACGATCGACGTACGATATGAGCGAGGGTACGGCGTCAATGATCGCTTGCAGCTGCTGGCGACTCCGACGCAGGATCTCTTCGGCTTCTTTCATGTCATGGATATCGGTATTGGAGCCGTACCACTTCACTATCCGCCCCTTCGTATCCTGGATGGGCGCAACTCTCGTCTTGAACCATCGGTATGCACCGTCGTGGCGGCGGATGCGGAACTCCACATCGTAAAGGCTGCAGGTCCGCATGGCCTCATCCCATGTCCGCATGAGCCGGCCGCGGTCATCCTCGTGGATCTGTTGCAACCACCCATCGCCAAGTTGCTCTTCTTCAGGCATCCCTGTATATTCGACCCACTGGCGGCTGAGAAAATCACATTTGCCGTCTGGCGTGCACGTCCAGACTAGTTGAGGCATAGCCTCGGCCAGGTCACGCCAGCGCTGCTCACTCTGGAGCAAGGCCCGCTCGGCTTCCTTGCGCTTTGTCGTATCCCGGATCAGGGTGACGGAGCGGTAAGGCTTACCGTCCTGACCGCGGAGAAGGATCCCGTTTACGCTCACAGACACGACAGCGCCGCCCTTCCTGACATACCGTTTCTCAATCTCCCAGGTGTCGCGATCTCCGCTCAGGACCTGATTGAACCCCTCCATATCCGTTGCCCGGTCTTCAGGGTGGGTAATGTCTGCGAACGTCAGCCCGAGCAATTCTTTCTCAGGGTATCCCGTGATCTCACAGAACTTCCTGTTGACACGGATGAACCGTCCCGTTGAGGGGTCTGCCTGTGCAAGCCCGACTCCCGAGAGTTCGAACATCGCCCGGAATTCCTCCTCGCTTCGGCGCAGGGCCTCGTCAGCCTTCTTGCGATCTGTAATGTCCTCATAGGTGCCGAGCACCCCGATCACGTTTCCCTCCCGGTCGTGCAGGGGTACTTTACTGGTTCTCAGCCACAGCAGGCTGCCATCGGCGTTCTCCAGAGGCTCTTCATAGTTGATCCTTGCCTCATCTGTTTCCATGACCTGCCTGTCATCAGCCCGATAACGCTTGGCAAGTTCACGCCACACAAGATCGAGGTCATCCCTGCCGACTATATCGCACGGGTCTCCGAGGCCTGCATCGGCAAGGAAAGACCTGTTACAGCCCAGGTACCTGCAGTCCCTGTCCTTCCAGAACACACGCTGCGGAATGTTGTCCAGGACCATCTGGAGCATCTGCCTCGACCCGAAGAGCTCCCTCTCGGTCCTTTTCTGCTCGGTAACATCCGACTCACACACGGCGACGAATGCGACCTCCCCGGACTTTCCGGCGATGGGTCGGAAATGCGCCGAGACTTCTCGTTTGTTGCGGGTGTAGTCAAGTTGAGAAGGTTGCCTGAATGCAATGACTTTCGTGACCGCCTCTTTCCACTGAGCGGAGAGATCGGGCGGCATCAAGTCATACACACGCATGCCGATGATCTCGGCACTCCTTCTCCCAACCGTCGCGGCGCTCTGGTTGTTCGCCACTATGACCGTGCCGTCAGGTGATATAAGCAGGGCAGGCTGCCCCAGGGCATCGAGAAATGCCCTCTCCATCAACTCCCTTTCCTCCACCGACTGTCGCAGGTGAGTAGAAGAGACGATATTCTCATGTACCTCAGACATACAGACCCCCGTCGGGAACCATCGAAAGTCTGAAAACTTTCCACACAAGTCGGCACCGCTTGTCAGGACGATGGCACGCCGTCCACATTTGGCAGACGGGTGATGCTTGATCAGACAACTCGTGGGATGAGACGCCATCCGTCCGCACTCCGTAACCATCCAAAGGGGCGTTTGAGAAAAAGGCCCCTCTCAGGAGGGCAGCCGGCGTCTTGGGGTTGTAGTGCATAGCAGTATGGAAGTCTGCAGAACTACCTGCCAAACCTTTTCACATTATACCAAATGTTGCTTGCTTCTCCGACGAAAAAAGCGCATCGCTCAATCTGACACGCCCGTCACCGGACTTGGGGTATAATTGAGACTCTGCAGGTTTCCGCCTCCGGAGAAAGTTCGGTGTGACGGGACAACAGGCGACTCACGGTCGCGAGGAGGGCACGGCATGTCTGATGAAGTGCAGGCTCAGGTGCTTCTGGTGGATGACGAGGAGAAATTTCTCGATCTCCTCTCTCAGAGACTCACAATGCACGGAGTGCAGGCAGATACTGCGACGAGCGGAGAGGACGCCCTGGAGAAGATCAGACACGTGAACTATGATGCAGTAGTTCTAGACCTGGTCATGCCGGGGATCGGAGGGATCGAAACGGTCAAACGTTTGAGAAGTGAAAACCCCGATATGCAGATCATCATGCTCTCGGGGCAGGCCACAATCGAGAAGACTGTTCAAGCGTTGAAAGAGGGCGCAATGGACTTCATCGAAAAACCTGCCGACGTCGATACGCTGCTCGCCAAGATAGGAGAGGCGAAGCACAAGAACATGCTGCTGGCCTTGAAGAACGTCGAGGAAAAGGTGAAGGGTGGCCTGAGGAGGAGGCTCTAGGAAAAAATAATCTTCACGGCAGGCAGTCTAGATCAGGCTCTCCCCTTTTACTGTCTCACACACACCCGTAAGGGAAGGATACCGGGTGTAAAGAGTGCTCTGCCGAGATGGACTGTCCGAGGGTCTGAGAGACCGTTTACGCTCAGATCGAAGACGACACAATATTCACGGAAAGGGGCCTGCACTACGAACTGGAACTCTTTGGTTTCCGTCTTTCCGCCCACCTCGAACCTGAAGGACAAGTTGTTACCTGCCAACCTCAATTCGTCAGGCGGCCTCAGAGTCTGCTGCTTCGTGGTCCTGAGAAAGCCGTTCTCGACAAACACCGCACCGGCAAAGACTTCCCTTGGATAAGCCGAGGACGGAAGACCCGTTCCCGCGACACGAATGTGCCACCTGTCGATGATTTTCCAGATGAAAAAGCCCCCCGTTGCCATGACAAGCGTGGAGGCAGGTTCGCCTTCGATATGCATGTCGTAGGGAGGCGATGCGGAAGGCGGCAGCCCAGGTTCAGTACCCTCCGGTCCCAGCAGCGAAGCACAACCGCTCAGGGCAAAAAGAAGGAGAGCGCGCAGGAGCGTCAGGCCAGGTCGAAGAGGTCCCGTACCTACGCCCATCGTCGTGATATCTCCGCACGCCGCCGGCACATCATGCTATATCGTACTACGTCCTCGCATGATCTGCAACTCACGCTGCCCGGATTCCGCCGCACGTGTGTCAATTGATTCTTGCCAGACTACGCTTCCGACGGAATGTTGCGGCCTACAAGCAGCGGCCGTTTCGCCTGGGATGAGCCGCAACGGCACCCGGTCGTTTGAGCGCCTGGTTAGGCTGTCTCCGGATGGCGAGCAGCAGGCGCTGAAGGAGGGTCTGATCGACGTTTACAAACCTGACACAGATCCTGAATAGGGGGGTCTCGCCTCTCCTGAGCGACATCACGCTCACGACCTCGCCGTCCCCGAAAGCGATCCTGCCTTTCAGAGGGGCAACGTCAAGGAGTTCAACGGCGACACGGACGCCCACCTCGATTTCATGCTGCGCAGTGATGCCGATGCCTTTGAAGCTGAGATCGTGCATGCTGCCCCTCACCTCGGCTGGGCGACCGCCGGAAGGCTTGAGGATGATGAAGCCCTTGGCCCGAAAACGCAAGTGTGACCTTCGTTCACTCATGTGTCCTGCCTCATAGAAGAAAACAAATAGCAAGATGGCTGCCAGAACAACACCTCATTGATAAACAAAGTTACCGCCCGCTGCCGGGTGACTATGAACCCCCATTTTTGTACAAAGTGCGGCTGCCTGACAACAAAATACTGACATTGCGCGGGACATTCACGGTATCATCAGGGCAGGGACGGCTCAAGAATAATAGTGTCAGTGTCGGTGATGAGTGTCGGTAATAGTGTCAGTAAAGGACCCTTGGTGCATAAAGAACGCTGATGGGGCAGGGCGGAGATGCCTGAAACAAATGGCAGAACTGGAGAATCAGAGGGCGCTAGGCAGGAGGGGCGGGAAATGTTTCTCAAAGTCGGCCACCGGGGAGCGAGTGCGTACGAAGTCGAAAACACACTCAAGAGCTTTCAGAAGGCGATCGAGTTGGGTGCCAACGCCGTTGAACTGGACGTGCGGCAGAGTGTCGACGGTGCGCTGGTCGTCATCCACGACGACAACCTCAAGAGGGTCTTCGGGACGGATATGAAGGTTGCACGGACGACATTGAAGGATCTGGAGCACGCATCGGATGACGGAATTCCGACCCTGCAGAAGGCCCTGCACTTCATCGACCGGAAGGTCGAGAAAATTCTCGTAGAACTGAAGGAGCGAGGATACGAAAAGGAAGTCCTTCACGAGATAAGGAAGCACCAGGTGCATGACCGCGTCATCGTCGTCTCATTTCGCGATCAGTCGCTTTCGGAAGTGAGGCGTCTCGACAGCACCATTGAGACGGGTTTGATATACTCTAAGCACCACAACCCCACCGCCGCCGCCATCGCGCTTCGCGCGCAGTATCTCATCCCAAGCTACCGCTTCGTGCTTACGAGGAATGTCGCTGATGCCCACGGGAAGAATCTCAAGGTGATCGTCTGGACAATCAATACGGCTACTGAAGCGAAACAATACCGAGAGAAAGGTGTCGACGGCATAGCCAGCGACCGGCCTGACATCCTGTGAAAGAGAAACGCCGTTCGGATCTGCCCGTCGTCCTCTTGCTCACACGATAGCAGCGTAGGATGCCTCAAAGCCTTTCCGACACAGAAAGAGCCTATTCCCGCGCGGGACTTAATCATCGCGTGCCGACTGCAACCAAAGTCGGCTGCAACACCCTGACGACATCCGTCGGGTCGACCTCCACAAGGTAGCCCCTTTTGCCCCCATTGATAAGTATGCGCGGCAACCCGACAATCGTCTCCTCCATGTACACGGGCACCTTCTTTCGTGTCCCAAAAGGTGAGATGCCTCCCACGACGTATCCCGTATGGTGCAGGGCAGCCTCGGCGCTGCAAGGAACCACGCTCTTGGTGCCTATCTGACGTGCCAATTCCTTCGTCGAAACCTTGAGATCGCCATGCATCAGCACAATGAGAGGCTTCCTGTGCTCATCTTCCATGACGAGAGTCTTGATGACCGTGTGCTCGTCGACACCGAGTTCCCGCGCCCCTACCTCGGTGCCTCCGTGCTCCTGATACTTATAAAAATGATTCGTATGCGTCACCCCAGCTTCACGGAGCGCCCGGACTGCAGCGGTGATGGGTGGTCTCTCTTTGGTCATCGCCGGTTACCTTTGCACCTATTATACGCAGTCGTGACCTCAGCAACGACGAGGCCGTATGGATTACACCATGCGTGGTGCGATACACTGGTGTCAGGACCGCCGACGCTCCCCATGGAAACTAAGGAATTCAACCTTAAAGCACTGCTGATCCTGTCACTGGGCCACCTAGTCACTGACGTCTACCAGGGGGCCCTCCCCGCGATTCTGCCTCTACTGCGTGACAGACTCACTCTTTCCTATTCGATGGCAGGCGTGATCATGCTCGCCTCCAACGTGACCTCATCCATCATCCAGCCGCTCTTCGGCTTGTACTCAGACCGGGAGGAGAAACCGATCCTGCTTCCCTTGGGGTGCCTGGCCGCAGGGATCGGCTTCTCGCTCCTGACCTTGGCGCCGCACTACGGCCTCGTTTTGTGTTTCGTAGTCGTCAGCGGCCTCGGCGTTGCCGCCTACCACCCGGAAGGTTTCAAAACCGCCTCGTTCTTCACCGGCACCCGTCCCGCGACCGGCATGTCCTTGTTCTCGGTGGGAGGCAACCTCGGATTCGCCCTCGGCCCCATTGTGGCACTTACTATCGCATCACACCTCGGGTTCAGCTACCTGCCCCTAATGATGCTCTTCGCCGGTCTCTTCCTGCTCACGATCCTGCCGCTGAGGAAGATGCTTCACCACAGCCGCAGCGCCCGAGCCCGTACGCACGGTCAGAGCGTGAGTGCGCTCTCTGCAGTGACATGGCCCGTGGTCCTCCTTGTCGCGACAGTGATAGTGAGGTCATGGACCCATGCCGGCCTGATGACCTACATACCCTTCTACTACATCGATTACCTGAAGGGGGATCCTGTCCATGCCGGACAGTTCGTGTCCCTGTTTCTCCTCGGGGGCGTGGCAGGAACCATCCTCGGGGCACCGGTCGCAGACCGGTGGGGCCACAAGCGCTACCTCGTAATGTCGATGCTCCTGACCTCGATACTGTATCCGATCATCCCGCAGGCGCAGGGTATCTTTCTCGGGATTATTCTCGTGTTCTTCGGCATGGTGCTCATATCTACCTTCACGGTGACAATGGTGATGGCCCAGAGGCTCATGCCCGACAATCTCGGGGTCGCGTCAGGCCTTATGGTAGGTTTCGCGATCGGCACCGGCGGCGTGGGCGTGACGATCCTTGGCGTCGTCGCAGACCATTGGGGTGTGCCCTTTGCACTCAAGTCGATCTTCCTTCTCCCCGTCGCCGGGCTCATCCTCAGCGCGCTGCTGAAGTACCCGCCAGCCCCGTCACCCGGCCAGCCATTGTCCGGGCGGTAAGCGCTGGAGCCGCTGCCTTGGAACTCCGCGCTCTGGCTCGGAGGAGAGGCGGTCATTCGTAAAGTCTTGTATGCTTGTAGAAGAAAGGTTTCAGTGTCTTCAGAACAGTCGCTGAGACTATCGGCTTGAACACCCACGAAAGGACCGTTCTGCTGCCGAGACACCGGGCACAATGGGGATGCACGAGCTGCAGCCTTCCGAAGCCTTCGATAATGCGCTTGATCGTATCTGAGGAGAGGATCTCCCGGAGCGATGAGTGGTTCAGGTTGCCGACCTTTGTGCGACCGTCGAAATCGACGCAACAGAGCGTGACATCGCCGTTACAGAGAACGGCGAAGTGGTCCTTCATCCCGAAACAGTACCCTCCCCAGGCATCGCGTATATCCCCGTTGCCGAAGGCGTGGCCCCACTCCTCCAGCAGATAGGTTTCAAAGAAAACACCGGGGCAGACCTCCACAACATTCCACTTGTACGGCGCGAGACGTCCGATGCGCTGCCTTGCCAAAGTCCTCTGTCCCTCCGTTGCCCCTACGAGGTCATAGACGCGGCCCGCCCAGTCGTTCAGCGCCTCTCTCAGTTCCTGCGTCGACGAGAGCACCTGGAGCTGACCAACACTCTTCTCCATTTCCCTCTTGCGGAATCTCGTGTTCAGGAAGCGAAACTTGAATACGCCATCTCTTCCCTTGGACTTGTAGGCGTGGAAGAAGGAGAGGATTCCTGCAACGTAGGAATCGAAGGTGTGCGACCGGGCTTTTCTCAGGGCGAAGGAGCGGGCGTCGGGAGTCTGTAGAGAGACATCTATCTGGTGCAGGTCGTACTCAAGGAGACGCTTCCCTGTCTCTCCTCCGAGACCACCGCCGTTTGTGGCAAGTCCCACCTTGACGCCCACATCCTGGGCATGCGATAGGATGTCGAAGAAATCACGGTGCAGCGTCGGTTCGCCCATCACATGGAACGTCACTTTCTCACACAGTCCGTTCTCGGCGATCTCTTTGATGATCCGTCTTGCAAGGCCGGTCTCCATGAATCCGGGCGGCCTCGTCATCTGAGACTTCGGACAAAACGTGCAGTTGAAGTCACACACATTCGTCAGTTCGAGATGTATCCTCTTAAGCGGCACCTTCACATGACCGAAGTAGTCCTTCCTCATCGCCTCACGACCCTGTCACCTCCCTGAGGAGATCTTCGAGCTCTTCTTGCGTCACCGTGTAGCCTGCCTTGCAGAAGTGGCATTCGATGCTGAGAGGCTCACCCTTGGCGGCAAGTTCGCGGATATCGTCCTTTCCAAGGGCTATGAGCGCCCTCATCACCCGATCCCTGCTGCAGGGGCACGAGTAGATGATATCCCGCCGCTCCAGGACCTCGTAGGGCATAGCGAGAAGTTCCGCTGTGATCTCTTCGGGATCCATGCCGTCGAGCACCATCGAGCTCACCGGCTTCAGGTCGCCGATCCTGTTTTCCAGATCCCCGATGAGTTCCTCACCTGCCTCGGGGAGTGCGTGGACCATGAATCCGCCGCTTGCCATGACAGAATTGTCGGCTCCTACATAAACACCCACAGACACTGCGGCAGGTATCTGTTCGGAGACGGAGAGGTAATATGCTATGTCGGAGGCTATCTCTCCGGTCTGGAGCGGGATGCTGCTGTGATAGGGCTCCCTGACACCGAGGTCTTTGACCACATGGAGATATCCGTTGCCGAAGCCCCTTCCCACATCGAGGTTGCCTCCGAGCAGACCGAGAAAGACATGGGGCCTCCGCGCGTATCCCCTGACCCTCCCCCGCCAGTCCGCTTCGGCGAACACCTCTTTGAGAGGCCCCTCGCCCACCACCTGCAGGGAGAGTTTCTGCCCCTCCTTGAGGAGCGACGAGAGCAGGACCGCACCGGTCAGGGTCCTGCCGAGCGCCGACGTGGCAGTCGGGAACGTGTCATGGATGAGACGGGCTCTCTCGACTGCTCCCGTATCCACGACGGCCACGACGAGCACCGGCTCATCTCGGGCTATGCTCTTGATCATGACATCCACGGTCACCCGCCCCGGCTCTGTGATGCCGCCTGCGCAGAAGATATGTCCGCTATCGCCTCCCGCACAATCTCCCTGACCTCTCTGTTCTCGTCATCCTCCGCTTCCTTCAGGGAGCGCAGTGCGTCGGGGTGGCCGATAATGCCGAGCAGGTTGGCGCTGTCTCCGCGCACAGTCGGATTGCCGTCCTTAAGGAGTGCAGCCAATCCGGGGACGAGAGGCGCAAGGAGCGCGGGGTTCACATGGACAAACTCTTCCACGAGCGCCGTGGCACCCAACCGCACCCGGAGGCGTTCATCCTTCACCATGTCGACGAGCATGGGGAAAAGCGTCTCGTCGTGCTTGAACATGTCGATAATGTTGTCAAGGAACCCTTTGTCCATGTAGTCGAGCACCATGGACCTGAATTCGTCGCTGCTAGTGCCAGTCACGCTTTGCCTTTTTCCGGTGGAAGATGTATTTTTCCGCTGACAGGGCTGCAAGGCAGCCGTTCGCTGCGGCAAGGATGACTTGTCGCGCTTCGGTGCAGGTGACGTCTCCGGCGGCGAAGACACCGGGAACCGATGTCTCCATCGACCTGTTCACGGAGATGCACTCCTCCTCGGAAAGCTCCACCGCTCCCTGAAGGAAGTCGACGATGGGCTTGCTTCCCCAGAGATAGACAAAAACCCCTGAGAGATCAAGGGTGCTCTCCTCTCCCTTGGAGTCTTTCAGCTTGACGCGTTCGACGGCATCGGTCCCCTCAATGGCAGTCACCGAATACCCGAGCATCGTCCTGAGGTTCGGTATTGACAAGGAAGGATGATCTTCGGGAACTTTCAGTTTCTGCGAAGGCGAGATGAGGTAGACCGTTTCGGCAAACCGGGTAAGCACGCCTGCCTCCTTCGCCGCCTCCTCGGAGTCGCCGATCACGCAGACCGTCCGGCCCTTGAAGAACGCAGCATCACAGATCGCGCAGTAGCTCACTCCCCGTCCAAGGAACTCTGATTCACCGGTCACGCTCGCCTTCCTTCCCATCGATCCCGTGGCTATGATGACGCTCTTGCCCTGATACGTCTTGTCCATTGTCATCACTTCCTTGACCTCTCCCTGAAGAAGGACCCCGATGACCTGTGTCTCCACATACTCAGCCCCGAAGCCGACAGCCTGAGCCCTGAAGATGTCGAGCAGTTCCTTTCCCGACGTCGGCTTCTCAAGCCCAGGGTAGTTTTCGATCATGCTGGAGTAAGCGAGGGCGCCTGCTGTCTTTGACTTGTCCAGTATGAGCGTCCTGAGCTTTCCCCTCGATGTGTACATCCCTGCGGAAAGCCCTCCCGGACCTCCTCCGATGATGATCACGTCATAGATTCCGTCTGCCATGTGACCTCCTACACTATTTCCCCGGCCGCCTCTTCAGAGGGGGAGACAGGAGCTGAAAAAGAAACCTATAGCTCAGGGATAAACGCCTGCTCTATTATACAAGATTGCCCCTTCCAGGCTGCCCACGCTCCCACACGGGAGGCCGCCTCAGCCCGGATCATTCGGGCGTTTAACAGCATCAGACGAAGGCGGATCAAAGTCTCTCCAAAGCGATGGAATCTCATTTTTTGTGTTGTGCGCCTTTGCCGGCGGCATGCGCTTGTGCATGGGGCTGGAACCCGTTTGTGGGAAAAGGCAGCGGTATCGCTCGGAATGTCCTTTCACCACCTCCACCCTGACTTTGACGGCCAGATTCGTGAATTATACGGGTTAGCACTGGATCCGGCTATAGGTACAGTCTTGTGTGAATTATCCGACGTGCATGGGCAGGTCGATGGGTGCTACGATATGAAAGGCAGAGGGTGAGGCAGGGACAATGCCCGCAATCCCGCCATGTGAAGAGGACTTCCATACAATGACACTCACTGGAGGAATGCGGTTTAGAATCGGCGGGATAGCGATCGCGTTTGTACTGGCACTTCTGCCTCCGGTAGAGGTACCGGGTCTGGATAAATCTGTAAAGACACCTTCTGAGCCGGGAGAAATGAAAGGAAGCGCATCAGGCAAGGCGTCGACTCACGTCACTCTCTTCATGTGCGGAGATGTCATGACAGGCAGGGGAATCGATCAGGTGCTGCCCCATCCGGTCAATCCCGTTCTTTACGAGCCCTACATGAAAAGCGCCGCAGCATATGTAGCACTTGCCGAAAAGGAACATGGGGACATCCCGAAGCCCGTCGCGTTCTCTTACATCTGGGGAGACGCGCTCACCGAATTCAGGCGGATGAATCCGGATGTAAAGATCATCAATCTGGAGACTGCGGTAACGAGAAGCGAAGAATATCTCCCCAAGGGGATCAACTATAGGATGCACCCCGAAAACATCCGCGCACTGACAGCTGCGAACATTGACGTCTGCGCTCTTGCAAACAACCACGTCCTTGACTGGGGACCTGCGGGTCTCATCGAGACTCTCGAAACATTAAAGAAAGTCGGAATCAAGACCGCAGGAGTGGGAAGAAATCTCAAAGAAGCTGAAGACCCTGTGGTGGTGCAGGTCGCAGGAAAAGGAAGGATCATTGTCATTTCACTTGGGTCCGGATCGAGTGGAATTCCTTCAGCCTGGGCTGCTTCGGAAAACATGCCAGGCGTCAATTATCTGAAAGACCTTTCGGAGGAGACCGTCTTTCACATCAAGGAAAAGGTCGGGGAGGTGAAAGAACCGGGAGATATCGTCGTCGCCTCCATTCACTGGGGAGGCAACTGGGGTTACGATATCCCCGACGGACACAGGGATTTTGCACACAAGTTGATCGACGTTGCGGGAGTCGACGTGATCCACGGGCACTCCTCTCACCACGTGAAGGGTATCGAGGTATACAAGGCCAAGCTCATTCTCTACGGCTGCGGTGACCTTCTGACTGACTATGAGGGGATCGGAGGGTACGAATTCTATCGGGGAGACCTCGGGCTGATGTACTTCGCGACCGTTGACCCGATGACCGGGAAACTCCTCAGCCTGCACATGACGCCCACGCAGATGAAGCGCTTCAGGATCACCCGCGCGTCCCGGGCAGATGCGAGGTGGCTGAGGGACGTGCTGAACAGGGAAGGCAAGGTTCTCGGGACGAGGGTGGACCTGAAAGAAAATGACACGCTGGAGCTGAAGTGGGAGTGATATGTTCTAGGGTGCGGCTACTGCGTGCCCAGTGGCCGCACCCCCATCCGTTTGTGTTTGCAACTGTAAGGTCAGAACTTATCTAAAAGCCCATCTCTCTTTATGGTCATGTCCCTTGCCACTCCCGCGCAGCCTGTCCCTGCAGGCGGTAGGCGGGGAGCGGGAATCTATAGTTCTCTCACTCCTTCTGGATGCCCGCTTCCGCGGGCATGACGGTTATATCAGGGCAAACCGATTAGGTTCTAGTGTCCTGTCGCCTTTGCCTTCTTCGATTTCTCCGACGGCTGGGCCTTCACCAGTGTGGCGGCGTTTTCGCCGGCGATCCTTCCAAACGTGATCGTTTCGGAGATGGAGTTTCCGCCCAGGCGGTTCGCCCCGTGCACGCCGCCTGTGACTTCCCCTGCCGCGTAAAACCCGGGAATGGGCTTGCCATCCTTGCTCATAACCTGCGTGTTGGCGTTGATCTTGAGTCCGCCCATCGTGTAGTGAATCCCGGGCATGACTTCAATGGCGTAATATTTCGGTGACCTGAGCGGTCTCGGCATGTCGGGCCTCTTGAACTCCGGATCGTTCTTGTCGTCAAACGCCTTGTTATAGGCATCGATCGTTGCCTCCAGGGCATCGGGGGGAACCTTCAGCTTGTCCGCCAGGTCCTTGACCGTGTCTCCCTCGATCACCAGCTCGAGATGGAAATAGCCGTCAATCTGCTTCAGGCTCTTCCGTATCCCCTCGTCGAATACCAGAAAGGCAGTCTTACCCGTCTGTGCAAGGATGGCTGCGGAGGCTGCATCCCTGGTCGTAATTTCGTTGACGAAGCGCTTGCCTTCGCGGTTGACGAGGATGGCCCCGTTGCCGCGCACCGCCTCGGTGATCAGGATGCGACTCCCTGCCGCAACGGTCGGGTGAATCTGTATCTCCTTCATGTCGATCAGACGCCCTCCGGCGGTATCGCCGAGAACCAGTCCGTCGCCGGTCGCACCGGGCTGGTTCGATGTCGTCATGCCCTTGAATGCGGGCTGATAGTGGGCCACCCTTTCAGGATTCGCAGAGAACCCCCCTGCAGTGAGGATCACGGCCTTTGCATCAATTCTGTACAGCTTGCTGTGCTTGCCCTCGACGAGCACGCCTGTCACCCGGCCCTTCTTGTCTTCGATGATCTTGACTACCCTGCTGTTGAGCCTCACGTCGATCTTCCGGTCTTCTGCGTTCCTTTTCAGAACCTGGGTGATATTCGCTCCGACGGCGGCACCTCCGCTCGGCCGGTGCGTCCTGTTCACGCTTGCGCCTCCCATTCGTCCTACGTCGCTCAAATCAGCCCCGAGCCCCGTGAGCCAGTCTACGGAGCCGGCTGAATTGTTGGCGAGGACCCTCACCAGTTCAGGGTCGTTCAGGTTCTTGCCGCCCTTCATGGTGTCGTCGAACATGATCTGGCAGGTATCCTTGATGCCCTTCTCCTTCTGGAAACGGGTCTCGCAGGCATTCATTCCGCCTGCAGCGAGCTGGCTGTTTCCGCCGGTGATGGGCATCTTCTCGAGCAGAATGACCCTGGCACCCTTGTCATGGGCCGTAATCGCTGCGCTGAAGCCTGCAGCCCCGGCACCGATGACAACGACATCCGTCTTCTCGGTCCTGATCTTCTGGGGAATCTTCTTGACCTCCGGCAGCGTGACGGACGGCAATTGGGCAGCCACGGCACCGGCCGGAATCTTCAGATCGAACGCATGACAATTCAGACAATACGTCCACGACGTCGTGTGGCCGTGGTGGCAGACGGTGCAGTTGATGTTCCCGAGGTGGGACTTGTGGGGATTGATCTCGTGCGTGCTCTTCTCAGCCATCGCGGCGAGCGTCCCATGACACTCGATACACTTCCTGTTGACGACTGTTTCGTTGTCGTCGACCTTCGTCTTCTTGCTGTGGCATGAGGAACAATCAACGCCTTTGTCCTTGTGCAGGTCCGCCAGGACAGGACTTTCAGGTGACTTTGTACCCGGCGTACGGCTTTTCTCCGGGCCCGTCGCCCACGCGGCAGCGACGAGGACGAAGACCATGAGGACGGTGAGACACGCGGCTTTCACGAAGCGTTGTTCCATGACCCGATTCCCTCCTTATATTGTCCGTTGTCCGGGGGAGTTACCCCGTTAAGGCCTTTTTCACACCTTTGCCTTGCTCCCTACCGCACTGCTCCCACAGTCCTACCCACGCAACTTCAAAAGGAGCGCAGGATATGATAGTAAGTGTCCCTCTGGGCCGGCTGGAATCCCACGCTCCTGACGGCATGTATGATGTCGTCCTTCGTCACACGATAGCTGACCCCTGCGGCACGGACGACGTTCTCCTCGATCATAGTCGAACCGAAGTCATTGGCACCGAACCTCAGCGCGATCTGAGCCATCTTCAGGCCCTGTGTCACCCACGACGCCTGAATATTGGCGATGTTGTCAAGGTAGATCCTCGAAATCGCGAGGACGCGCAGGTAGTCGACGGCTGTCGCAAGATTGACCTTCCGGCCGGATATCAGTCGATCTCCGCCCTCCGCTGACTCACGGCTGAGCTCCGTGTTCCCCGGCTGGAAACTCCACGGAATGAAGGCGGTAAAACCTCCTGTGCGGTCCTGAAGTCGCCTGATGGCGTCGAGATGGTCCATGATGTCCTCAGGTTCCTCCACACTCCCGAACATCATCGTCGCCGTTGTCCTCATGCCCAGCAGATGGGCTTCCTCCATGACCCTCAGCCACACACCTGACCTGATCTTCCGCGGGCTCAGGACTTCTCTGATTCTGTCTGACAGTATCTCGGCGCCGCCGCCGGGCACTGAGCCGAGCCCCGCCTCTCTCAATAGAGTGAGGGTTTCGCGTATCGTGAGGTCATGCTTTTCGGCGAGATACCATATCTCGGGGGGGGAGAATCCGTGGATATTGATCTCGAAGCGGTCCCTGACTTTCCTCAGAAGGTCGTAGTAATAGTCGAGGCCGAGAGCGGGATGCAACCCTCCCTGAAGAAGTATCTGTGTACCGCCCTGCGCAACGGTCTCATTGATCTTGCTGAAGAGTTCCTCGTCGCTCAGCACATACGCATCCGGGCTTTCCGGATCCCGGTAAAAGGCGCAGAACCTGCACTTGTTGACGCACACATTCGTATAGTTGATGTTCCTGTCGACGATGAAGGTAACGACGGGATCCGGATGGAGCGCCCGCCGCAAGCTGTCTGCACGCTCTCCGATATCGAGAAGGTCGGCGCGCCTGTAAAGATCTAACGCCGTTTCTTTGGATACTCTTTCCATTATCCCGTCTTCGCGCGAGTTTTCATCGATCCTTTAAGCCGAAACTGACGGTACTCACTGATAGCGTATCATCCCGAAATCCGGCGGTAAGGGGATGCCGCATCGTGCGACTTCGGTTGTGTCCGTTGCCGTTGTCGACGAAATAGAGCGACCGCTGACGCTGGTGTCTGAACCCGAAGGGTGAGTTCGGCGACTGTAGCGAAACAAGTCATACAACGGCAGGACGAGTACCGTCGGAGCGCGAGACGGTGTCCCCTTACCGCACACGCACATGTGGATCTGAGTTATTATTGACGCTTACCACTCCGTAAAACGCGTCCCTCTCGACTGGTACTTTGCCCGCCTTCTCTATAAGGTTGATCATCTCATCCCTCGTCATTCCCTCACCGATCATCGAGGAGAAGATCACGCACGCCGCGGGCGCGATGAGCGGTGAGGGA
>JBLMXV010000116.1:0-6009 GCA_050257935.1 Chloroflexota bacterium
GCGAGGATAATGCATCACTCCCCTACGAGCAGGGTTGTCATCGTCACCGCTTGCGAAGATAAGGCAATAAGGCAGAAGGCGATTGAGGAGGGAGCCGTCGAGTTGATCGGCAAACCCTTCAATCTCAGGGAACTCAAAGATGTCATCACAAAGATACTCTCGTATTGTGAAAGGAACAGGCGGATAGGTGGATCGTTCGAAGTCCTGCTTGGCGATCAGTATAGGGGCCAGACATATAATCTTTCGATGAGCGGGATGCTTGTCCTTTCAAACGTGTCATTTGACCCCGGCACCACGATAGGCCTGACGGTGCAAATCAACACCCAGGAGCAAATCCCCCTCAAGGGGCAAGTGGTGAGGATTGTTGACTGGATGAGTCCTGCCGTTCCTCATAGGTCAGGGGGAATTGATATCTCGGGACCGGCGACGTATGGCCTGGGCATAAAGTTGACGGAAGAGTTCCCGGCGTACTCCTCCTTCATTAACTCCTTGATGACTTGAGGTTTCAGTAGCAGCCGTCGTCATCCGCTCAACTCGCGACGGGCACGGCGCCATGGTGAGGTCGCGAGAAGACAGCGCGGCGCAGTCCTCGTTGAAAACGCCGTCCCGGCGGTCTTTTCACCGATCTGAAAGGTCGCGTGACGGGAGATGG
Organism: Chloroflexota bacterium; assembly: GCA_050257935.1. Classification (GTDB taxonomy): domain Bacteria; phylum Nitrospirota; class Thermodesulfovibrionia; order Thermodesulfovibrionales; family Dissulfurispiraceae; genus JBLMXV01. The sequence continues at coordinate 653 of JBLMXV010000116.1, forward strand.
CCACAACCCTGCAGTTAACGATTGCATAAAAAACAAATACTTATAAACTCTCTGTTGGTTGACACGAGAAACAGCGATCCCAGGATTTGATAGGCACCTGTTTTGCTTACCTAACTTTCGCCTCCCTGCTGGCGGGCGTTTGCACAGTCCGCAGCAGGAGGGGGACGGAGGCGCGGTCATGCAAAACCAGGAGAGTGTCCTGTTGGTCGACGACAACGAGCTTGTCCTGTCCTGTCTCAGACGCTTTTTTTCAAAGGAATTTCACCATGTCGTGGCGGTCTGCACTGGGGAGGAGGCGGTCCGTCAGGCGGAGCGTCACTTTTTTCATATCGTCGTCCTTGACCTGCACCTTCCCGGCATCGACGGATGGGAAGTACTCGCGCATATCAGGAAACACTCTCCGAGGACCCAAGTGGTCATCGCCACGTCCTGCACCGACGTGGACATCAGGCAGCGCGCTCTTCATAGAGGCGCCTTTGAATTCCTTGAAAAGCCCTTTGAGTTCGACGAGTTGAAAGCGATCGTCAGCAGGATGTTGGCGAACTGCCTGTGGGAGCGGAAGATGCTCAAGCCCGTGGAGGTGAGGCTCGAGCGCACGCACAAAGGGATCACCTACAACCTCACGGCCTCCGACCTGTTTGTGCTGACATCGGTCTCCTTCGACATTGGGACCACGCTGAACATGACCCTGCACGTCCCGGGTGAGGAGCCGATTCCGGTCACGGGAAGGGTGGTGAGAATGATACATTCAGACTGCGGCCTGCTGCCCGCGCTGCTGGAAAGCGAGGAGAGCGGTGTCAAGTACGGCGTCGGCCTGCACGTGGTAGAGCAGTCTGCCGCCTATGCTTCCTTAGTGAATTCTCTGCCATGCCTGCCTGCCGGAAAGACGGTTCACTGATCTATTCCAGACCGTACTTCTTGATCTGGTAGCGGAGCGTGTCGTAGCTGATATTAAGCAATCTTGCGGCGGCCGTCTTGTTGTTCCTTGTCTTCTCGAGGGCCTGCATGATGAGGTCTTTTTCAAAATCCTCCAGCGAGATGCCGCTGTCAGGAAGCACATACTTGTCATTAGGGGGAGGGGCGACGGAGGGCAACTTGCCGAGCATCTCTTTCGGGAGGTGTTCCGGCAGCACCGTGTCTGCGCTCTCGAGGACCACAATTCGCTCCACGACGTTCTTGAGTTCTCTCACGTTTCCCGGCCAGCTATAAAGGAGCATGAGACGCTCGGCATCGGGTGAGAGACCCTTTATCGTCTGCCGGCCGTACCTCTGGGCGAAGACCGAAAGAAAATGTGAGACGAGAAGAGGGATATCCTCCTTCCTCTCCCTGAGGGGCGGTATGTGCAGCGCAAAGGCATTCAGCCGATAAAACAGGTCCATCCTGAAATCGCTCTTTTCGACGGACTCTGCAAGGTCTCTGTTGGTGGTGGCCATCACCGTGACATCGATCGGTATCTCCCTCTGCCCCCCTATCCGCCGTATGGCTCTCTCCTCAAGGACCCGCAAGAGCTTGGCCTGCAAGCTCGGTTTCATTTCTCCTATCTCATCGAGGAGAAGCGTGCCCCCCTGCGCCAGTTCGAACAGCCCCTTCTTGTCCGATTTTGCGTCAGTGAAGGCCCCCCTTTCGTAACCAAAGAGTTCGCTCTCGAGAATCGACTCGGGCAGGGTGGTGCAGTTGATACCCACAAAGGGCACGTACTCGCCGGGGGAGCAGTGCTGAGTGAGAAGAGAATGGATGTGTCGTGCCAGCAGTTCCTTGCCCGTGCCGCTCTCTCCGGTAATCAGTATCGTGGAGACGCTTGCCTCGACCATCTTCGCGACCTTTGCCGCCAGGTCCCTCATCGGCTGCGATTCCCCGATGATGTCCTTCTTGAAGAAATCACAGTGCAGCTTTCTCAGATAGCCTACCTCTTGTTTCAGCTTCTCCTTCTCGAGGATATTGGCTATGACAATCTTTACCTCGTCAATGTTGAACGGTTTCGTCAGGTAGTCAGCGGCGCCAAGCTTCATGGCTCTCACTGCGGTGTCAGCCGTGTCGTCCGCGGTGAGCATGATCACTTCCGAACTCACTGTCTTCTTGAGCTCCTCGAGGATGTCCACCCCGCTTCTGCCTGGCAGGTTGATGTCGAGCATTACGATATCAGGGGAGGATGCCTTGATTTTCTTGACCACGTCGAGGGTGCTCGTTGCAGTACTCACGTCGTAGCCGTCGCTTTTCAACGCCCTGGAGAGTACGGCGACGATGAGTTCGTCGTCGTCGACGAGGAAGATCTTTCCCCTGGCTTTCATGTTGTCTCGGGTGCCCCGTGCTTTACCGGCAGGGTGATTCTGAAGAGCGTGCCCTGGCCGGGGGCGCTCTTTGCGGTTATACTTCCTCCGTGGCCTTCGATGAGTCGCTTCGTGATGGCCAGTCCCAATCCGGTCCCTTTTGTCTTGGTGGAAAAGAACGGCATGAAAATCCTGTCGATTTCTCCCTGGGCGATCCCCGTACCTGTGTCAGCCACGTCGATCTGTATGCAGTCCGTCTTAGAGTCATAGAGGGTTTTCACGTTCAGCGTTCCCCCGCATGGCATGGCGTCACTCGCGTTGAGGAATAGATTTAGGAAGACCTGTTTCAATTGCATGGGGTCAGCGGTGGTGACTGGGATATTAGCGTCGAAGTCCTTAACGATGCCGAGGAGGTCCGGGCCGGTCGGGTTTGCCCTGTTTCTAAGGGAAAGATCGAGAGCTGCATCGATGACCGCATTCACGTTCACCTGGCTGAACTGCGGCGTCGGCGGTCTCGCGAAATTGAGCAGGCTCTTTATGAGAGCTTCGATTCTGTTAATCTCTACGATTACCTTCTCCAGGATATCCTTGTCCTCGTCGGGCAGGGGAGCCTCTACAGAAAGCACTTCCATTGAAGTCTTGATGCCTGCCAGGGGATTCTTGATTTCGTGGGCAAGGCCCGCCGCCAGCTCACCGACCATTTTCATCTGTACTGCCCGCTGCAGGGCGTCCTCTGCGCGCTTGCGTTCGGTGACGTCCCTGTCGATGGCGAGGATGAATTTCCGCCCGCCGGCTTCAAAGAGCCCCGCACTCACTTCAACGGGAAAGATGGTGCCGTCCTTCCTGACATGGGTCATCTCCGTGTGTATCCGTTCGCCCTCCAGCATCCGCCGAATCAGCCCCGGGGCCTGTCGGGCCGCGTCAGGGCTATCCAGATCGGTAATACTCAACGTCACCAGTTCGTTGACGGTGTAGCCGTGCATCCGCGCGGCCGCTTGGTTTGCGGCGACTATCTTGCCCGGTCTCTCACCTTCTGCCTCGAGAATGAAGATGGCGTCCGCGGCACTTTCGAACAGCATCCGGTAGCGCTTCTCGCTCTCCTCGATCTTGCTGACATATTCCTTGAGAGCAACAGCCATCTCATTGAAGGATTCTGCCACCTCGCCACACTCGTCCTTCAGCGGTTCGACCCTGAAATCCAGATCGCCGGCCCTCAACCTTCGGGTCGCGTTTAGCACTGTGTTGAGAGGCTTGGTGAAGGCCCGAATGAAGATGAATCCCAGGCCCATGGCCACAGCAGGGGCAAGGGCGATCAGCCCGAAGAGAATATATTTCGTGTTGGCTATGACTTTCATTGCCGCGGTCGTCCTGTCCTCAAGCTTCAGGCTTGCCTGAGTGACCATCTCATTGACTTCACGTATGATGTTCTCGCCGGCCCTGAAGGCGTTCTCTTCCTCTTCTTCGAGTCTCGCCGTATTCGCACGTATGGTGAGTGCCCTGCTCAATAGCCCCGAGTACCCCTCAACATGTTCACGAAGATTCATCAGCCGATGTGTCGCTGCCTCTGAGTGATGACAGTCCAGGCATGTCTTGGCGATGTCGCACATCTTTTCGACATCCCTGACGACCGTGTCAATGCCCCGAGCATGGCGGGTGTTCTTAAGGGTCAGGTCTGCCTGCACCCTTTTCACATCTATGAGCAGGTGTTCTCTCAGTATTTCCACCTGGTGGAGCATAATAAGGGAGTCGAGCGTTGAGGTCGTATTTTGGATGGTCAAGATAACGTAGAGACCGCCGAGAAGGATGACAAGGGAAAAGATGCTCAGACCTAAGATGATCTTCTTTTTCATCAGTCATTGATGTAATCATAGGTGGCAAGATTGAGGCCTATCTCTTTCGCATATTTGTCCACGGGCTCGTAGTCTTCGTCTGTCGTCACAATGAATTTCTTGGCCCCGAACTCCTTCAGCACTTTCTTTCCCTCGGGGTCATTGTGCATGGTAAGGAGCGCATCTCTCAGCTTATTCTTGAGCGTGCCATCAAGGTCTTTCCTCACGGCAAGAGCATTCTCGGGAACGTCGGGGGATCTCTTGAGGATGGACAATTCTTTTCCGATTCTCTCGTCAGCCGTTACGAGCCTGTCGAACACCGTGTTCTTGGCAGCGCCAATGTCAGCCCTCTTGTCCAGGACGTCGCGGATTGCGTCTTCGTGGGTCCCCGTGAAGTAGGTTTCCTTTAGATATTTCTTATAGTCTTTGATTCCGGCCTCCTTGAAATATGCCAGCGGAAGGAGGTAGCCTGCGGTTGTCGCTTTGTCAACGAATGCGAATATCTTGCCCTTCATGTCCCTCGCACTCCTAATGCCGCTGTCCTTTCTCACGAAGATCAGGCCGTAGTAGGTGGAAATGCCGTCGGCAGATTCAGGTCTGGCGAGGACCTCGAGTCCCATTTTGTGATGCGCAAGGGCGTAGGTAAAGCTTCCGAAGAATGCGCCGTCCATCTGCGCGGAGACAAAGCTGTCGATGATGTTTCCATAACGGGGAAGTATCGTGAACTTGATCTTTCTCCCAATTTTTCCCGACAAATAGTCGGCAAGGGGCTGATATCTTTCCACCTGGGCGAAAATCTGGTGTTCCGGAATTAGCCCTATGATGAGGGGCTTTTCTGTCGCGCTTTTCCCGTGTGCTGCCGACTTTTTGGATGAGTCCGTATCCGTCCGGGAGCAAGACGCCACGAGAAGGATGGTGAACGCGAGAATCGAGATTGCCCTGATCATGAAAGCCAGACGTTGCAAGTCCATCGGAAACAGCGCATGATGCTTTAATGTTATAACAATTTTGCATGAAAGTAAACCCAAAGAATTGACTTTACCTATGCCCAGTGTCGCATCCCGTCAGGCGTCTGCCGAGACTGTAATGTTGTGTGGCACCAAGGCCGAAATCCTGGACTCGACCAGTGTCCGCAGGGCCCGTGACAGGCCGTGGCTGCTTGCCCCGGTCGCATTGTGTCCGGATCAGTTCCCGGCGGTGCCATGAAGCAAGGAGATCGAAGAGACGGAGGGTGCAACTTTATTTCGAACCCCTGAGGACT
>JBLMXV010000117.1:0-4660 GCA_050257935.1 Chloroflexota bacterium
AGAACATCACGATGGTGCTCAAGAAGTTTCCCCTCACCCCTGGAGAGATCGAAAAGGCGAGAGACTTTTCCCGTGACAGGAGATTCGATCTCGTGTATGTGCCGGGCGTCAGTGAGGAAGAGACCAACCGCTATGTGCGCATTCCTTCCAATGAATATTTCCATCTGTTTCAGGACATGCTCGACCGGGGGAAGCGTGAGAAGTTCCTCGAGTCGTACGTCTTTGACGTGAGACCTGTGCGTGACGACGCGCCTTTCTTTAACTATTATCTGTCGCTGAAGAACGCCGCCGACATCTACCGGACCATGGGAGGGAAATGGCAGTATTTTATCGAGGAAGGTTACCTTCTCCCCGTTGTCTTTGCGCAGGTCCTCGTGCTCGGATTCCTCCTCATCGTGGTGCCCGCCATAGCGCAAGGGCGCTCCTCGGGGGACCGGGCAGGGACCCGCGGAGGGCGAAGTCTGCTCCCCTATTTCGCGTTCCTCGGTCTTGGATATCTCTTCGTCGAGATAACGATCATCCAAAAAATGATTCTCACTCTCGAGACGCCGTCATATGCTGTCGCGGCAGTGCTCACTTCGCTTCTTGTAGCGTCCGGCATTGGAAGTTTCGCCGGCCAGAGGGTGAGAGGACCGGGGAGAGTGGCGGTCTTGCTCTGGGTGGCGGTCCTCATCGGGGTTGCGAGTGTCGTGCTGCCCGCTGCGGGAAGCGCCATTGCCAGCCAGGAACTGCCTGTGAAGATGGGCGCGACCTTCTTGTTGCTGCTGCCCCTCGGACTTCTCATGGGAATACCCTTTCCGCTCGGATTGCGGGTGTTGGGGGAGCGAAGCGAGACACTTATCCCCTGGGCCTGGGCGATCAACGGCTGTTTCTCGGTACTTGCACCTCTTCTCGCGGTGATGCTCGCGATGGTAGTAGGATTCAAGGGAGTGCTGTGGCTGGGAGCGCTCTGCTATCTGGCCGCGTACTTCTTGTTACGGCTCTTCCTGAAGAAGCGTGATCACGTCTGATCACGCAGTGAACCCGCCCCTGGCTCAATCACAGGTTGACCCTCCGTCCGACACTGATCTCTCATGTCCGGCTCAAGTGTCAGCCTTCAGGGCACGTGCTATAATGGCCTATGAAGTTCATCGCCGACCTGCATGTCCATTCGAAGTACTCCATTGCCACGAGCAGCGAAATGACGCCCGAGGGCCTCTGGCGCTGGGCCCAGTTAAAGGGCATCGCGGTAGTCGGTTCAGGGGACTTCACCCATCCCCGTTGGCAGGCTGAACTCATCGAAAAGCTTGAGCCTGAAGGGAACGGCCTCTTCAGGCTCAGGGATGAGTTTCGCCGGGACCATATCCCCGAGGCGTGCAGGGCGGAGGTTCGCTTTGCGCTGTCGGCGGAGATAAGCTGCATCTACAGGAAGTACGGAAGGGCGCGGAAGGTCCATGCCCTCGTGCTCGTGCCGGACATGCAGGACGTGACGGATATCAGTGCCGCGCTGTCGAAGAGGGGCAATATCGCTTCCGACGGCAGGCCCATCCTCGGGATGGACGTGGTGGACCTCGTGAAGATCGTGCAGGATCGTTCCCCTGAGGGACTTGTTGTGCCTGCACACGCGTGGACTCCCCACTTCTCGGTTTTCGGTGCCGCATCGGGATTCGACAGCCTCGACGAGTGTTTCGGAGAGTTCACAGGATACATCACCGCGATAGAGACCGGCCTCTCCTCGGACCCACCCATGAACAGGAGGCTCTCGTCGCTCGACCGGATCATGCTCATTTCCAACTCAGACGCCCACTCTCCTTCGAAACTCGGGCGCGAGGCAACAATATTCGATACCCGGGTCTCCTTCGGGGCGATTGCTGTGGCAATAAGGACAGGAGAGGGTCTACACGGCTCGATCGAATTCTTTCCCGAGGAGGGCAAGTACCACTTCGACGGTCACAGGGGGTGCAGGGTCCGCCTCTCGCCGCGGGAAGCGCAGGGACTCGATTGCCTCTGCCCCGTCTGCGGAAAGAGGGTAACCGTCGGTGTCATGCACCGCGTCGAGGCGCTCGCGGACAGGCCTCCCGACTACAGGCAGAGCAGTTCCCCGGTATTTCATTCGCTTATCCCGCTGCAGGAACTTCTCGCGGAAACGTTGAGGGCTGGGGTTAATACCAGGACTGTGCAGCGTGAATACGAGAATGTCCTTGCCACAATCGGAAACGAGTTGACCGTGCTCATGGATGTACCTGTGCGGGAGATAAAAGCGGCAGTCTCTCCCCTTCTGGCTGAAGCGGTGTCGAGGGTGCGCGCCGGCAAGGTGAGGATCTCTCCGGGTTTCGACGGCGAGTATGGGAAGGTGCATGTTCTCGACGAATGATCCGCAGCTGCGTTGAAACGGGACGGATTGCGCTTTCTGGCCTTTCTCTGTATTCTGATGTCATTGCTGCCCGGTGAAGTTGCGTGTGAAGCTCTGTCCATGGACGCGGTGCGTGAAAACCTGAAAAGGACTGTCGAATATCTCGCTATCTACATCGGCGAGCGGAGCTTTCGCGACGTAGGAAAGCTGAACCGGTGCGCAGACTTCATAGAGGAGAGGTTCAACTCTTACGGCTGCGAACCCGGGAGACAGTCCTTCACGTATCAGGACAACGTCTACCACAACATAGTCTGCACGGTGAGGGGTACGCAGCCGTTGGACGGCATCATCGTCGTCGGTGCGCACTACGACACAGTGATCGGGACGCCGGGGGCTGACGACAATGCGAGCGGTGTCGCCGGCCTCCTCGAACTTGCACGGCTCACATCCCAGGCTGCGCTACCCAGGACAGTCCATTTCGTCGCCTTCACCCTTGAGGAGCCACCTGTGTTCATGACGAGCAGGATGGGAAGCCACGTGTACGCGAAGAGTCTCAAGCAAGACGGTGCGAAGGTGCTGGGCATGATATCGCTGGAGATGCTCGGGTACTACTCCGGAAGGAAGGGAAGTCAGCTCTTCCCGCTCCCTTTCTTCAGCTGGATGTACCCCGAGGAGGGTAACTTCATTGCCTTTGTCGGCAACATATCCTCACGTGCCTTTACCGAGAGGGTGAAGGAAGCTTTCAAGGCGTCGTCGTCGGTACCCGTGGAGTCCCTCAGCGGCATCTCCCTCATTCCCGGCGTGGACTTTTCCGATCACCGGAGCTTCTGGAAATTCGGGTACCCTGCCTTCATGGTCACCGACACGGCCTTTTTCAGGAACCCCCACTATCACGCCCCCGGGGACAGGCCATCCACCCTTGACTACGACATGATGACGGATGTCGTGACGGGCTTGTACAAGGCCCTCGCACAGCTTGACTGAGCAGCCTCGGGGATTTGGGGAAACCTTTTGATTTATAATGTAGAGATGCTCGACCATATCAGGAAGCAGGTCCTTGCGGGAGAGCGCATCGGCAGAGACGCTGCCATTGCCCTTTACGAGAGCGATGACCTGTTCTCCCTCGGGAGGCTCGCCTCCCGCGTCGCCGAGGAGAAGAACGGAAGAAACGCCTACTTCATCGTCAACCGCCACATCAATCCGACAAATATCTGCGTGAACAGATGCAGGTTCTGCGCTTTCAGCAGGTCGAAAGGCGAGGAGGGCGCTTTCGAACTGACCATAGAGGAGATGCTGCGGAAAGTCGATGAGGCCGGCAGTGGGCCTCACCCTGCCCGTGAGGTGCATATTGTCGGCGGCCTTCATCCGGACTGGCCGTTCTCGTATTATCTCGACATGCTCGCTGCGATCAAGCATGCCCATCCTGCCATCGCGATCAAGGCCTTTACTGCAGTGGAGGTTGACTACATGTCCAGGATCAGCGGCTTCAGCCTCGATGAGACGCTCGGAAGGCTTAGGGAGAGCGGCCTCGACCTCATGCCCGGCGGGGGCGCAGAGATTTTCGGCAGTCGTGTCCGGCAAGCCTTATGCCCCGAGAAGATTTCAGGCGATCGGTGGCTCGATGTAATGGAGATGGCCCACGCAGCGGGGATCAGGACAAACGCGACGATGCTCTACGGTCACATCGAGACTGCGGCTGAAAGGGTCGACCACCTGCTCAGGCTGAGGGACCTTCAGGACAGGACCGGCGGGTTTCAGGCCTTCATCCCTCTCGCCTATCACCCGAGGAACACCGAGATGGGCGGCTTCTATTCGTCGGGAATTGACGACCTGCGGACCATAGCCGTGAGCCGGCTGGTTCTCGACAACTTCGACCACATAAAGGCCTACTGGATCATGCTCGGTGAGAAGGTCTCCCAGGTGGCGCTTCTCTTCGGCGCGGATGATATAGACGGCACGATCATCGAGGAGAAGATCACGCACGCCGCGGGCGCGATGAGCGGTGAGGGAATGACGAGGGATGAGATGATCAACCTTATAGAGAAGGCGGGCAAAGTACCAGTCGAGAGGGACGCGTTTTACGGAGTGGTAAGCGCCAATGATAACTCGGATCCACATGTGCGTGTGCGGTAAGGGGACACCGTCTCGCACTCCGACGGTACTCTCCTGCCGTTGTATGACTTATTTAGCTACAGCCGCTGAACTCACCCTTCCGGTTCAGACACCAGCGTCAGCGGTCGCTCCATTTCGTCGACAACGGCAACGGACACAACCGAAGTCGCACGATCTGGCATCCCCTTACCGCCGGATTTCGGGATGATACGCTAT
>JBLMXV010000118.1:0-18338 GCA_050257935.1 Chloroflexota bacterium
ATCGAGCTGATCGACGTCAGAAGCGGATCTGACTGGGAAAGGAGCTCCGAGAAAGTGCTTGGGGCGAAGCGTCTCGATCCGCAGATGTTCGATTCCTGGGCTGACTCGCTCCCAAAGGACAAGGAGATCATACTGTACTGTGCCTGACCGAACGAGGGCACAAGCGCCAGTGTGGCGCAGAAGTTGATCTCGAAAGGCTACAGGGCAAAGGCGCTCAAAGGCGGTTGGAGGGAATGGGAGAAGGCCGGATACCCCGTCGAAAAGAAGTAGCCCATCATCGCCGGAAGGGATCTGATTTTCAGGCAGGACAGACGTTCTGATCACCGCATTCGGGATCGTCCGGAAAGGAGGGTAGCAATGTCAGCCCGGAAAGAAAATGTGACCTCGGCAGATACATCTATGGCACTGCAGAAGGCAACCTTTGCGGGAGGGTGCTTCTGGTGCATGCAGCCTCCTTACGACAAGCTGGAAGGAGTTGTTTCAACACGGGTCGGTTATACCGGAGGACGCACGACGAACCCCACCTATGAGGAAGTCTGTTCCGGCGCGACGGGCCATGCGGAGGCGGTCGAGATACTGTACGATCCGTCCCGCATAAGCTATCCAACACTGCTTGAGGTCTTCTGGCAGAATATCGATCCCGTCGCCGTCAACAGGCAGTTCGCCGACAGGGGCACTCAGTACCGCACTGCTGTCTTTTATCACAATGAGGAGCAGAAACGGCTGGCGATAGAATCGAAGGAGTCACTCGCGAAGTCGGGCAAGTTCGCAGGGCCGATCGCTACTGAAATCGTGCCCGCATCGGAGTTCTATTCGGGAGAAGAGTACCACCAGGGCTACTACAGGAAGAACCCCGCGCACTATAACCTGTACAAGTTCGGCTCGGGCAGGGAGGCGTTTCTGAAGGAGGTGTGGGGAGACATCGGCCGCCTCAAACCGGCAGAGCGCACGGATAAGGACAATCCCTGACCTAGCTGCGGGTCACCCTTTGTCTCAGCGCCTTCTCGATCTCGATCGACACAAAGAGCACAGAGGAGGCGGCAAGAGTCATGCTCAGTTCCTGGAGGCTGAGCGGTTCAGTAGCGAAGACGACGTTGAGAAATGGCACATACACGACGCACAACTGAAGAGCGAGGGTCAGCGCGACCGCGCCTACCATCGCCCTGATCCTGCCGGGTCGGACCTTGAAGAATGATTGCGTCTCCGAGGTGAGCGCGAGAGCGGCCCCCAGTTCGGCGAGACACACGAAGGTGAAGAGCATCGTCTGCCATTTCTGTCCTTCCACGTGATTCAGTGTCGCAGCCTGGATGACCAGACCTGCAGCGGCGAGCAGGAAGCCCGTTCTGGCTATCTTGCCTATCAAGCCGGCATCGAGAATTCCCTTTTTCGGGTCCCTCGGCGGTCTCTGCATAAGGTCGGGCTCTGCCGGCCCCACGGCGAAGGCGAGACTTGGAAGCCCGTCAGTGACGAGATTGAGCCAGAGGATGTGAATAGGCAGCAGAGGTATAGGGAGGCCGAAAAGAGGAGCGAAGAAGATGAGCATGATTTCGCCTGCGTTGGTGGAGAGGATATAGCGAATCATCTTCGTGATGCCGTCATAGATCCTCCGTCCCTCTCTTACCGCACGCACAATCGTCGCAAAATTGTCGTCGAGGAGCACCATATGCGCGGCCTGTTTCGCCACGTCGGTCCCCGTAATTCCCATGGCGACGCCGATGTCGGCCTTCCTCAGCGCCGGCGCATCGTTCACTCCGTCACCGGTCATGGCAACGAACTGCCCGTGACTTTGGAGCGCCCGCACGATCATCAGCTTCTGTTCGGGAGCGACCCGTGCGTAGACCTTGGTGTCATCGACTCTTCTGTCGAACTCTTCAGGGGTAAGCCTCGCCAGCTCTTTCCCGGTGATGACGCCCCCTGAGTCGTCGCTCAGAATGCCGAGCCTTTTCGCGATCGCCCTCGCGGTCAATGGGTGGTCCCCGGTGATCATCACCGGCCTGATTCCCGCAGTCAGGCACTGGGCGACCGACTCTTTCGCCTCTTCCCTCGGCGGGTCCATCATGCCGACGAGCCCGAGGATGGTGAGCCCCGTCTCGACCTTCTCAGGCGACATGTCCTCCGGGAGGGACTCCCACTCCCTCATTGCGATACAGAGGACCCTGAGGCCGTCAGCTGCCATCCGCTCGTTGACGTGGAGCATCTCCTCTCTGCTCACCTTCTCGCATCCGTCACATGTGAGGATGGTATCGGCACGCTCTATCAGCACCTCGAAGGCCCCTTTCGTGAAAGACACGAAGGCCCTCTCGCCAGGACGGGGATGGAAGGTAGTCATACGCTTGCGTTCCGAGTCGAATGGGATCTCACCGACTCTGGGGAGTTCCCGCTCGGCACCCTTCTTGTCGACACCGTGCCTTTTCGCAAACATGTAGAGCGCGATCTCGGTCGGATCTCCGATGGGCGTGCCATTTGCGTCTATCTCCGTGTCGTTGCACAGCGCAATCGCCCGTATAAGCGAGCCCACAGGAGAGTCTCGCCCCTCCGTCTTCCCGCTGACGTGTCCCGCAAGATCCCGGCCCGACAGCACGCCGTCGCCGTAAATCTCTTCCACGGTCATCCGGTTGAGCGTAAGAGTTCCGGTCTTGTCGGAGCAGATGTAAGTGACAGACCCCAGTGTTTCCACGGCTGGGAGTTTCCGTATAAGGGCGTTCTGGGCGACCATCTTCTTCGCAGCCACGGCGAGCGATATGGTCACCACCGCAGGCAGTGCCTCGGGAATCGCTGCGACGACCAGAGTAAGCGCGGTCATGAACATCACGAGCAGTGACTCCCCGCGGAGCAGCCCAACCAGGAAGAGAAGAATGCAGACACCGATGGCGGCGAGCGAGAGCCGTCGCCCGAACTGCGCAAGCCTCTTTTGAAGAGGTGTCTTGCCTTCTTCCTCCTCCTGAAGCATCGTGGCGATCTTCCCCAACTCGGTATCCATGCCGGTTGCAGTGACCACCCCGGTGGCCCTTCCATATGAGACGATAGTCCCCTTGTAGACCATGTTCCTCCTGTCGCCAAGAGGGAGCGCGTCATCCGCCAGCACGGCGGCGTTCTTCTCGACAGCTACAGACTCGCCGGTGAGAGCAGCCTCCTCGATCTTCAGTTGGGCAACTTCCACGAGCCTCATGTCAGCGGGCACCACCCTGCCCGCTTCGAGAGCGACGATGTCTCCCGGCACCAGCTCAGCAGCGGCAACGCTGAGCGGAGCACCGTCGCGCAGGACAGTCGCCGTGGTTGTAACCATCTTCTTCAGGGACTCCATGGCCCGCTCGGCCCTGTGCTCCTGAATGAATCCGATACAGGCGTTCACCACGACGATGACTGCAATGGGGATGCTGTCGGTCAGGTCCCCGATGACCATGGAAACCGCTGCGGCTCCGAGCAGCACAAGGATCATGAGGTCCTTGAACTGTTCGAGAAACATCATGAAGGGTGTTCTCCTCTTCTTCTCCCTGAGAGTATTGGGGCCGTAGGTCGTGAGCCTCCTCTTCCATTCGTCACCCGAGAGCCCCCGCTGAGACGTCTTCAGTTCATCGAGAACTGCCGATATTTCCTTGTTGTGCCACATGTTACCGGTTTCCCTCAGAGACAGTTAGACTTCCACTCTCACTCAGATAGACTGGTTGCAGGCATTGTGAGTTAGATATGTTGGCATGGACGGGCGACGCCGCCCGCCCAGTAATGCATCCGATGGAACGGTCGGGCTAGTGCCCGCCTTTTGTCAGCGCCTCGGATCTTTCGGAGAGTTTCCTCTTCACCCCTTCACGGTACTCGTCAAGCCTTGCCGCGATGTCCGGGCGCTTTATCGAGAGGATCGAACAGGCGAGGTACGCTGCATTTTTCGCTCCGTCTATGCCCACCGTTGCTACCGGAACGCCGGGCGGCATCTGGACGGTGGAGTAGAGGGCGTCGACCCCGTTCAGGGCACCGGATTTCAGGGGAACGCCTATCACCGGCAGAGTGGTATGCGCAGCGACAGCGCCAGCGAGATGGGCAGCCATGCCGGCCCCTGCGATGATCACCTCCATCCCCCGCTCCCGTGCCGTCCTCGCATACTCTGCGGTCTTGTCAGGCAGCCTGTGCGCCGAACTGATGTCCATTTCGAAGGAGACACCCATCTCTTCCAGCACCTCTGCTGCCTTTTGCATGACAGGCAGGTCACTCTCGCTGCCCATGAGAATTCCCACTAGCGGACTGGCCATATCTCCTCCTCGCACATTATCAATCTCTTTCCCCAAAGTGACCGAAAGCAATAAGCGCCGCTGAAACTATGGCAACGGCTATTCCGAAGTACAGCGCCCCCTGCGGGTCCCGCCACTCCACGAGGTGCCTCGGGAAGATGACGACCATGACGAGGACTATGATGCTCCCGAGCTTTGCCTTGAGATCGTGAAGATTATGTATGACAAGCGCTTCGGGCAGGGATACGTCTTCTATGAAGAGTTCGCAAAGCCCTACCGCAAAGATGATGAGCGCCGTGGCGATGAGGAAGGCGTCCATCACCCCGATGAGCGAGATAGCGGCATACGAGTCCTTCCCGTCGCTCATCACTAGGCTCAACACCACATACCCCGTCTTGAGCGCTCCCCAAACAAAGCTGACCGCGGCTGCGAGCAGGGAGGAGACAACGCCGATGACGACGAGTCACTTGCTCGACTCCAGGATCTTCTTCATACGTTCACCCGATAGCTCCCCGAGGGAGAGCAGGACTGCATGAGCCCCTGTCCGTGCGCGAAAAGAAACCGTCTCGTGAAAGATACACGGACCGTCAGATGCCGGGCTTATAAAAAGGGAAGGGACAGGGCGGCTCCATGCCGGCCCTGTGCCCGATTACCGAGGATGTTATCTCCCGAACCTCATCGCCTTCAGCCTTGCGATCCGCTCCTCTACAGGCGGGTGAGTGCTGAAGAGTTTCATCAGTGCGCCACCGGACAGAGGGTTGACGATGAACATATGAGACGTGGCCGGATTAGCATCCATGGGAATTTTCTGAGCCGCTGTCTCAAGCTTTCTGAGCGCCCCAGCGAGATACAGGGGATCCCCGGCAATCCGTGCACCGCCCTCATCGGCCCCGTACTCGCGTGACCGGGATATGGCCATCTGCACGAGCATCGCCGCAATGGGCGCGACTATCATCATCACGATTGCAACAATGGGGTTGCCTTCGCCCTCGTCGTCACGGTGGCTCCCGAATATCATTGCCCACTGCGCCATCTGGGCAAGGTAGCTTATCGCACCGGCAATGGCTGCCGCGATGGTGCTGACCAGGATATCACGGTGTTTGATATGAGCAAGCTCGTGCCCTATCACACCTTCAAGCTCCTCACGAGACAGGATCCGCATGATGCCTGTGGTGACGGCAACTGCCCCGTTGTTCGGATTTCTCCCCGTCGCAAAGGCGTTCGGCTGATCCTGGTCGATAATGTAGACCTTCGGCATGGGAAGTTCCGCCCTTTGCGCGAGTCTTCTCACTATTCCGTAGAGCTCGGGCGCTTCGGCCTCGGTCACCTGACGAGCGCGGTACATCTTCAGCACTATCTTGTCGCTGAACCAATACGTGATGAAGTTCATGCCGAATGCGAAGATGAGCGCAAAGGTCATCCCGCTCCTTCCGCCGAGCAGGCCGCCTAAGGCGACGAACATCACGGTAAGCGTCACCATCAGCATCATAGTCTTGAGGGTGTTCATCTTTTACCTCCTTGATTCTCTGAAGAAAAAAACCTCTACCACAGCAGACTTCGTGGTAAAGGTCTCGCTTGTTAGGATTACCTAACCAATGGCACCGGCCCGCGGCCTGCGGACGTCCTGACGATGTCCACTGATTCAGCTACTCCCCTTTATTGCTTAACTCTAACCGAAAATCGAAGTGGCTGTCAAGGGCTCTTGCGGCGAAGCGGCTGATCCTCCGCACATGGTAAAATATCGATTGTGACCAAACATGAGCTCATCATAGAGGGTGCCAGGCACAACAACCTCAAAAACATCGACCTGCGCCTTCCTCACAACAAGGTAATCGCAATTACGGGGGTGTCGGGCTCGGGCAAGTCTTCCCTTGCCTTCGACACCGTCTTCGCCGAGGGTCAGTGGCGCTTCATAGAGTCCCTCTCCACCTACGCTCGCCTCTTCCTCGAAAAGCTTGACAGACCCGATGTCGAAGCGATTCATAACGTGAGACCAGCCATCGCCCTGGAGCAGAAGAACCCGGTGAGGGGCTCCCGTTCCACCGTGGGCACGCTAACCGAGATGTACGACCTCCTGCGCATCCTGTACTCTCGAATAGCTACTCCGTACTGCCCGAGGTGCGGCAGAGAGATTCACACGTGGCACCCATCCCTGATCGTAAGAGAGCTTCTCGAACACCACATGGAGGCGAGGGCAATCATCCTTTTTCGAACAGAGCAAACCCCGGAGGTCCTGAGCCAGAAAGGGTTCCACCGTTACTGGTGTGACGGCCAGGTAAAGGATCTGAACGACCGCCATGCGGGACATTCCGCACCCACGGACGTCGTGCTTGACAGGTTGGTAATCCGTGACGAACCCCGTCTCTCGGACTCGGTCGAACTCGCCTGGCGAGAAGGGAAAGAAGCCCTCATGGTCCTGGTGCTCTCAGAGGCTGCGCCTCAAGGGCACATGATGAGGTTCACCTCGAAGAGGGCCTGCGACACCTGCGATATCTCGGTGCCGGAGCCGACTCCTATCCTCTTTTCCTTCAACCACCCCCTCTGCGCATGTCCGGAATGCAAGGGGTTCGGAAACGTCCTGATCTACGACGAGGACCTCATCGTCCCCGATCCCGGGCTCTCTCTCGCCGAGGGAGCTTTAGACCTCTGGGAGAAGCCGGGCTACCGGTGGTGGAAGGAGCAGTTGCTCAGGAAGGCCTCGCAGGCGGGTCTTCCTACGGACGTTCCGTACGCCCGTCTCACAAAAGCACAGCGGGACACGATCTTCAAGGGATGCGAACACTTTTACGGCATCAACGACTTCTTCGAAGAGATGGAGGGCAGACGCTACAAGCTCCACGTGCGGGTTCTCCTCAGCAGGTATCGCACGCCGGTTATCTGTCCGAGATGCAAAGGCAAGCGCCTCTGCGATGACGCACTCGCCTACAAGATCGGAGGGCTGGATATCGCGGAGCTTTCACACGTCCCTGTTATCAGGCTCATATCACTGTTCGACAGCCTGGATCTCACGCCGATGCAGAGAGACATCGCCCGGGACGCCGTCACCCAGATCCTCTCGAAACTCCGATTCTTCCAGCGGGTAGGGCTGGACTACCTCACCCTGAGCAGGCAGGCGAAGACGCTCTCGGGCGGCGAGTATCAGAGAGTGAACCTCGCAAACCAGTTGGGATCGGCGCTGACAGGCACGCTCTATGTCCTTGATGAGCCGACAATCGGCCTGCATCCGCGGGACACGAGGCGGGTCGCGGAGATCATGCGAGACCTCTCCGCCCTCGGCAACACGATACTCGTCGTCGAACACGACCGCGACATCATCGCCTCTGCCGACTGGGTTGTGGAATTGGGACCGGGCGGCGGCCACCTCGGCGGCGACGTCGTCTTCTCGGGAAATGTTGACGAGTTCCTCCGCTCCGAGACCCTCACTGCACGGTTCGTGAGAGGCGACAACGGCACCTGCGAGGCAGCACTGGACCAGCCAGGGCGGCGAGGGAGCCCGTCCCCGCCCTGGGAACTCCGTCAACGACCGAGGTTAACTCTGCGGGGAGCCAGAGGCAACAATCTGAAAAACGTGACACTCGCCATACCCCTCGCATCGCTCACCGCCGTGTCCGGGGTCTCGGGCTCGGGAAAGAGCAGCCTCATCATCGAGACTCTCTACCGTGCAATTGCGAGGCAATTCAGGGCCGAGGCCGAGCAACCCCTCCCGCACCAGGGCATCGAGGGCTTCCAGCACATCAGGGGGATCAGGCTCATCGACCAGAGTCCCATCGGCAGAAGTCCGAGGTCAAACCCGCTCACCTACCTCAAGATCTTCGATCCGGTGCGGCGAATATTCGCGTCACAGCCCGAATCAAAAGCCCATGGTTATACTCCGGGTTTCTTCTCCTTCAACGTCCCGGGAGGACGGTGCGAAACCTGCAAAGGTGAGGGTTTCGAACGGATGGAGATGTACTTCTTCGAGGAAATCTTCGTCCGGTGCGAGGACTGTAAAGGGAGAAGGTACAGCGACGAGGCATTGATGGTGACTTACAAGGGGAAAAACATCAGCGAGGTCCTCGATATGACGGTTGATGAGGCCTTCAGTTTCTTCGCCGACTCGCGGGAGATCACCGGAAAATTTGGTCTGATGCGTGAGATCGGTCTGGGTTACCTGAGACTTGGACAACCGGCGACGACCCTCTCGGGAGGCGAAGCCCAGAGGCTGAAGATCTGTGCCGAGCTGTCCTGTCCGGCCCCGGGAGCGAAGAGAGGAAAGAGATCAGCCAAGGGCCTGTTGTACCTGCTTGACGAGCCTACGGTGGGCCTGCACCACAGAGACGTGCTCCTCCTCATGCAGATCATCAGGAGGCTCGTAAAGATGGGCAACACGGTGGTGATCATCGAGCATAACCTGGAAGTAATCAGTCAGGCCGACTGGGTCATCGACCTCGGGCCTGAGGGCGGTGACGAGGGGGGCAGGATCATGTTCGAGGGAACTCCCGATGAACTGAAAGAGCACGACGACTCCCACACCGGCAACTACCTGAGGGAGTACTGCAAGAGGTCGCCCGCCCTGCCTATTCGTTAACCTGGATCGTTCACGCATTCACGGCAGCATCAGGGCGAAGGGGGTTCAACTACAAGGGTGTCAGTGTCAATGATGAGTGTCAGCAAAGAACTGACACGAGCAAACACTGGCACCTTCTAGCTCACGTACCTAGCGCCGCTTCTTCCATGAAAACCTCGTCGTAGAAAGCCTTATCAACATCGAATCCGATGACAACACAGAAGAGATCAGGAAAACTGCCCAGTTCCGCAAGCTTCACCATGTCCTTCTCCGTGGTGAGCATGGCATCGCACCGATACTTCCTGCGCTGCATCAAGAGTTCGTCGATGATTTCACGTGAATAGCGGTAATGGTCCCGAAACGCCCTGAACAGGACGACATCGCCGCATAGACCAGCTGCCGTGGCCCTGAAGGAATCGGGACCCGCGATCCCGCAAAACGCCAGGACCTTCTTGTCCTTCAGCATGTCTGCAGGGAATCTACCGCCTGCAGCATCCCGGAGCTCTCTCGTCACATAGCGGGAAAAATGAATCGGGACTCCAGGAGCGACCGCCACAAGCTGGCGCACGACATTCTCGTTTCGGCTCTTGGTGACGACTATTACATCGGAGCGGCGGAGTCCACATATGGGCTCTCTCAGCGGTCCCATGGGAAAGAGCCTGCCGTTGCCGAAAGGGTTCGAGCCGTCCAGTAGTACCACATCCCTGTCACGGTGGAGGGCAATGTGTTGGAAGCCGTCATCGAGTATGAATACGACGGGTTGCTCCGGCTGCAGGTGCTGGAGCGCGAAGATCCCCCCTGCATACCTGTCGGGACTCTTCACCACGGGAACACAGGGCAGCCTCTCGGCGATCAGCACCGGTTCATCCCCCGCGTCGTCTGCGGACATCTCCGGTCCGTCGCCCCTGCTCACGAAACAGGGACCCCGTGCCTTCCCCCGGTATCCGCGGGTCAGGATCACCGGACTGAATCCTCTCCTCAGCGCTTCTTCGGCAATGGCGATGGTCGCCGGGGTCTTCCCTGTTCCTCCGAGGGTGAGGTTGCCCACGCTGATGACCTTATGGGGAAGCCTCCTCTGCCGACGCAGTGCGAGTCGCCTCTTGATCGAATATCCGGCGTAATAGAGGAGTTCAAAGATCGTCATCCCGGTCTTCGACAGGTATATACCGCTATGCCTGGTACAAGAGTTCTTCAGGATACGGGTTGAAGTATTTCTGGCCCGCCAGATATTCGTTCCCGAAGCGGTAGATGTAGTTCCTCATGACCTCGAGGGGAACGGTGAGAGGAATCCACTTGTTGCCATACTTGTCGAGGAGGTCCAGGAAATGGCGCTTTTCCCCTCTCGAGAGCTTCTCGGAGAAATACCCGAGCGCGTGCATGAGGATGTTGATGTGTGACCGGTGTGAGGCCTTCCTCTGAAAGAGATCCTGCAGAAGGACCTGATACCTCTCTACGACCTCGTCGACCGGCAGGTGTTCATGATTGGCGATGAGCCTGCCCATGTCGTTCAGCTTCCTCTGAGAGTAGGCCATCAGAATAAGCTTGTACCTCGTGTGAAATCCGACGATGTCGCGCATCCCCCCGATACGCTTCTTCAGGACCCTGAAATCGTGAAGGGTGAAAAGCCTCGTGAGGAAATGGTTCCTGATCTCGGGGTCATGGAGCCTCCCCTCGTCTTCGATGGGGAGATGGGGAAACATCTCTACAACCTTCAGTGCGAACAGCCCTTTGCCGACGCCGATGTGCGACGACTTATCCACCGACTGAAAGATTTTAACCCCCGAGAAGCCGCTGCTCGGAGACTTGCTTTTCAGCAGGAACCCGTCGACGTCGCGGAGGGAGATCAGGAACCGCTCGGCGAAGGAGTTCATCTCCCCTGTGAAATCCATGCCCGTCGCCGGCTGGACCAGATGCAGTCCGTCCGCCTCTTTTATGATCCTCAGGGTCGCCCTCGGTACCCCGAGGCCGATCTCAACCTCGGGACACACGGGTATGTAGCGGACGTACTTCCCCAGCCTCTCCGCAAAAGCGTCCCTGATGATGCCGCCGTCGTAACGCACCGCTTCGATGTTTATACACCTGCTTATGACCACATTGGGCTTGTCCATCTCCACCTTCGGTGGCTCCACGGTCCGCCCCTCCTCGCCGAAGTGTGGGCGGGACTCCTTGTGATTATACCAAATCAGCCTATCGGGGCTGTCCTGAGACGTGACGCACGGGGCAGTTTGACTCATGCCTCCGCCTCTGGTAGCTTAGACTAGGGCGGTTCACGCAGGCGGCGAGTGACTGCGCAGCTAGGAGATCCTAAGCGCCTGCAGCCCTGCCGCGCAGTTCATTGCGGCAAGGGTAGCGTTGGAGGCGCTCCGGCCTGCCCCGCAATGCAACTGCAAACACAAGACTAAGGAGGTAAGAATGAAGGTACTCATCGTCTATTATTCGATGTACGGGCATGTGCACCGCCTGGCGGAGGCTGTTGCGGAAGGAGCGCGGGAAATCGACGGGACCGAGGTCTCACTCCGCAGGGCCCCGGAGACGCTGCCCGCGGAAGTACTGGAGAAGATGGGAGCAGTGGTGGCTCAGAAGACCTTCGCGCACATCCCGGTTTGCGCCGTCGATGAACTCTCCTCGGCGGATGCGATCATCTTCGGGACCCCGACCCGTTTTGGTAATATGTGCGGGCAGATGCGGCAGTTCCTCGATGCGACGGGACAACTCTGGTTCAAAGGCGCGCTCGTCGGTAAGGTGGGGAGCGTGTTCGCGAGCAGCGCGACACAGCACGGGGGTCAGGAATCGACAATCCTCAGCTTCCACATCACCCTGCTCCACCATGGCATGGTGATCGTCGGCCTGCCGTACGCATTCCAGGGGCAGATGCGCATCGATGAGATCACAGGAGGATCACCGTACGGTGCATCGACGATCGCAGGGACCTCAGGCGAGCGCATGCCGACCGCAAACGAGATCGACGCGGCACGCTTTCAGGGGCGTCACGTGGCCGCGATAGCCTCGAAGCTTGCGCGGCCTTAGCCGCACGACCCAGATTTTTCATACGTTCGCGGCAGCATCAGGGCGGAAGCGGCTCAAGCACAACAGTGTCAGTGATTAGTGTCAGCAAGAAACCTGACCTCGCCGCCCGATCCCGCTGCAGGACATGGAGGCCTTGCGAAGCCGTTCAAAGGAGCATCAGCGCGAAAGCGGCTCAAAAACGCTTTTTAGTTAGAAGGAAGGTATTC
The DNA here is from genome assembly GCA_050257935.1 of Chloroflexota bacterium. Taxonomy (GTDB): domain Bacteria; phylum Nitrospirota; class Thermodesulfovibrionia; order Thermodesulfovibrionales; family Dissulfurispiraceae; genus JBLMXV01. The sequence goes on from JBLMXV010000118.1 coordinate 12,003, forward strand.
TTCGATGACCTCCATCGTCTTGTCCGCGGCTCCTGCGTTCTTTTCGTAGAGTCTCCTTGCGATCATTCCCATCGCGGTCCTCCTCTCGGGCGATCGGAGCAGTTCAAGAAGACGCCCGGGGAGGCTGCGGGCGTCGACCTCCACCGCTCCGCCGCTCTGGTAGAACTCTCTGATAAATTGGAAGTTCTCCATGTGAGGGCCGCAGACGACCGGCTTTGCCCAGTACGCCGGCTCAAGGGGGTTCTGTCCTCCCCGGGGTATGAAGCTGCCTCCCATGACGGCCACGTCGCATGCGCCGTATACTGCCGAGAGTTCGCCCATCGCATCGAGTATCACCACCACGCCCGACCTCCGGGAACCCGGCGCCGGGGCAGACGTGGCGTCCAGTTCCGACCTCTTGAGATAGTTCAGCCCCCTCCGAATCGTTACGTCCTCGACTTCCCCGAAGCGCTCGGGGTGACGCGGAACGAGTATCAGGTTCAGATCGGGAATGTCGCGCTTCAGTTCCACGTACGCGCCGAGTATGAGGTCTTCTTCGCTTCGGTGCGTGCTCCCTGCGACAATGACCGGTCCTTCGAGAATGGCGGTCCAGGGAGGGACCGGCTTCAGCGGCCTCGTGTCGAACTTGAGGCTGCCCAAAACCTTCACCTTTCCTGCCGGCGCTCCGAGGACTCTCACCCTCTCCGCGTACACTTCATTCTGCATGCAGAAGAGGTCCACCGCCCTCAGTACCGGCAGGAGGAAGAAGGCTATCCTCCTGTATCCGCTGTAGGACCTCTCTGATATCCTTCCGTTTACCACCAGCACGGGGACTCCGCGGCTCCTGGCCCTCATTATCAGGTTCGGCCAGAGCTCGGTCTCCATGATGATCAGCAGGGAAGGCTTCAGTCGATCCAATGCGCGCCGAACCGTCCAGGGAAGGTCGAAAGGCACATAGACCACGTGCGCGTCATCTCCGAGCCTTTCCCGGGCCACCTGCTGTCCCGTGTCGGTAACCGTGGAGACGACGATCCTGAGAGAGCGGTGCCGGGAGGCGATCTTCCTGACGAGCGGCACCGCTGCGATCGTCTCTCCCACGGAAACGGCGTGCAGCCAGAGGGTCTCGCGGTCAGGTGACCCGGCAAGGGGCAGGGTTTCGTACCTGCCGAGCCGCTCCTTGAGCCATCGCCTCCTCGCGCCAGGAGGCCGCCTGAAGAATTCGAAGGGAGAGAGAACGATCAGGACTACTGCGTAGAGGAGACTGTAGAACCAATACATGAATGCGGGCTGCCGTTGCCTATGGCTGGTGGGCCACCAGCTCGCTCAGATCGTACAGCCTGCGGTAAACCCCTCCCCTTTCGAGCAACTGGTCGTGGGTGCCCGACTCGATTATCCTTCCTTTCTCGAGGACGAGGATCCTGTCGGCCTTCATCACCGTCGAGAGCCTGTGAGCTATCACAAAGGTGGTCCTCTGCTCCATGAGCTCATCCAGGGCCTTCTGCACCATCATCTCCGATTCGGTATCGAGAGACGAGGTAGCTTCATCAAGGATCAGGATGGGAGGGTTCTTCAGGATCGCCCTCGCAATGGAGAGCCTCTGCCTCTGGCCTCCGGAGATCATGATCCCCCTCTCACCGATGACCGTATCGTACCCGTTGGGAAGATCCTTGATAAAGTCGTGGGCATGGGCCGCCTTTGCAGCCCCGGTCACCGCCTCCTCAGTCGAGTCGGGTTTCCCGAAGAGTATGTTCGCACGCACCGTGTCATTGAAGAGAATGATGTCCTGGCTCACAAGCCCGATCTGCTGTCGCAGAGATCTCAGACTCACCCCGGCTATGTTCACGCCGTCGACGCAAATCACTCCCTCCATCGGATCATAAAACCTCGGGATCAGATCAACAAGGGTCGTCTTGCCGGCTCCGCTCCTCCCCACAATCGCGATGATCTGTCCAGCCATGACCTGAAAGTCGACGCCCCTGAGCACGTACCCTTTCGATGCAGGATATTTGAACGAGACGTTTCTGAACTCGATCGAATGCCTCATAGGGGCGAGATCACCGGCGCCCTCCTGTTCCTTCTCCCTCAGGAAGAGGTCGTCCAGGCGCTCGAGCGACGCCCTCGATTGCTGGATGTTGTTGTTAGCCGATGCGAGCCTCCGCGCAGGCGTGTAGATCAGGAAGATCGCGGCGAGGCACGAGAAAAACTCGCCAGGCGTGATGACCTCCCTGATCACAAGCTTTCCGCCGTACCACAGGACAAATGCGATGCCAAGTCCCCCGATAAATTCCATCATGAGAGAAGTCAGCTCGGCGATGCGTACGGAACGCATGACCTCGCGGTAATATGACTGGTTCTCGGACCTGAAGATCTTGGCAAGGGCTCCCTCACGGCCGAAGACCTTCACCATCTTGATGCCCGAGAAGGTCTCGGTAAGGAACTCGGTGAGGATGGAGACCTTCTTCTGTGCCTCCTTGGAGACCCTCTTCATGCGTTTTCCCAGCCTCTGCGTCCCGTAGAGCGCGGGCGGGAGAACGACCACCGACAGAAGAGCGAGGTCCCACCTCCGGTAGAAGGCGATGCAGATGAGGACGATCACCGTTGCCCCCTCTACGAAGACATCCTTGACCGCGCTCGCGAGGAGGCTCTGGAGTTGCCCTGCGTCATTGATCATCCTCGAAAGAATCGCTCCCGTCGACTCCTTCTTGAAATCATTTACGGGAAGTACCAGGACATGCTCGTACAGCCTGTTCCTGAGGTCCCTCACGACCTTGACACCTGCTGATTTCATCAGATAGACCTGGGCAAAGGACAAGCCGCCCTTCGCGAAAAAAAGCCCGAGTACCGCGAAGGGGAGCAAGGAGAGAAGGGTTGCGTCCCTGTCGAGGAAGATACCGTCAAGGGCTGGCTTGACGACCCACGCGAGGGCACCGTTTATCCCCGATATCAGCAGGCTGACCACGGCGGCGAGGGCAACCCTGCCCCAATACGGTCTCACAAGCAGTACTATGCGTTTGAATACCTGCATTCGATGTCCTTCAGATCGTGCCCATCTGTGCCTCCACCATGTCAGCGACCTGTAGAGAGGCGCTCTTGTGGAGGAAAAGCTCCCTCACCATGTCCAGATGCGTGATGATGTCTGCCCGGTAACGCTGGTCCTCGATCAGCCGTACGATCTCCGAGATTACCGCCTCACTCGTCACTTCCCTCTGGAGCAGCTCCTTGACACGCAGCCTCGCCGTCGACCTCGCCGACCGGTCAAGGAGTACGTTCACAAGGGAGAAGTGCTCCACCTTCACGAGGAGTCTCCCGATCAGATAGCTGAGCGGGGAGAGTTTATATACCACTACCATAGGCACTTTGAGCAGTGCACACTGCAGAGTGGAAGTTCCTGATGCAACCAGTGCCACATCCGAGGCGAGGAGCGCCTTCACCGACTTGCCGTCGAGGAGGATACACCCCTTGAGTCCTGACAGTTCGCCTGGGAGGGACTTGCCGAGATTCGGAGCCACAGGGACAACAATCTGATAGTGGGGGTACTTCCGGAGCAACGACGACGCCACTTCCCTGAACACCGGCAGGTGCCGCTCTATCTCATGGGACCTGCTCCCCGGCATAAGCGTCATAACCGGGCGGCCGGGCTCCAGCCCGAGATCAGACCTCATCGCCGACCTCAGGGGCTGCGTGCCGACATCATCGGCGTCGAAACCCGAGGCTTCCAATATCTCGGTGATCTCATCCATGGCCGGATGGCCGACAAACTCGCACGGTATGTGCTCCCGCCGGTAGATCTCTTCCTCGAATGGAAGGATGACCGCCATCATGTCGACAAGCCTGCCGAGCGTCTTCACCCTGCCGCTGCGCCAGGCCCAGACCTGGGGACTCACGTAATAGAGAACCCTGGCGCCTTTCTTCCTCGCCTCCCGTGCGACCCGCATGTTGAAATCGGGATAGTCGATGAGCACCACGACCTGAGGAGAAAAAGACTTCAAGGCCGAAGTGACCGCGCGGAATGATGCCCTGAGGCGACGCACCGAGCGAAGCGCCTCCACCAGGCCGAATGCACTCGCTATGCGCGAGATGAGGGCGACTCCTGCAGACTCCATGCGTGTGCCGCCTATACCGACGATGGCGACTCCGGGGTTTCGTGAACGCAGCGCCTTGGCGAGGAGCGCACCGTAGAGTTCACCAGAGCTCTCGCCGGCAATGATCATCACCCTTTCAAGCATCGGTGGATGATTTCGGCAGTGGCACGCACGTCCGCCTCGTCGAGTTCGGGGTACATCGGGAGGGAGAGCACCTGCCTTGCAGCCTCTTCTGCAACCGGGAAATCCCCCTCCCGCAAGCCCATATAGCGCAGCGCACCCTGCAGGTGGAGCGGGATGGGGTAGTAGACCACCGAACTGACGCCCTCCTCCTTCAGCGCCCGCTGAATGTCGCCCCTCCTGGCGCTCCTCACCGTGTACTGGTGGTAGACATGGTACGCCCCGTCCTTCTCCGCGGGACAGGTGACGACGTCGGACAGACACTCGGTATAGATCGCCGCCATTTCCCGCCTCCGCCTGTTATACTCCTCGATCCTCTTGAACTTTACGAGCAGCACACACGCCTGTATCTCATCGAGCCTGCTGTTGTACCCGAGGCATTCATGGACGTAGCTTCCCTTCGATCCGTGGTTCCTCAGCTTGCGAATCTCTTCGGCAACCCCGCCGTCATTCATGATGACCATCCCCCCGTCACCGTAAGCCCCGAGGTTCTTACTGGGATAGAAGCTGAAGCAGCCGGCATCGCCGAGACTCCCCGTCCTCCTGCCCTTAAGAGCGGCTCCGAAGGACTGAGCGCAATCCTCTATTACCTTAAGACCGAAGCGTCGGGCGATCTCGACCGCCGCTTCCATATCCGCAGGGTGGCCGAAGAGATGGACGGGCAGGATCGCCTTTGTCCTCGGGGTGATCTTCTCCTCTATACGGGTTACGTCTATGTTCATAGTTTCACGTTCGATGTCCACAAACACCGGTCGCGCTCCGGTATAAAGGACGGCTTCAGCGGTCGCGAAAAACGTGAAGGGCGTGGTGATCACCTCGTCACCTTCGCCTATGCCGAAGGCACGGAGCGCCAGGTGCAGCGCGTCAGTGCCCGAGGCAACACCGATCGCCTCAGTCACGCCGCAGAAGGTTTCGATCGCCCCCTCGAGTTCCCGCACCTTGCTGCCAAGGACGTACTGCGAACTCTCGAGCACTTCATTGAGCGACGCGAGAACTTCCTCCTTGATGAGGAGATACTGTTTCTTGAGATCGATCATCGGTTTCATAGTCTGAGCCTCTCCCCGATCTGTAGGGCAAGGGCGAGCGCATTCCTGCCGTCCCTCAGGGAGACGACGGGGTCGCGGCGAGACACGACGCATTCAATGAAGTCCCTCAGCTCTTCCTTCAGCGGCTCGCACTTCTCCACAGTCACTGTCTCCTGGGAGATTTTCCCCCCGTTCTTCATGAATCTCCTAATCTCCATCAGCTGATAATCGACCAGGAGATACGAGTTTTCCTGGAAGATCTTCAGCTTTCTCGATTTCTCGGGAGAGAGCCTGCTCGCCGTCAACAGGGCCTGTGCGCCGTTGTCAAACTCGAGCCAGACCTTCGCAACATCGATCTTTTCGGTGAGCACCTTCGCAACCACGGCCTTGGAGTCCTTCAGGGACACCCCGCCGCGGCCCCGCGCGAGGATCGCCAGGATAATATCTATGTCATGGATCATGAGATCCAGAGTGATGTCGACGTCTGTGCCCCGCCCAAGGAATGGGGACAAGCGTTCAGCCTCGATAAACCTCGGCTCTTCGATGAGAGGATAGACCGCGAGAACGGCGGGATTGAACCTCTCCAGGTGACCCACTTGGGCGATAATGCCGGCCTTCTCCGCCTCTTCGACAAGCGCGTCCGCGTCCGCAAGCTCTGCCGTAACCGGCTTCTCTATCATCACGTCCTTTCCAGCCCTTATGCATTCCCGCGCGATCTCGTAGTGAGCCGTGGTCGGCGTGACAATGCTCACCGCATCTACCTCGCCGAGGATTTCCCTATAATCGGCACAGGCGGTGCCGCCGTAACGGTGCGCCACAGATTCGGCCTGCGCCGGATCCGTGTCCACCACGGCGGAAAGGCGCACCCCCTCCAGCTGCGAGTAAATCCTCGCATGGTGCTGGCCCAAATATCCAACCCCGATCACGCCCACATTGACCATGCCTATGGCGCCCTCCTGAGTCCGGGACGACGAGGTGATCTCACCTTCGGCGCAAACGTCGCCTCACTCACAAAACGCATCACATCATCCTTTGCAGCGGCGACACCGCGGCGCCGGATGACGCCCAGC
>JBLMXV010000119.1:0-2767 GCA_050257935.1 Chloroflexota bacterium
TAGACACCGGAGCGGTGTCTACAAAGAACCTCTTGAGGTGTGTCCCCGTAAGCCGCGATCCGACTGTCTCATTGAGCCAGTACTTGGCCTTCTTTACTATCTCGTCTTCCAAATCTTTCGGCCAGCCCATTGTCTCTCCTCAAATATACCCGCGGCGGGTCTTCTTCATCCGACAACGATCAATACCTCCGCTCGCCGGTCTATGCCTCTTCGTCTTTCTGGCCGCAGGCATTCCCCACGCAAGGAAGAAACTACGCCCCGGTCTGTTTCGTCGGTCTCAGCCACGACCTCGTCTCAACCGAAGCACCTGGGCATCGGCTGTCCAGGTCTCGAGGTCGGGGTAGGTCTTCACCCGGCAAGACGCCAGTTGCTCACAATGCTCCTTTGGGAATCCTCGACACGACGGATCGCCGAAGAGGATAACGCGACCTTTCTCTGCAAGGCCGAGAACCCACTGGTAATTCCAACAGTTGTAAAATGCGTCACCCGCGAGAAGGACTTCCCACTCCTCACTGATGCACGTAGCCATGTCTGCATGACTGACGGTCACGACGATGTCGTTGAGTCGCGCGTTCATCTCGATCGCCTTCACGGCGACCGCGTCACTGTCGAGTGCGATGACTGCAGCAGCACCCGAGAGGGCGGCGGCAATGGCACAAATGCCCGAGCCCGAACCCACATCGACAACCCGCTTCCCCCTCACTAACTCCGGTCTGTCCAGGATGAACCGGGCCAAGGCCTGCCCTCCTGCCCAGGCAAAGGCCCAGTAGGGTCGAGGCCCGTCCCATGAGAACAGGTGAGGCTCTCCCTCGAAAGGCGGGCAGTCGTCCTTGAGCGGCGCGTCGTCCTTCAGAAGCCGGAGTAGAATCTCCGGGCAAAGAGCCGGGCTGTCGACCATGGTGTTCGCCGCTACATACGAACCGACGTCTCCGTATACCGCTGACAAGGTATTCATTGAGTGTGACCCGCCCGCTTCGTATCCCTCGCGTAGTGCCAATCGGAGGGGGGTCGCATGGCAGAGCACATCTCGTTACCTGCCCTCGCTATCATTTCGCCTTTCCTTGCACCGGTGTATCAATGTCAGATCACCTGGAACGAAAAACCAGTTCCGCTCACGGATACGTTCACTTCCTTGATCTGCTCGCCCCTTGCCATCCGCGACAGCAGATCCTTCGACATATCCGGCAGCAGCGTGTTTGTGAGTATGTGATCGACATTCCTCGCACCGCTCTCGACCTCGGTGCAGCGGCTGGCGATCAACTCTATGAGGGCGTCATCATACTTGAAAGCGATCTTCCGGTTTTCCATCATGCGCTTTCCGATCTTGTCGAGCTTCAGCTTCACGATGCGCCGCATGTTCTTGTCGGTGATCGGGAAGTAGGGCACCACGATCAGGCGGCCCAGGAACGCTGGCTTGAAGTGCTTCACCAGGTCCGCACGGAGCATGTCCCTCAGGGCTTCGGGCGACGGCTTCGTCTCTTCATCGGCGCAGACCTTCATGATCATGTCGGTGCCAAGGTTCGATGTGAGTATGATGAGAGTGTTCTTGAAGTTGATCTGCCGTCCCTCGCCGTCCTCCAGCATGCCCTTGTCGAAGACCTGATAGAAGAGCTCCATCACGTCCGGATGAGCTTTCTCCACCTCGTCAAGGAGGACCACGCTGTACGGCTTCTTACGCACCGCCTCGGTCAGGACACCTCCCTCGCCATAGCCCACATAGCCCGGAGGAGAACCCTTGAGCCCTGACACGGTGTGGGCCTCCTGATATTCCGACATGTTGATCGTAATGACATTCTCCTCGCCCCCGTAAAGGAGCTCTGAGAGGGCGAGGGCCGTCTCGGTCTTTCCGACACCGCTCGGCCCCACCATCAGAAAGACCCCGGTGGGCTTGGATGGGTCTTCGATGCCGGCGTGAGCCGTCCGGATCCTCTGGGCGATGGAGTGCAGGGCATAGTCCTGGCCGATGATCCTCCTGCCCAGCAGCTCGTGGAGATTGAGCACCGTATCGATCTCGTCAGCGAGCATGCGGCCTGTGGGGATACCGGTCCAGCCCGAGATCACCTCGCTGATCGTCTGTGAATCCACGGCGGTCTGGACGAGCGGCTCATCGCCCTGCACGTCACGGAGCTCTTTCTCGTAGCTTTTTAGTTCCTCTTGTTTCTTCACCAGTGCTTCACGGTTCGTCGGGTCCTGCCCGTGAGTCGCCTGTATCTCCTCACGGGCGGCCTTGATCTTGCCGGCTATCTCCATGACCTTCTTCCACTTCTCGTTGAGCCCATCGAGCCGCGCTTGCACAGCCTCCTTTTCTTTGTCGAGGCCATCGATGCGCTCGCTGTGATCTATGCCCACGAGCCGCTCGCGATCGAGGATCTGGATCTCCCGCTCGATCTGGGCGATCCGCCGCGTTGCCCCCTCAACGGGAGGAGGAATCGTGTTCTGGCCGATGGCCACCCGCGCGCAGGACGTGTCGAGGACGCTCACCGCCTTGTCAGGCAGCTGCCTGCCGCTTATGTACCGGTGTGAGAGCCTGACGGCATCGACCAAGGCCTCATCCGTGATCATGACCTGGTGGTGTTTCTCGAGATAGGGGGCAATGGCCCGCATCATGACGAGGGCGTTCAGCTCGTCGGGCTCTTCGACCTTGACCACCTGGAAGCGCCTCGCCAGGGCCGCATCCTTCTCGAAGTACTTCTTGTACTCCGCCCAGGTCGTCGCGGCTATGGTCCGTAGTTCGCCTCGGGCAAGCGGCGGCTTCAGAAGGTTCGCC
>JBLMXV010000120.1:0-3867 GCA_050257935.1 Chloroflexota bacterium
CCGACGTGTTCGATGCACTCAAGCAGGCCGCCCTCGATAGGGGATTCGGGTTCGTTGCTTCCGGTCCACTCGTCAGGAGTTCCATGAATGCCGAGGAAATGTATGGCTCTGTCGAGCGGCTTTTGTGAACGGCTGCAGTAGAGGGCTGCCCTCCAGGGACCGTGGTGATTGACGGCCTCCGTCGATACCGACCGCTTTTGAGGGAGGAGTGATGTTCGAGTTCAACAGAATCAGAAGGCTTCCGCCTTACGTGTTTGCCATCGTCAATCACCTGAAGATGGAATACAGGAAACAGGGGGAGGACATCATCGACCTCGGCATGGGGAATCCTGACATGCCTGCACCGAAGCATGTCATTGACAAGCTCTGCGAGGCGACGAGGAACCCCAAGAACCATCGCTACTCCGCCTCGCGGGGCATCACCCAGCTCAGAGTTGCGATAACCGAGTGGTACAAGAGGCGCTTCGACGTGGACATCGATCCCGAAACCGAGGCTGTCGTCTCGATAGGCTCCAAGGAAGGGCTTTCTCACCTGATCTTTGCCACCGTGCAGCCGGGCGATGTGGTTATGACACCGGCGCCTGCGTATCCGATCCACCCCTACGGCGTAATCATCGCCGGCGGAGAGGTGACGAGCATCCCGATCGGTCCGGCGATCGATTTTTTCGGGGAGATGGAGAAGGCCTACAGGAAGACATGGCCGAGACCGAAGATGCTCATCATAAACTTCCCTCACAATCCCACGACACAGGTCGTCGACGGCCTTGAGTTCTTTTCCAAGGTGGTGGACTTTGCGAAGGAACACAATATCATCGTGATTCATGACTTCGCATACGCAGATCTCGTGTTCGACGGCTACGCGGCACCGAGCTTCCTGCAGGTGCCCGGAGCGAAGGAGATCGGTGTTGAGTTCTTCTCGCTCACCAAGAGCTATTCCATGGCAGGCTGGCGCGTGGGGTTCTGTGTGGGCAACAGGGAACTCGTGGGAGCTCTCGTGAAGATCAAGAGCTATCTGGATTACGGCATGTTCCAACCGATACAGATCGCGAGTATCGTTGCGCTGAGGGGGCCGCAGCAGTGTGTGGCCGACTTCCGCAATGTGTACCAGTCGAGGAGGGACGTGCTCATCAAGGGACTGAACAGGGCGGGATGGAAGATCGATCCGCCCAGGGCCACGATGTTTGTCTGGGCGGAAATCCCCGAGCCGTTCAGGACGATGGGCTCCCTGGAGTTTTGCAAGTATCTCATCGCCGAGGGCAAGGTCGCGGTGTCGCCCGGGATCGGCTTCGGAGAGGGCGGTGACGGTCACGTGCGGTTCGCTCTCGTGGAGAATGAGCACCGCATCAAGCAGGCGGTGAAGGGGATCAGGAAGGCGCTCAACAAGTGAGCCGGCAGCATGTCGTACCGGCTAGAAAAATGACGAGGGGTAGTATGGATATGAGCAGGGGGAAGATTTCCGTGGGAATCATCGGGTTCGGCACAGTCGGCTCGGGGACTGCGCGCGTGCTGCTCCAGAACGGTGCGCTCATCACGCGCAGGACAAGCCTCGAGATCGAACTGAGGCGAATCGCCGACCTCGATATCACCCGCGACCGCGGTGTGCGTCTTCCTGATGGTGTCCTCACCTCGGACGCGAGCGCCGTTCTTGACGATCCGGGGATTCAGGTTGTGGTGGAGTGCATGGGGGGTATACAGCCTGCAAAGGAGTTCATGCTGCGTGCGATCAGGAACGGAAAGCACGTCGTCACCGCGAACAAGGCGCTTCTGGCCACCGAGGGAAACGACATCTTCCGGGCTGCGGCTGAGTATAACGTGGAGGTGGGGTTCGAGGCCTCAGTGGCCGGTGGCATCCCCATTATCAAGGTGCTGCAGGAAGGCCTCGTCGCCAATGAGATCGTAGCGGTATACGGCATAATCAACGGTACCTCGAATTACATCCTGACGAAGATGACCGATGAGAAAGTTGATTTCTCTGAGGCGCTCAAAGAGGCGCAGCGTCTCGGTTATGCAGAGGCCGACCCGACCTTCGATATCGAGGGAATTGACTCGGCTCACAAGCTCACCATCCTCGCTTCTCTCGCGTACGGAATACCTCTCTCCTACGACGAGGTGTACAAGGAAGGGATCACGAGGATCACCGCGCAGGATATCGACTTTGCCGCCGAGCTTGGCTACAAGGTGAAACTGCTCGCGATCGCCAAGGCATCCCCCGGTGAAGTTGAGCTGCGAGTCCACCCCACCATGGTATCCAGCGACTATCTCGTCTCGAAGGTGGACGGTGTGTTCAATGCTGTGTACGTCGAGGGCGATGCTGTGGGCTCCACGCTGTATTACGGCAGGGGGGCGGGAGACATGCCGACAGGCAGCGCGATCGTTGCAGATATTGTCGACATCGGCCGGAGAGTTGCCGCCGGTGGTCTCATGCGGAGCCCTCTCCTAGGAAGGACAGGCGAGGGAAGTGCCGGTCCCAGAATAAGGAGGATGGAAGAGATCGAGAGCATGTACTATTTCAGATTCTCAGCCCTTGACAAACCGGGGGTCCTCTCCAGGATCGCCGGAGTCCTCGGCAGCCATGACATAAGCATAGCTTCGGTCATCCAGAAGGGAAGGCGGATCGGCGGATCGGTTCCCCTCGTCGTTCTCACCCACAGGGCGCGCGAGCGTGATGTCCGCTCCTCGATCGACGAGATCAACAGGCTATCCGTGGTCTCCGACAAGACGTTGTTCATAAGGGTTGAGGGCAGGGAGGACTAGCAGTAAAGGAGCGAGACGACGTGAACTACACCGAAGAACAGCTTCAGAGATACAGCCGTCACATTATATTGCCTGAGGTGGGGGGCAAGGGGCAAGGCAGGCTCCTTGAGTCCAAGGTCTTCATCGTCGGAGCCGGGGGGCTCGGGTGTCCCGTCGGGTACTACCTTGCCGCGGCGGGGGTAGGGACGATCGGCATGATCGACAACGACACTGTCGAACTAAGCAATCTCCAGAGGCAGATCGCCCATAGCACCAAGACACTCGATATGCCGAAGGTCGATTCGGCGAAGATGACCTTCGAGGCCCTCAATCCCGACGTGAAGGTCATAGGCATCAGGGGAAGGCTCACGAAGGACAACATACGGGACTATCTGAAGGATTACGATGTCGTGGTCGACGGGAGCGATAATTTCCCGACGCGGTATCTGGTGAACGATGCCTGCGTGATGCTGGGAAAACCGCTCGTGAGCGGCGCGATACTGCGTTTCGAAGGCCAGGTCAGCACGATAGTGCCGGGTGAAGGTCATTGCTATCGGTGCCTCTTCGAAGAGATGCCGCCGCCGGGCCTCGTCCCTTCCTGTCAGGAGGCGGGTGTGATCGGCGCGATAACCGGCGTGGTCGGTTCACTCCAGGCGATCGAGGTCATCAAGCTCATACTCGGCAAGGGAGAGATCCTGAAGAATACCCTGCTCATCTACGACGCCCTGAAGGCCACCTTCAGGCGTGTGAAAGTGCCCAGGAACCCTGAGTGCCCTGCCTGCGGTGAACGGCCGACAATCACCGAGCTTTCGGACGACGACTCAGGGTACTGTCGGCTCTAGCTCAGCGCAGTTCCTGATTGCCGAACGCCATGCGAGATCTGATCATTCCTCCTCCCATTATCGACGAGATGATTGCCCACTGCCGGGAGGTGTACCCGAATGAGGCATGCGGCATGCTGGCCGGCAGGGATGGCTCGGTCTCGAAGCTCTACCGCATCACGAACGCGGTGCACTCCCCGGTTACGTATGAGATGGAATCGAAGGAACAGTTTCAGGCTCACCGTGACATGCGGGAGCAGGGTATCGCCATGGTCGCCATTTATCACTCACATCCCTCCACAGTCGCCTACCC
>JBLMXV010000121.1:0-23029 GCA_050257935.1 Chloroflexota bacterium
TGGCTGTTTAACCGTGATCGGCACCTGTCGAGGAAGGTCCGAATGCGGGACGCCACGGAGGGATCTTCGTCCAGTTCCCTGATGTAGACGGCCCGGAGCCTGAGAGGCCTCTCTGCCCCCCGGGATTCATGAAGACGGAATCCCTGGGAATGTACCCCCTTATGAAGTATTGGTGCTCAGTGGAGAGCGGCGTTTCGCCGATCAGCCTCACATCACGGAGGTCGATGGGCACGCGGTTGCTGTCTTCAGCTGCAATCACCTGCACGTTCTGCGAAATAAACGATGCTCCCACGGCTGTTGCCTCAGTGAGCGGCTTAACCGTGGCGCTGAGCGTCTCTCCGGTCGTCTCGTAGGCAGGGCGGGCGGGGACGTGGCGGTCTTGTGCATACATGAACCCGCTCGCCGCCCCAATGACCAAGACGAAGAAGCCGATCACTGTTCGTAGGGTGCGTCGGGCGGCAATTATCCTGCGGAAGGAGAGCAGAAGCAGCGCGGCGGCCAGAGCGGCGACGGAGTAAGGAAAAAATCGGTGCAGATGGAACGCCGAGTCACCGACGATAAAGGAGGCGAAGAGAGGCACAGACAGACGTGAACGGAAGGGATAGAAGCCCGGGCCTCTATCCCTCCCTGGTACCGAGTTTTTTCTGTATTACCGCTGCAACCTCTTCTGCCGTGGACAAGGCGAGCCCCTTGTCTTCAGCCTCCACCATTACCCGTATCTTCGGTTCGGTGCCTGAAGGTCTCACAAGGATGCGGCCTTTAGTGTCGAGACGGACGTGTGCCTGTTCGACGGCTGCTTTCACCTCCGGCACCTCGCGGAAGTCTTTCCTCGAGGAAACCGGCACGTTGAGGAGCACCTGCGGATAGAGTTCTATCTGCTTCGTCAGTTCAGAAAGGGACCGCCGCTTCTTTCTCATGAGATAAAGGACCTGCAAGGCGGTTATGGGGCCGTCTCCCGTCGTGTTGTGGTCGAAGAAGATGATGTGGCCCGACTGCTCCCCGCCGAGGTTGTAGCCGCCTCTTACCATTTCCTCTACGACATACCTGTCGCCTACGTTTGCCCGTATGAGGCTGATTCCGCGTCCGGAGAGGTACTTCTCGAGTCCGAAGTTGCTCATGACGGTCGCGACAACTGCATTGCCGCGGAGGTTTCCTTCCTTCTTCAGTTCAGAAGCCCAGATTCCCATGACTACGTCGCCGTCGACGGAGCGTCCCTGTTCGTCGACGAAGAGCGTCCTGTCGGCGTCACCGTCATGGGCGATGCCGACCTGTGCTCCCGATTCTCTCACCGCCTGTGAGATGCACTCGAGATGAAGAGAGCCGCACCGGTCGTTGATGTTGACTCCATCTGGATCGTCGTTCAGCGATATCACATCGGCCCCCAGTTCCTTGAGCAGAAGAGGGGTCACTTTATAGGCTGCACCGTTGGCCGTGTCCACGACCACCTTGAGGCCCTCGAGATTCACGCCCTTCGGGATAGTAGATTTTATGTACTCGATGTATCTCCCAATGGCGTCTTCGAGCCTGAAGGCCTTGCCGATTCGTTCTCCTGTCGGCTTCCGGGCCGGGAAGCCTGTATCTGCGACGAGTCTCTCGATCTCTCTCTCGATCGCGTCGGAGAGCTTGAAGCCGTCTGATGAAAAGATCTTTATACCGTTGTCCTCGAAAGGGTTGTGAGATGCGGAGATGACGATTCCCGCGTCGAGGCGTAGTGTCCTGGTGAGAAACGCGATGCCCGGCGTGGGGATGGGTCCCACAAGAGTAACGTTCATACCCATGGCGCAGATTCCTGAGGTGAGAGCACTCTCGATGAGATAGCCGGACAGGCGGGTGTCCTTGCCGATGAGGACCATGTTTCTGCCGCGATCGTCCTTCAGGACGGCAGCGATTGCCATGCCTACACGGAGCACCTGCTCGGGGGTCATGGGTGCCCGGTTCACCTTGCCTCTGATACCGTCTGTGCCGAAGAGCTTCATTTCTCTACCTTCTCAACGCTGATTTTCACGGTTACCTCCGTGATGTTAGTCCTGATGTTTCTTCCGTTGGTGTTAAGACGCGCACTCAGGCCCGTGTCCTGATCGAGCCCCGTGATGTCGATGGGATCGGTCCTCAGGAAGGCTATCTTTGATATCTCCGACGCTGCTCCTTCTATCACAACCGATGAGGGCTCGACGACTGCGGACGTCACCCGGAAGCCCTTCTCAGGGGTGCCGGCAAGGTAAGGCTTGACAACGACCTTCTTCGTGGCCGACTCGTCGAGGTTGACCTTCACGGAAGCGGGGTCTATTCTCAGTACCTGGACGCTCCTCGGAATAACGACGCTGTTCTTGTCAATGTTGTAAGCCTCCTCGCCCGTCTTGGCGCCCGTGAGGTCTACCGTCACTCTCACGTCCATCGGCCTGAGCGACATCAGCATCCTCTCGTGGCCGCGCACATTGAGACTCACCTTCTTCACGTTCTGCTTCAAGATCTCCATGCCCTTCGGCACGTTCTTAAATTCAATCGGCGCATCGACTACTATCTCTGACTGCCCCCTGTATGTCACATACAACCACAAGGAAAGGGCGAGCCCGACGGAGAGGAGCTTGAGTCCAAGGTTGCTCAGGGCTTTTTCCCTGCTGAACATTCTGCGGAAGGTGAACCTACGCATCCCTTTCAGATACCGCCTGAGCTGCGGGCTCCTGTACCTTCTTCTGCAATTTTTCTTTCTTGGCCTCGGTGAAGAGGTTGGTCAGGATCTCTCTCAGGGTCCCCATGTCGATCGGCGCTTCCAGCTTGCCGTCCATGGCTACGGAGACGGTTCCCGTCTCCTCGGAGACGACTATCGCCACAGCGTCCGTCTCTTCGGTGATGCCGATTCCCGCGCGGTGCCGCGTACCAAGGGCCTTGCTTACGTCGGCCCCGAGTGTGATGGGGAGGAAGCAGCCTGCTGCCAGCACCCGATTGCCCCGGATTACAATGGCGCCATCATGAATCGGCGAAGTGGGATGGAAGATGCTGAGGAGCAGTTCCTTAGTCACCCTGGCATCGAGGCTGATTCCTATTTCGACGTAGTCCTTGAGGCTCACCTCCCGCTCGATCACGATGAGAGCCCCGATCTTCCTGTTTGCGAGAGCGATTGATGCCCTCACGATTTCCTCGAGGGATTTCAACTCCTCTGCTGAAGTGAACCCCTGGAGGAGCGAAGACTCCCCCATTTTTGCGAGGGTCCTCCGGATTTCGGGCTGGAACAGAACGATGAGGGCAACGACGACCTGAGCCCAGAAGCTCTGCACAAGCCAATCCATGGTGTGGAGCTGCAGGTATTTTGAGAAGAACGACGCGACGAGGAGGACGCCGATGCCCACGAGCATCTTCGCGGCCTTTGTGCCCTTGATGATGAGGATGACCCGGTAGAGGATGATCGAGACGAGGAGTATGTCGAGGATGTCCTGCCATCGGATCTGGGTGAGGATGTCAAGCAATGGCGCCTCCTCCCGTCACGAAATGGCATCCTTGTTGATCTTCACCTCCATCCTCTCCCTCATGCCTTCCACGTAGGACTTGAGCACCGCGTTTCTCTTGGTAAAGAGGATAGCCTGCTTCGTCTGCTCGGCGACTGCATCGGTCCCCGTGATACCCTTCGTGTCGGCCGGCGTCAGGTCGACCGCGGACTCGATGAGTCGTCTCATCTTGAGGAGCATACGGTCCTGGCGCATCATGTTTTCGAACTGATCCGGAGTGATCCTGCTCAGCTCGAGGGTCCTGAAGTAGATGTCTTTCCTGAATACGCCATCTCTCATGAAGCGAGGGTCGTGCGTGATCGCGTCTTGAAGTTCCTTGTCTGTGACGGCGATCCCGAGGGACTTCGCCGTGAGGAGCAGCACCCGCTGATCGATCAGGTTGTTGAGGACCGTCTCCTTGAGTTGGAGTTTCTTCTCAGCCTCCTCGTCGAACTGCCCCTGGTAGAGGTCTCTGTAAGTGTTCCTGACGTTTTCGTAGGCACGCCAGTATTCTTCGACGGTGATCTTTTCCTTGCCGATCTCAGCCACGCTTACCGAGGTCGGTTGATCGAGGCCGCCCACGCCCCAGAAGACGAAGCTGATGATGACTATGAAGAAAAGAATGTAGAAGAACCTTGCGTGTTTCCTCATGGACTGCAGCATGCGTCAGTACCTCCTGGTGAAGTAATCTTCAAGAATCGTTCTGTGATCGAAGGCGATCTCTGCAGGCAGGTTGCCGGCGTGAAATACCTCTGTCTCCCCTGCGTCATCCCCTGCGCGCAAGACCCCCTTGCCCGAGGCGATGAACACTGTGGTAATTGTATGAAACCGCGCGTCGCGGTCGGGTGACGAGTAAGTGTGAAACTGTCTCTTCAGTTCCGCATCAAGGCCGGTCTCTTCCTTCGCTTCACGGACTGCGGCCGTTTCCAGAGATTCCCCGTAATCCACAAAACCGCCGGGGAGGGCCCATCCCAGCGGCGGGTTCAGGCGTTTGATCAGGATGATTCCGTCTCCGTACTCGATGATGACGTCAACTGTGGGGATGGGGTTTCGGGGCGTCTGTGAGGCACTACTCATTCTCAGTCTGCTCTACCCTCAGGTCTACGGGCCTCTCGGGCAAGATCGTCGACACGGCGTGCTTATAGATAAGCTGTGTAGTCGATTCTCTCAGGAGAATTACAAAGTTGTCGAACCCCGCCACCGTGCCCCTGAGCCTCACGCCGTTTGCGAGATAGAGAGTCACCGGGATCTTCTCTCTTCTCAGTTGGTTAAGGAAATTGTCCTGAAGATTCATCACCTTGCGTTCTGCCATGCTGCATCCTCCCGAGTATATTCGATCGAGTCGTTCTCAAGACGTACACCGCACGCCGAAGGGAAATGTCACAAGCGGGGACGGATCGCTCCTGCTCTAATACCTTAAAGCATTTTTCTCAATAATGCAAGCGCTATGATATACTATAAAAGCCCAATCACCAAGGAGTTTGTCATGCCTATCTTCGAATATATGTGTCAACAGTGCGGTGTCGAGTTCGAGAAGCTCGTCTTCGGGAACCAGAAGGTGACCTGCCCGCATTGCGCCGCCGGAGAGGTCAAGAAGAAATTCTCGGTTTTCGGTATGAGCGGCGTCGAGAAGCAGACGTCGGGCTGCTCTTCGTGCAGTTCATCCTCGTGCAGTTCATGCAAGTGATGCGTGAGGCTTCCAGCCGTCGGGGCGTATGTGCGGGGCCTGCCCCTGCCCGAGATCCCGGTCGTCACTCCGGGTAGACGAAGGGGTTTCCCCGGATGATGTTTTCGAGTTTCAGCGGCTTCCCCCTCATTACGAAGACCGCCATGCCTCTCTCATCCAGCGTTTTCCCGGTCTTCTGCCACTTCCCTTTCCATGAGACGTTCAGCCTGACCTCATTCCCCTCGATCTCAACCCAGACCGGATTGAACTCAAGTTCTGCGTGGTCGAAAGGCTTCACCGAGCTCACGATGGTGCGATAGCCTTCCCTGGTGGTATTGCGTTCGATGGACTTCAGGTCTTTCCTCAAATAGGCATCGCGGAGCGTTTCTGCAAGGTCCACCGCCTCTGTCGCCATTCGCGAGTCCTCCGACTGCTTCTTGACTTCTTTCTTCCCGCCGCACGAAAGGGTGAGTGTGCACACCAGCACGACGAGCAGGGACGCAAGCAATCTCATGGAGTACCTCCGATTTGCAAGAAATGATTCGAATTATAGCCCATGTACCGATGAGGGCATCAAGTCTTCCGGATCACGGCAGGTGAAACGCCCTGCCTGGCGCATCGTGCTTCATGCACCCAGTGTTTGCCTTACAGTTTAAGTTCGGCGCAGGGCAGAGTGAAGTCTGTAAGTTTGAAGGACCCAGGAAATGCTGGTATCATAAGCCATGAAGATAGTCTCTCAGAACAGAAAGGCCTACCACGACTACCATATAGAGGACACCGTGGAGGCGGGGATTCAGCTCCTCGGGACGGAAGTGAAGTCCATCCGGGAGGGAAGGGTGAATCTGAAGGACAGTTACGTGCTGATCAAGGACTCTCAGGTGATCCTCGTCAACTGCCACATCAGTCCTTACAGTCACGGCAACATCATGAACCATGATCCTCTACGGAACAGGAAACTCCTCCTCCACCGGAAGGAGATCGAGCGGTTGAAGGGTAAGATTCAACAGAAGGGCTATGCACTCATTCCCCTGAAGCTGTATTTCAAGGGACCCTTCGCAAAGGTCGAGATAGGGCTGGGCAAGGGCAAGAGGGAATACGAGAAGCGGGACACCATCAAGGAGCGGGAGGCGAAGAAGACGATCGAACGGGCGATGAGGAACCGCTGAATGTGGTATAATAATAGTATGCTGAGGGGGAGTTCGTCTTCTCCGAAGCGCATCACAGCTTTCCTCGGGGGCGAAAGGGCTCGACGGGGGTTATGAGGCACGGGTTGCATGTCGTGGCTCCATCTCCACGTAAAAAGGTGGAACACACACAAACGCCAACAACGAATTGGCACTCGCTGCTTAACCAGTAGCAGCACGCTCCTCCAGGGTTGCCTGTGCCTTGGAGACAGGCGTCATAGCACAGGCTGCCGCCGGATGACGCCCTTAAGTCAGGCGGGAGATTCAGGGGCTGGGATTCGTGAGGCCTGCCTGTCGGCAATCACGAGTCCGAGATGAAATAGGCAGGATACACATGTAGATGCCCGTGAGTAGTACTTTCGGACGCGGGTTCGATTCCCGCCGCCTCCACCAACTAGAATATTCAGCATGGGTTACTTTCCCTTCTCCTGTTTGCGAGGCCTGAATAGACCGCAAATAGCCTCTGACCTCACCGGATATTTGAGATGAGGCTTGTTATTTTCTCAGCCTTTCCCCATGAGTCAAGAGAGACGCTCCGCAACTTTGCGGTCACAAGAAGAATTAAGAAACCGTTCAAGACATATTTTGTCGAACACCCTTCCCACGAAATCGCACTGGTTCAGACCCGAATGGGAAGTCAGAATGCTGAAGCGGTGTTGGATTACGTGCTCAGCGAATATAATCCGGATTTTATCGTGTCAATGGGATTTGGCGGTGCCTTGTACGATGGTGCTGGAGCAGGCGACCTCATATGGCCATCAAAGGCTGTCTTCATCAGCGACAGGGTCGAAGATACGCTGGAACTGCCGGACTCAGGAGAGATAGCCGACAGACTTTCCCGTAAGGTCATCATGGATGAGGGAACCGTGGTAACCCTTCAAAGATGGATGAAGAAATCTGAGATCAAGAAGGTCGCGCCCGAGCTTTCCCTTGCTGTGTGCGACATGGAAACGTTCCCACTCGCCAGAGGCTCTATACAGCGGGGGATTCCCTTTTTTGCCTTCCGCTCAATTACAGACATGGCAGACGAAGATATCCCCCAGGAACTTCTTAACGTTTCCGATGAATCAGGTGAATACAAAGTTTCCCGCAGCCTCAAGCTTCTTTTGTCCAGACCGGCCCTCATACCCAATGCGGCGAGGCTTGGCAGGACTTCAAGAAAGGCGTCACACAAGCTGTGGCATGCTGTGAGGGCGCTCGTTGAAACACTGTGATTGTCTTACAACCTGGCTTTCGGAAAGTCCCTACGATGGGCTTCCAATGCATTGTCGGTAGTCGCCGGGAAGAGTTTGCTTTTCATCAAGGGGTAAAGCAGAAAGAAGAAGGGGAGCGATATGAAGACGCCGGCCCAGCCGATGGTGTACTCGCCGATATAGAAGGTTATGCACAAATTGAAAACAATTACAGCCAGGTAAAGGGCGGGGCCAATGAGAAATCTCCACGGATAGTTGAATCCAAACCAGTCCTTGACGTTCCTGCGATGGAGGAGAGAGTCTGTCTCCTGCAGCACAGATATCATGATAAACCCTACCACAGCCCATCCGGCGAAGTTCGAAATGGGCACTCCAAAGTAGACGCCTCCATCCGGGTATCCGTAAATCTGTCCGAGGAACCACTTATCGCCCCTCAGGGCGACGGGGTCTATGATTATGTCGAGATACACGAAAAAGAGTGTCCCGAGCATTCTTGCCAGCAGTGACTTCCTGATCTCCCTTGTTTCGAGAAGATAGATGGCACCTCCAGAAAGGAGGGCTGGTGAGATGACCATGAGAGCCATCGCGTAGCTCGCATAAGCGAGAAACACGTAACTCAGTGAATCCATGAAGGGCACGCCAAGAACCCATATCTCCTTATCCTTTGTCTGCTCGATGTAATAGTAGTGGCCATAAGGAATGCCGTTATTGATGGAAGAATACTCTGAAAGCCATGCTATGAGATACCCGGCTGCCGCAAAAAGGAGCGCCCTCTTTATGCCCAGATGCATCGAGCAGCCGATGAGATAGACCAGCAGGAAGACAAAGACGTACGGCCTCAGGATGATCGTTTCCAGAACGACTGAGAGGAACTGCATCAGGTCTTTTTCATATTCCAGAAGGCAAGCCTGAAGAGATCTGCGGGATTCGAGAAGACGGTCCTCATCACCGTGGCCTCGTACCCGCTGTGAACCATACAATTCTTGCACCTCGGATCAGTTCCTGCCTCATACCTATCCCATGGTGTCTTTTCCATCAATTCATCGAATGATTGATAATAAGCATCGGTTATCAGGTAACAGGGGGACTTCCATCCGAGAGGGTTGCGCGTTGGGTTACCCCACGGTGTGCAACATATCTCTCTATCCCCTTTCAGGAAATCGAGATAGATTGGTGAACTCATGAGGGGAAATCTATCGGAGAAATGTGCCATCTCTCTGAACTTCTCCCGTATTTCGTTCCTGCTGAGAAAAATCTCGCCTTCCACGCTTTCATAGCTGAAGGCCGGAGCCATGAGTATTCCGTCCACGTCGAGGCCCTTTAGCAAATCAAACAACGCCTCCAGCTCTCGCACGTCAGAGCTTCTATATACAGAGGTGTTTGTGCTCACCCGAAACCCTTTGCTCTTCGCTTTCTTAATGGCGTCGATAGCCTTATTGAATGTTCCGCGCTTGAGAGTGATGCTGTCGTGGGTCTTTTCCATCCCGTCGAGATGGAAGTTAAGGGTAAGCCTTGGCTCTGCGGTAAACTCCTCGATAAAGGATTCGGCGAGGAGGCCGTTTGTGCAGAGGTATACATGCCTCTTCATCCTGAGCAGCTCTCTGACCAGAGGGATCAAGTCCTTATACAGGAGGGGTTCGCCGCCAGTGACGGTGACGACAGGAGCCCTCGATGTTATCGCTGCCTCTATACACTGGTCAAGGGTGAGGTCATCCGTCTGCTCTTTCCCGTGCAGTCGTATCCTGTCGCATCCCGCACACGCGAGATTGCATCGATGCGTGGGCTCGAGCATCAATACCAAAGGGAACTTCCTTTCCCCCCTTAACGCATGTTTTGCAAACGAAAGTGTCAAAGATGTGTAGAGACTAATCGGGAAACGCATGGCACCGTACTCTTAAGAATCCCTCCCATGTGTAGGTTTGTGTTCTTCGTGAACTCGATGAGGTTCAAGGCTTGGTTACGTGGAATCCGACAAAACCTGCGGCGCCTGTCGCGATGATCTTGAAAGAGGGATTCCTTTATTAGTCAACACCGATCGGAACTGCCCCAAGGCCATTAAAGGAAAGCAATTTCTGTAATTATGGTATCGTATGTAGAAATGTTTGGGAAACCCCGTACCGGTGAATGCACTTTCATCCCATGTTCCATCAGCATTTTGCCGCTCGATGAGATAGGTTATCCCCTTGATCACCTCTTCACTCGTGCCCTCACCTGCAGCAATTAGAGCGAGAATCGCCCAGGCTGTCTGCGAAGGCGTGCTCGCCCCACGACAGTTCGCACCACCGTTCTGATAAGAGTCACAGGTTTCACCCCATCCGCCATCGGGATTTTGATTGTATTTCAGCCAACTAACGGCCTTTCTTACGTATGGGCTGGTCATATCCTCTCCCACGGATCGAAGTCCCAGAAGCACAGACCACGTCCCATAAATGTAGTTGACCCCCCATCTTCCCCACCATGAGCCGTCTCCTCGCTGCGTCTTCTTTATAAACTCTATGGCTCTCTTGACTACGTCGTCCGATGACGAATAACCGATTGAGCCAATGAGTTCAAGAACCCTCCCCGTCAGGTCTGGGGTGCTGGGGTCTATCATCGCCTCGAGATCTCCGAATGGGAGTTGGTTAAGTATTCTCATGTTATTGTCAACGTCAAAGGCGCCCCAGCCGCCGTCCTTTCCACGCATACCCATGACCCAGCGGAGGCCAC
Source organism: Chloroflexota bacterium (assembly GCA_050257935.1). GTDB lineage: Bacteria > Nitrospirota > Thermodesulfovibrionia > Thermodesulfovibrionales > Dissulfurispiraceae > JBLMXV01. Next base: position 10,232 of record JBLMXV010000121.1, read on the forward strand.
TTTCCATGTGCTCAGGCTTGATAATATCGCGATCTGAATATCTGTTGAGAAGGAGTAACACTACCGCTGTGTCATCCACATCAGGGTACCAGTTATTCTCGAACTCGAATGCCCATCCGCCTCCCTTAATGTTCGGCCTCTTGATGCTCCAGTCCCCTTTTTCGAAGATCTGCTTTGAGGCCAACCACCTGGAGGCCTTCGTCAGAGAAGGATGATCCTTCTCCATCCCCGAGTACAGCAAGGCCAGCGATGTCAGAGCCGTATCCCAGATAGGAGAAATACAGGCCTGAAGTCGCAGATCCCTGTCCGTTTCTATGGTAAACCTCTCGAGGGCTTCAAGCCCTTTTTTCATCGGTTCAGATGAGACATCGTATCCCAATGCCGCGAGGGCGAGGAGAGAATTGATCATTGCCGGCTGTATCCCTGCCCAATCGCCGTTCGGTTCCTGATGTTCAAGGATCCACCGTTCGGTCTCACGGAGGGCCTTATCCCTAAAAGGCCTTATCGGAAGGATCTCCATCACCTTCAAAACTCTATCAAGGACGATGAAGAATCGTTTCCATGAAAGTCTCGGAAGTTTCTTGGGCGTTAGGGGAGGCACTTCATGAGGATTCTTATACAGCTCCCTGATCCTTGCATGTTCAGGCAGCGGTCTAACAGGTTTGAACTCAAGAACCACAGACAGCGGTACGAGCGTCGACCGTGCCCAGCTTGAAAAACTATATATATTGAAGGGAAACCAGTGAGGGAGAAGGTTGATCTCAAGAGGAATCGAGGGAATTGCCTTCCAATCGAACTCCCCGAAAAGGGCGAGAAAGATCTTGGTGAAGACTCTTGCCGCCTCTACCCCTCCTTTTTCGAGGATGAATGCCCGTGCCTTTCGCAAAGGCTCGTCGTCGGAAGAAAAACCGACTATCTTGAGGGCAAAATATGCTTCGATTGAAGTGCTCAAGTCACCGTCGTCTCCCCAAAACAACGACCACGATCCATTATCCCGCTGGTTCTGCAGGATCTGATTTGCAATTTTCCTGTCCTTCTCTTTGTCCCTGAGGCCCAGGAAATGGAGAAACATCAAATACTCTGCCGTCATGGTCACGTTCGATTCGAGTTCGTACCACCAGTAACCATCTTCATGCTGCTGAGGACCGTAAAAGGCCCGAGTCTTTCCTATAGCCTCACTTACCTTTACGATTAAACTCGCGGGATGAGTTCCGGGCAGGATGCTCCCATCTGGTTCTGCCGGCAAGACCCCAGGTTCATTGTCTGAAGGCCGCCAGGAATACCTATTCCCTATCTTATAGTACGCCATTTTCATCTGTTCACCTGGCAGTTGCACAGAACGGCGGGGCAGAGCGCCTCCAATTCTTTTTGAACGCGATGCGATATGATTCAGAGTCCGGCCCTCTCGAGCCCACCACCAGTGTGGTTTGTAAAGTTTCCTTAAGGGGTGGTCTGGGGAACAAGATATCGCTCAAAAAGTTTTTCCGGCATCTCTGCCCTGCCCGATAAATGTTCTGTCCTGCAACGTTAGGGTTCATCCTACACATCCATAAAGGCAAAGGGATCAACCGGACTAACACAAGCGAAGATAATCCTTGGCGCATCATAGACGATCCCTTTCCACGCCTTGGAGTCCGGGACTGTTCTTTCTGCACTTCACTGTCCTGCACCATGATCTATCGCCGGCTTTCCGCGGCCGACTACGTGCGGACGCATGAAATACCCTGCCTTGTCCTTGGTTTTTGAGTCCTATTGTAACAAAGGTCACCATTTTTTCACACGCAGCACGTTTCAGACGGACGAGGAAGAAAGAGCAGTCCTCCCATTTGTCGCTAGAGTATCCCGACGTGGAACGAAGACCTTCCGCGTCATCGGGCACGACGCCTGTTTCTTTTGTTATCATTTCACACAGATGGCTCCTTGCCCTGAAGGCGGATTTCGGCCTCGCTGCATGAATCACTGACAGGACCTAGCAAGCCGGAACTCAGGCAGATACACACAGTCATGACTAACGACGCTACATTGACGCGCACGCAGCGCCTGCTGGGCGCATGGGTTCTCTTCATTCAGCGCCATGCGCTCGCCGTTGTCGTGGCAGGTTTCCTGCTAACGGCCTGGACCCTCTACTATTCCATAGTCAACTTCAAGATCAACACGGACATGCACAGCATGATGTCTGACAAACTGCCCTTCAAGAAATTGTACAAGGACTTCTCCAGAGCTTTTCCACAGCAGAATGACACCATCGTTGTTGTCATAGACGGCGGCACTCCGGAGCAGGCAGAGACAGCACGGAAACTCATATCTGAGCGTTTGAGGAAAGAAGAGGCTACCTACGGCGATGTCTATGAGCCTGGATCTGGATCGTTCTTTCAGCACAACGGCCTCCTATACCTGAGCGTCGATGAACTGGAGAAGCTGGGGGACCGCCTCTCGGCATCCCAGCCTTTTCTCGCTTTCCTCTCAAAGGACCTCAGTCTCCGCGGACTGTTTTCAGTAGTTGAAAAAGCTCTGGACCAACGAGATCTTAGCGGGAGTCAGGACCGCACTCTTCTACTGCTCCTTGATTCGATGAGTGAGTCCTTCAGTTGCGCAGTTGATGGTAGACTCTGCCGGATTTCATGGGAGGCTCTGGCCCTCGGTGCTGATCAGGCCGTTGGACGACAGCGTCAGTTCATCATCTTGCAGCCACGGGTCGCAGACGCATCTCTGTCTGCGGGGAACGTCCCCCTGGAGACTGTGCGCGAGGTTGCACGGCAGTTGGGATACAACAAGCCGGGAACAGCACAAGTACGTATCACCGGAGACTTCGCACTTGCCTATGAAAACCTGCTCGAAGTCCGCGACAGTACGGGAATCGCCACTGCTGCATCTCTGGTTCTGGTCGCGCTGATCCTTTTTGTCGGTCTATACTGCTCAGGGCGCCTCATCTTTTCCAGCCTCGTCACCCTGATCATGGGGCTCATCTGGTCCACGGCATTCGCCCTCGCCACCGTGGGCAGCTTGAACATGATCTCCATTACCTTTGCCGTGCTCTTCATCGGTCTGGGCATCGACTACAGTATCCAGTTCTGCCTCAGATATCGCGAGTTGCTAGTGCAAAGGTCCCCTCAACAGGATAGCATCACCTCGACCGCCACGAGTGTCGGCAGGAGCCTCTTTTTGAGTGCCGCTACCACGGCACTAGGTTTCTATTCCTTTGTTCCCACCGCCTATGCTGGAGTTGCTGAGCTTGGCTTCATCTCGGGTTCGAGCATGTTCATCAGCTTCTTTGGCAATATGACAGTCTTGCCTGCTTTCCTCACCTTGTTTCCCGTTAGAAAGTGCCGGGTGTGGAAACCGACATGGCGGTGGCTGGTCGATCTGCCGTACAGGTATCCGCGAAGCATCGTAGGCATCGGCCTTGCCACAGCATCGGCGTCTCTGCTCTTCGTTCCAAAGGTCTTCTTCGACTACAACCCATTGAACCTCTACGACCGTTCATCAGAATCTGTAGTGACTATGAAGGAACTCTTCAGGGACCCCAGCGGCGAACCTTGGACTGCTTCGGTGCTTGTAGACAGTGACGGAGAGGCTCGCCGGGTGGCTGAACAACTGAGGAGCCTCAAAGAGGTCAGAACGGCTATAACTATACATGATTTCATCCCGAGCAATCAGCAGGAGAAGATCAGCCTCATATCCGACATCGCTCTTTTTATGGCCCCTGAGCTGCATCAGCCTCGCGTAAAGCGCCTAAGCGATGCTCAGGAGATTGAGGCAATTGCGCGTCTTCAGAGGTCTCTTAGGAATCATCTTGCTGGAGCCCCTCGGTCGACCAGAGAGGCAGCGCAGAAACTCTATGACAGCGTAACAAAACTCAGGGTAATTCTTGCAAAAGACAACCCACATGGTGCATCTACACTTGCCCTGATTGATGAGAGCCTGATGTCAGGGCTTCCCGCTCTCTTTGACAGACTGAGGACGTTACTGGAGCCATCCGCGATTAGAGCGCCGTCCTCTCTTCCCCCGGAGTTGCAGAGCCAGTATGTCTCAGCCGACGGGCGTTTCCGTGTCCAGATATTCCCACGCGAAGACCTCACAAATCTGGCAAATCTGGAGCGGTTTGTCAATGCAATCAGGTCAGTCGCGCCTGGCGCCACTGACACACCGGTGACTGTCTATGAATCGGGCAAGGCCATTGAGACCTCCTTCAGGGAAGCCACTCTCTACGCGGTGATCATAATCTGCGCCTTCCTGCTGATAGGTCTCAGGAGTACGTCCAGGACCCTCCTGATCCTTGCCCCCCTGGCACTCGCCTTCCTCCTGACGGCTACGGCATCAGTGTTGCTCGCCGTCCCAGTCAATTTCGCGAACGTCATTGTTGTACCGCTTATTTTGGGAATTGGAGTCCACAGCGGCATCATTTTTATTGTGCGCGATTGGAAAGACCCTCGCCGGGACGACAATCTCTTGAAATCAAGCATGGCCCGTGCCACCCTGTTCAGCAACCTGGCCACGATGATCAGCACCGGAAGCCTGGCCTTCTCGCCCCATCAGGGGATCGCGAGCATAGGCATACTGCTAAGCCTCTGCCTTGCCTTTCTCATACTTTCCACGCTTCTCTTCCTGCCGTCCCTTATGCTGCTGTTGAAAGTGCGCTATAATCAATAGGCGTTCGGGCCGGTCCAAGAGAATGGCCGGCCACGGCCGCGACTTCCCTTGTTGGTTGACCCCAACTTCTGCAAAGCAGAACATTCCTCGGCAGGGCAGAGATGCCGAAAAGACTTTATGAGTTATACCTTGTTCATCTCCAGACCACCGTGTAAGGGAACTTTTCAAACCACACTTGTAACGGACTCAAGAAGACCGGACTCTGAATCATAGTTCATCGCATTCATAAAGGATTTGAGGCGCTCTGACCTGCCGTTCTACGTTAATGTGTGCGACTGCGTTCCTTGTGTTATTGACTCGGCTGACCTATCTGTTTCTTTCGCGCGTCGTCAGGAAGGCGCACTGGTGTTCAATGACTTTTCTGTCCTTCTTTGTTAAACTATCGCGTAGTTCAATCTTCATCTTCCCGGTGAAGAGCGCGTCCGCTGCCTGAGTATTGTGACTTTATGGCGATGCATGGGAGCGTTCGTGCGCCAACTCTCTTATGAAAGATAGAGAAAAGAACCTTTATTGGCACGAGCCGTCCGTTTCTGCAAATCACCGGCAGATGAAGAACGGATACAAGAGCTGCGCGATATGGTTTACCGGCCTGTCTGCGGCGGGGAAGTCCACACTGGCGAACTCTTTGGCTGCGGTGTTGCATGCGGCTGGCGTCAATTGTTATGTTCTGGACGGCGATAACATCCGCCACGGTCTGAATAAGGATCTCGGTTTCAGCCCGGAAGACAGGAAGGAGAACATTCGCAGAATCGGAGAAGTCGCAAAACTGTTCGTTGATGCCGGCCTGGTTGTAATGACCGCTTTCATATCACCCTGCAGGGAAGATCGTGAGAACGTCAGGCGGCTTCTCGGAGTTGATGAGTTCATAGAGGTCTATGTCAAATGCTGCCTTCCGGAGTGCGAACGGCGGGATCCTAAGGGAATTTATCAGTTGGCCAGGGCGGGCAGGGTCAAGGACTTCACCGGTATCTCAGCGCCCTACGAAGAGCCCGCTAATCCGGACATCTTACTGGAAACAGACTCAAAGACTGTTGACGAATGCGTGGCAATACTTATGAACTATCTTGCGGGAAAAGGATACATAGGGCATCTGAGATATGGGTAAGACACGATGCCGTCGGGTGATTGCAAGGACTTGACCGCACTCTTTGTTCCCCAGTCAAGAGACGCAGACGTCTGTATGATTCTAAAGCACCTCCAGATTTGAATAATTGCTATGAGTGAGAAGAAAGAATTCGTCGGTCATCAACAGTCGCGAGGACGGTCCAACCGTCCTACAGGCGATACACTTCCGTCCGATGCGAGACGGCGCTGGAAGGTGAAACGCTCTTTCGTGGTGCATGCGATCAACGCCGTGGGCGGCGTTATCAGTCCGGCGACTTTGGCAAAATTCGATGAAGAGGACCTGATCAATGCGGCGTGTCGTCAGGCTTCCCTGGACGACTTCGGCGATACGTCTTTTCGCGAAGCTCTCCGGCGCCTCCTTGTTGCGCTGGAGTCAGAGGCTCAACTTAACCCGTTGGGGCGACTGGCCACCCGCCACGATCTGATAAGGCTCCTCGTCAACCGCCTGCGGTTGCAGGAAGATCGCAGGCGCAACCCCGGAATCGGCGAACAGGAGATTCGGCGCCCGGTCATCATAACCGGTCTACCCCGCACCGGCACAACTCTTCTCCATGGCCTCCTGGCCCTCGATGCAGCCAACCGCGTCCCCCTGACCTGGGAGACGATGTATCCCTGCCCGCCGCCGGAGGCCGCAACTTACCTTACCGACCAGCGCATCGCACTAGTTGATCGACAGATTCGGTGGTTTCACCGGATGGTCGAGGGCTTCAATCGCATTCACCCCGTTGGTGCACGACTTCCCGAAGAATGTCTCGTGATCTTTAGCCATTCTTTTCTTAGCTATCAGTTCGAAACGACTCACCGTCTGCCGTCCTACCTTGACTGGTTGGAAGCACAGGACCTCCACCCCTCATATGTCATGCACCGGAGGTTCCTGCAACACCTCCAGTGGCGGTGTCCGGGGGAACGTTGGGTCCTGAAGGCACCGGCTCACATGTTTGATTTCGAAGCGATGTTCAATGTCTATCCGGACGCCTGCATCGTGATGACGCACCGCGACCCGATCGAGGTGACTGCCTCCAACGCGAGTCTGACAGCAACTCTCCGAGGCGCCTTTAGCGATGATGTCGATCCCGCGGAGGTGGGACAGGAGTGCAGCCGAAGGTGGGCCGAGGCTATAGGCAGGGCACTTCGTTCGCGCGATCGCGGCTGTGCTCCCTCGGAGCGATTCCTTGATCTGTATTACGCTGATCTGGTAGCGGACCCTGTCGGCGCAGTCAGGCAGGTCTACACGCATTTCGACATGCCCTTCCCTGAAAGTCTTCCGCAACGTATTCTCGAATTCATCGGCAAGAATCCGAAGAACCGTTTTGGAAAGCACCGGTATAGCCTCCAAGATTTTGGTCTGGATGAGGAGGAAGAAAAGGAGAGGTATGCCGCCTATCGTGAACGCTTCCGGTTGTGAGGCCGGCAAATACGTCTGTGCCACTGTCTGCTCTAATGAATCGTCCAGGAGATCCTCATGTCCTTTGATCTACGTGAATTGATTGAACGCAATCAGGGCAGACAGCATTCCCTTCTTTCGGAGTACATCAACCCCCAGATGGCCAGAGTTCTCAAGACCATCGGGTTCGATCCGGTATACGTGCGCGGACAGGGGGCTCACCTCTGGGACAACCGCGGTAACGACTATCTGGATATGCTCGCAGGTTTCGGCGTATTTGCCGTCGGGCGTTCCCATCCCAAGGTGAAGGAAGCCATCCGGCAATACTTGGACTTAGACAGCCCGAACCTCGTGAAAATGGGAACCCAGCTTTTGGCGGGGCTTCTCGCCGAGAAACTGATAGCCGAGGTTGCGCCGAAAGGCCTCGACACAGTCTTTTTTTGCAACTCAGGTGCTGAGGCTGTGGATGGAGCCCTGAAGTTTGCTCACGCTTTCACCCGCAGAAGACGGTTTGTTTACTGTGACCACGGTTACCACGGTCTGACCCTCGGGACCCTTGCAGTCAACGGATGCAAGGAGTTCCGTTCTGACTACGAGGCCATTCTGCACGGTGGCACAGAAATCCCGTTTGGCGACGTGGCGCGGATGGAGGCTGAGATCGCGCGCGGTGATGTGGCGGCGCTTGTCGTGGAGCCGGTCATCGGCCACGGTGTTTTCATCCCTCCTGATGACTTTCTGCCCCGGGCACGTGAAATATGTACCCGTTACGGCACTCTTCTCATCGCCGACGAGGTCCAGACAGGCTTTGGACGTACAGGAAAGCTTTTTGGATGCCAGCACTGGGACGTGGTTCCTGACATCATGACGCTCTCAAAATCTCTCTCAGGAGGCTACTGTCCGATCGGGGCGATCCTGTATCCCCGTAGGGTTTATGACAAGGTGTTCAGCTCCATGGACCGCTGTATGGTACACTCCACCACCTTCGGGCAGAATGACCTGGCTGCTGTATGCGGCCTGGTAACCCTGGAGGTGATCCGCGATGAAGGTCTCGTTGAAAACAGTGCCAGCATGGGTGCGTACCTCATGAGTCGTCTCAGGGACCTGGCGACCGCATACGAACTCATCCGGGAAGTGAGGGGCCTCGGCCTCATGATCGCGATCGAGTTCGGCGCCCCGCGCTCACGGGCACTGAAGGCCGCTTGGAACATGATTCACAGGATCAATAACGATCTTTTTTGCCAGTCTATTCTTGTGCCTTTGATAATGGACCACCACATTTTGGCCCAGGTCTCAGGTCATGGCAAGGACATCATAAAGCTTATTCCGCCGCTTGTGTTCAACAAGGCAGATGCGGACAGATTTGTTTCTTCCTTTGATCAGGTTCTCTCCGCAGCCCATCGCTTTCCAGGTCCCATCTGGGAGGTCGGTTCCCGCATGGCCAAGGCGGCCCTTCGGTAGTGCGCCGGACTTCAACGCGAAACGATCAGAGAATCGTTCAGTTGATTGATGGCACGGGCGATTCTGTGCAGCTCCCCCGATGAGCATACTCGCTACGCTTCTCCGCTCTCGTACCGCGTGCGCGGGCCTCGGTATCGGCATTGCTCTGCTGGCGGCTGTAATCGCCTGGCAGGGCGTTGCTGATGTTATTGCGGCTCTCCGCCGCGCGGGATGGGGTATCGTCATCATTGCGCTCTTTCACCTTCCGCAACTATGGGCCGATGCCGTGGGGTGGTGGCGTCTCTTTCCCTCAGGCCAACGACCTAGATTCAGAACAATGCTCCTCGGTCGCTGGATCGGCGAGTCGATCAATGATTTGCTGCCCGTCCTGCAGATGGGCGGTAATGTCGTTAAAGCGCTGATGCTCATGGACCGTGGAGTTGATGTGGGGAAGGCCGGGGCCAGCGTCGTTGTTGATGTCACCCTGGTCGTCCTGTCGCAGATTGTCTTCACTGTCATCGGCCTTTGTCTTGCAGCTCCATCCCTGCACAGGGAAGGTTCTCTTCTGGCCATTGTGGCGGGGGCCGTTATCATAACGCTTCTCCTGGGCGGTTTCTACGTTGCGCAAAGAAGGGGATTCTTTGGGCTCATCGTGCGCGTTTCCAGGAGGATACTTGGGGAACCTCAGTACAGGTCAGCCTCAGATGGCGCGGCGACCATAGATGCAGAGATTCTGCGGCTTTATGGGCACAGGCGTACGGTGATGTCGGCGGGATGCTGGCACCTTCTCGCCTGGTTCCTCGGCGTAGGCGAAATCTGGGTTGCCCTGCAGTTGTTGGGGCACCCCGTCAGCATTGGCACCGCTCTGCTGTTTGAGAGCCTGGGTCAGGCCATTAGGACCGGTGCCTTCGCGGTGCCTGGCGCCCTTGGTGTTCAGGAGGGGGGATATGTCCTTATAGGAGCAGCCCTTGGTATCGAACCGAGCGCGGCCCTTGCCCTGTCTTTCGCGAGACGAATCCGAGAACTGCTGCTTGGGTTGCCCGGACTGGCGATCTGGCAGGCTTCGAACATACGCCGCAAACTTTTCGGCACGAGTGACACCCGGGGAAAATCGAGTTTGAGATCCGAGTAGTCGCGGGGTGTCTCAGAGTCTTTGAATTCAGTGATGATTCGCCGTTTATCTGCTTGTTGTCCAGTTTTCCGCCCTTCCGTCCCGGTTGTGGAACCCCGGACGCCGGCCTCAGTTCACCGGCGTTCCGCGCCTGCGAAATCCTGGATTTTTCTCTTCAGCGTTGCAATAAGCTCGTCAAACCCTTCCCGGTCAAGAACGCTCACAAATTGAGCCCGCGTGTGAGCAAGCTGACTCACACCCGAGATGCGTATATCCACAATTCTCCAGGTCCCGTCTGTCCTGCGCAAGCGGTACTCAAACTCCGTTTCTTTGCCCTTGGGATTAACGAGCTTGCTCAGGACCTTGGCATTATCGCCTGCCGTCTGAGGCTGCCCCACTATCTCGAAACTCTCACCCGTGTATTCGTCAAAATTCTTTGCGTAACTGGCGATCGACCACTCAGTATAGATGTTCACCAACTGCTGCTGTTGCGTTTTCGTGAGAGTCTTCCAGTATCTGCCCACCGAGACGCCGGCCATGTATGGCATTGAGAAAGATTCCCTCACCACCGGATCAATAAGCCTATATCGGCCGTTATAGCCTAATTCTTTGCCGCCCTTCATCGCCCCGATCAGGGTTGCGTTGAAACGTTCTATCACCTGGGCGGGCCCGGACGTGTCACCACGGACTTGCAAGGGTAGAATCATTACGGTGCAGATTGTCAAGAGCATCACGGTGAGGAAGGCAGGCCTCAGAAGAGACATAGCTCTAACTCCTTGCGGTGCAGATTTGACGCGATCAGACAGCGTCATGTGACACCACCTTCTGAAATTAGTGCCATAGTGTGTCCGGATTCGGGGCCGTGGTTCTCTGCAACAAACCGGTATTAGAGCTTGACCCCTGCTCACAACCACTTCCTACGGGCCGGGAGCCAACAATTATGCCCTCCGGGCTTATTTCCCATTGTATGGCGCAGTCCTTGCTCCACGGTTCAACAAAGACAGAATTCCCATTGGCGAGTGGATAAGTCTTTTCTTTCCATCCAATCTTTGAAGCATATGAACCGGGACCGTTCATTGACTGTTTGAGTTCTGACAGCGGCCGTGTGAGCCATTCGTTGGTGTATTCGTCAAGGCGTGTCTGTGATGATGCACAACCATACAGAAGAACAAAGATCCCCAGCAGCATAATTCCACGTGTCATAGTTTTGACCTCAGCTTTGATTGACTTCGTGACTATTATAACAAAGGAAGGTCATCGCTCCTGAAATGATTTATGATAAAGGACGGTCATGGCAGCGAAAGTGCTCTCAGTCGCCAACCTGCGGAAGACATATGAAGATACTGTTGCGGTAGACGGCATTTCCTTCGAGGTCGGACCTCGGGAGATAGTCGGCCTTCTGGGCCCCAACGGGGCAGGGAAGACTACGACGATCAACATGATACTCGGTGTCTTGCAGCCCACCTCTGGAACCGTCCTCATCGAAGGCATGGACGTAGGGGTGCACCGGTCCCGGGCGCTTGAACGGACGAATTTCGCTGCGGTTTATGCCCCCCTGCCCGGGAACCTGACCGTGTACCAGAATCTCAGAGTCTTCGGCCTCCTGTACGGAGTGAAACTTCTCACTGAACGGATTGAGGTCCTGCTCAGGCAGTTCGGACTCGAAACACTTCGCCATACAAAGAGCGGTATCCTCTCTTCAGGGGAGCAGACGCGTCTGTCGCTCGCCAAGGCCCTGCTCAATCGCCCGCACCTGCTTCTCCTCGATGAGCCGACGGCATCACTCGACCCCGCTGCTGCGCGCGATATCCGTGCGAGGATACGCGAGTTCGCGACACAGGACGCAGGAGGCATCCTGTGGACATCGCACAACATGCTCGAAGTGGAGGATGTCTGCGACCGCGTCCTCTTTCTCTCAGGCGGAAGGATCCTGCTGGAAGGGAATCCGAGGACCCTCGCACTCGAGCACGGCAAGAAGAGTCTCGAAGAGCTTTTCATAGCCGTGGCTCGCGAACCGCTGGCCCTTCAGTCCGATCGAACGCCATGAACTTCGGCAGGATCGCAGCCATCGTGCTCAGGCAGTTCTATCTCATGCGGGGGAGTCTCTCACGGGTGATGACCCTGTTCGTGTGGGTTGCCGTTGACATAGTGCTATGGGGGTTCATCACAGCATACCTCGACGCAGTGACCTCGCCCGGGTTCAGTTTCGTTCCTGTCCTTCTCGGTGCTGTCCTGCTTTGGGATTTCCTTGTTCGCGCCATGCAGGGTGTGACCATAGCCTTTTTCGAGGACGTGTGGGCGCGCAATTTCCTCAACGTCTTCGCCACTCCTCTCTCGATGTCGGAGTATCTCACCGGCCTGGTATTTTCGAGTGTCGTGACGAGTTCGGTCGGGCTCGCCGTGATGCTTGTCCTGGCGACGACTCTTTTCGGCCTCTCCTTCCTCGCATACGGACTGGCTCTCATCCCGATCATTCTTGTGCTGTTCCTGTTCGGCATTGCGCTCGGCATCTTCGGCAGCGCTGTGGTGCTTCGACTCGGGCCTGCTTCGGAGTGGTTCATCTGGCCGATACCCGCCCTCATCTCCCCGTTCGTCGGGGTCTTCTATCCGATCTCGATACTCCCGGAATGGATGCGGGTCGTTTCAGTCGTTCTACCGCCGTCGTATGTTTTCGAGAGTGTGCGGACAGTCATCTCCGGAGGAACGCTTCCAGAGGCCGCCATCCTGTGGGGTGCATGCCTTTCAGCCTTGTATATTCTTGTCGCATACTGGTTCTTCGTGCGGATGTACAAACACGCGGTAAGGACCGGGCTCATTGCGCGATACAGTGCCGAAACAGTGAGTTGATATCGGCCTTCAAACAGAATGTTCCTATCTGGACAACTCCTGCATTTTCAACGTATTATTGGTTTAGATAACGACTGCCTCAACAAACCCAAACTCTCAGAGAGGGCGGATGGAAAGGGAGGCGAGGTGCCGTAAGCCTGAACAATTGACTACAACCTAATCTTAAAACCAGTGTTGCCCGAAAGAGTCTTTATGCCCGTGGAAACGGGCGTCCAGAAAAGCCCGGAAATTCTGGATTCCCGCT